>NZ_JBMDKS010000008.1:0-152334 GCF_057809835.1 Mesorhizobium sp. FG116
CCCCGTAGCCCGTGTCCGCCACCGCCGTCGGCACATCGTCCACAATCTCGATGGTAATGGTGGCCGGCGCCGAACTGGTCGTGCCGTCGGACACCGTCAGCGTGAACGCATCCGTCTCCGCAACACTGGCAACGTCCGTCGTCGCAGACGTCAGCTCGTAGCTGTAGCTCGCAACGCCCGTCGTCGTATTGTAGGCCGTGATCGTCAGCGTGCCGTGCGCACCCACAACGGACTTAGCCACCGAGTTGTCAGCGAGTTCGCCAACGGTGAAAGTCTGACCATTTATGGTGATGCTGGCGATGTCGCTCAATCCGTCCGGATCAGAAAGTTGCAGGATTCCATGCACAACGGAGCTGCCGTTGCCTGCCGCCGATCCGGCCGGCAGACCGGCTTCGTTGACGATCCGATCGCTGACACCAATGCCGCCGGGATTGTTGGGGTCGTTCGGATTGCTGGGATCCGGATCGATCGACGGGCCACGATTGGTGCGGCCCGGGAAAAGTTCACGCCGTTCGAGTTCCGGAAATTGCAGCGCGGTCGGGGGGAGGAGGTCGATGATTGGGCCGGCATCGCCAATTCCGGGGAACGGCAGATCGAAGTTGCCACCGGCGCTTTCGGAACCAGATGCCGATGCGGTGAGCGTACCGTCGGGACCCGCTGCCACGTTGATGTCATTGGCCTGGAGCGCAGCGACGAGAGCTTCCTGGGGGATCTCGACATCATCGATGACGAAAGTAGGCACATGCAGCGCCGCATGCTCGATGACAATACGGGTTCCATCTGGCTGAACCAGTACAAGGTTGTCGCCATCGATCTCGATCCGCTCGATGGAGGTGCCGGCCGGCAGCTTGACAGTGTTGTTTTCCGCCACCGCAACGACCGTCTCTCCAGGCGCTCCACTCGGAGCCGCCGTTTCGACAGCGGCCGCTGGCGCGGTTTCAGCCTGTGCAACCTGGATTTGCTGTTCGCCCTGGAACGCCACCGGGCGCTCAACTTGCTCGTGTGCCGTATCGGAAGACAGATTCTCAGTGAAGCTTTCGGTAGCCATCGCCAAACCCCTTGTTACTTAACGCACGGAATCCACGAAATCCTCGGGCGATCAATGGGGAGGAGTGCTAGGCGATATAAGGGGTTATGCCGAAATGCGGAATATTTGGAGCTGGTTAATACTTAAGATAATACTAAAATTGTTACAATTGGAGCTGATCAATAGTGGTCGGCCAAGTCGATGGCAGCGGACACGCCCAGTGAATCGGTCCGTCGATGTGGCGATACCTTACAGCTTTTACGGGTAGTCGGCTCGCCGGAAAATCCAACGTTTTCCGGCCAAAGAAGCCTCGTCAGGCACCTGATTGGGGCATGAGCGCGTGGTTCACATATTTGGTGACCAGATACGAACCCAGACCCTCATAGCCACCTTCCGAGCCATAGCCGCTCGACTTGACGCCCCCGAACGGTGCTTCGGGTAACGACACGCCGAAACTGTTGATACCAATCGCGCCTGCTTCGATGTTACGAACAAGCCTGGCCAGAAGAGGGTCGGAGTTGCTGAAAACATAGGCCGCCAGACCATAGGGCAGCCCGTTTGCCTCTCTTATGACGCTGTCCAGATCGTCATAGGAGTTGATGATCGCGACTGGACCGAACGGCTCCTCGCTCATGATGCGCGCGTCACCCGGCACATCGACCAATACAGTCGGCTCGTAGAAATAACCTCGATTGCCGGCACGCTTGGCGCCGTGTGCGACCTTCGCACCTTTTTGCACCGCATCATCGACGAGTTCACTGATCGTTTCGACCCTTCGTGCGTTGGCAAGGGGGCCCATCGTGACGTCGTCCTCACGACCGTCGCCAAGCTTGATGGTCTTGACCTGCTCGACAAAGCCTTCGACGAACTTCGCTGCAATCGACTTGTGCGCGTAGAAGCGCGTTGGCGCGATGCAGGTCTGTCCCGCATTCCTGAACCGGGCCATTGCCGACAAACGTGCGGCCACGCCAGCATCGACATCCCCTGCTACTATGACAGGGGCATGGCCACCCAATTCCATCGTAGCAGGTTTTGGGCCTTCGGCCGCAAGGCGCGCTAGCTCCCGGCCAACCCTTGTCGAACCGGTCAAGCTTACCTTTCGAACCAGCGGGGAACGCACGAGCGTCGTCGAGACCTTTTCCGGCACGCCAAAAACGATGTTGAGCACGCCGGAAGGAAGACCAACCTCTTCGAGGATGGAAGCCACGGCCAGCACCGATGACGGCGTTTCCTCGGAAGGCTTGAGGATGCATGTGCACCCCGCCGCGAGACTGGCGGCAATCTTTCTTGCCGAGGTAATGACCGGGAAATTCCATGGCGAAAACGCCGCGACCGGACCAATAGGCTCCTGGAGCACAATCTGACGCAGGCCCACCGCGCGGCCTGGGATCACGCGACCATATGCACGCCGGCCTTCTTCCTCGTACCATTCGAATATTTCCGCCGCGCCGATATACTCGGCTGCTGCATCGCGCAGCGGCTTGCCCTGTTCCAGCGTCAGGCGCAAGGCAAGCTCACCGGCCCTTGCGCGCAGCAAGCCGGCGGCATTGCGCAAAATGCGGCAGCGTTCCGCCGCAGGTACAAGACGCCATGTTTTGAATGCACGGTCGGCCGCCTCCAGCGTCATTTGCAGGTCAGCTTCGCCGGCAAGCGGCAGCATGCCGATCGTCTCGCCGGTGGCCGGATTGATGACCGCTTCGTGCGCACGGCCTTCAACGCCGTGCCGGGCACCGTCGATGAAAAGGAAGAGTTCTGGATACATGCCTTTCGTCCTGAATATCTGCGGTTAAGTTGCCGGCGCTGGAACGCGCTTCTTCCGGAGAAACCAGTCGTGACCCGGAATGGCGTCCATCAGTTCGCGTGTATAGGCGTGCTGAGGATTGGCGAAAACGTCGGCGGCTGGCCCATGCTCGACGATCTTGCCGGACTTCATCACCGCGATTTCATCGCAAAGTTGCGCGGCAATGCGCAGGTCGTGCGTGATGAAGACCATGGTCAGGCCAAGCCGCTCGCGCAGGGAGACGAGCAGGTCGAGAACCTGTGCCTGGACCGACACGTCGAGCGCCGAGACCGGCTCGTCCGCAACAAGAAGTTCCGGCCCCAGCGTCAAGGCACGGGCAAGGCCGATACGCTGGCGCTGACCGCCCGAGAATTCATGCGGGTACCTGTCCATCGATGCGGGGTCCAGCCCCACCATCGTGAACATCTCTTCCGCGCGGCGGCGCGCTTCAGGTCTCGGCGTGCCGTGGACGAGCAGGCCCTGCATGACCAATTCGCCTGCCTTGCGGCGCGGGTTCAGGGAAGCGAAGGGATCCTGGAACACCATTTGCACGCGACGGGCATTTTCCCGCGCCTGCCGTCGGTTCATGCCGAGCAGCGACTGGCCGTCAAGCTGCATCTGGCCCAATTCGGGCTTGAGAAGACCGACAATGCATCGCGCAAGCGTGGATTTGCCCGAGCCGCTTTCGCCCACGATTCCGAGTGTCGAGTTCTTCGCCAGGGAAAAGCTTACATCCGACACGGCATAGGTCGTGCGCGTCGGACGTCCGAACCAACCCCTGCTGCTGTAGGTCTTCGATACCGCCTTGACCGACAGGACCTCTGCTTCATTTCGTTGTCTTTTCGGCGGTGGCTCGATTGAAGGGACCGCAGCCAGAAGGCGCTTCGTATAATCCTGGCTCGGATTGTCCAGCACGTCCTGGACCGTTCCCGTTTCAACCAGGGCGCCACCCTGCATCACGGCGACACGATGGGCGATATCGGCGACAACGCCGAGATCGTGCGTGATGAAGAGGATGGACATCCCCTTGCGACGCTGAATCTCCTGCATCAGGTTGATGATCTGCTTCTGCGTCGTCACGTCGAGAGCGGTAGTGGGTTCGTCTGCGATCAAAAGGTCAGGCTCAAGCGCAAGCGCCATGGCGATCATGGCTCTCTGCCGCTGGCCGCCGGACATCTGGTGCGGATAGGCGTTGATGACCCGCTGCGGATCGGGGATGCGCACCTCTTCCAGAAGCGCCAGGCATCTTTGCCGGATCTCTCGTCTCGAAAGCTTCACGTGGGAACGGAACATCTCGCCGATCTGATCGCCGATCGTCCGGACAGGATTGAGAGCCGTCATCGGCTCCTGGAAGACCATGGCGATGCGCGAACCGCGAAGCCGGCGGATGGTTTCCGGCGTCTGCTTCAGCAAGTCCATTCCGTCAAAGACGGCACGGCCGGATTCCACCTTGATGCTGGGCGGCAACAGGCCCATGACCGCGGTTCCAGTGAGGGACTTTCCGGAACCGCTTTCGCCAACAAGGCACACGATCTCGTTGCGGTTGATCGTCAGGGACAGGTCCTTGATCGCAAAGGCGCGATCGGCCCAGTCCGGCAAGCGGACATTCAGCCCATCAATTTCAAGCAGGGGCTGGGTCACTGGCGCTTCAACCTCGGATTGAGCATGTCGTTCAGGCCCTGGCCCACCAGGGACACGGCGAGAACGATCAGCAAGATTGCAATGCCGGGCAGCGCGGCCACGTACCATTCGCTGCGCAGGACCGCGCGACCGGCTCCGATCATGTTGCCCCACGACGCGATGTTCGGGTCGGACAGGTTCAGGAACGCGAGCGAACTTTCCAGGATCACCGCCGTCGCCATGATGACGCTGGCATAGACGATGATGGGGGGAAGCGCGTTCGGAAGTATTTCGCGAAAGATGATCTGCCGGTCGCGCAGGCCGATCAGCCGACACGATTCGACGAATTCACGCGTGCGCAAAGTGAGGAATTCCGCACGGGTCAGCCGGGCGGGAGAGGGCCATGAGACAAGGCCGATGGCAATGGTGACGGTCTTGAGGTCCGTGCCGAAGACGGCAACGACGACAAGCAGAAGTATAAAGCTGGGGAGCGTCTGAAACGCATCCGTGATGCGCATCAGCACATCATCCACCCACCCGCCGTAGTAACCGGACAAAGCGCCGATCACCACGCCGATGACTATCGATATCGACGTCGCCACGAGACCGATGAGGAGCGATACCCGCGCTCCGTAAAACAATTGCGCCGCGATGTCCCGGCCCAGATTGTCCGTGCCCAGCAAGTAATGCGGATTGGTGAACGGCCATTGAAGTGGCCGCCCCACGAGAGCAAGAGGATTTTTTGGGAAGACAATGCCCGCGACCAACGCCATGACAATAAAGCCGAGCAGCAGGATCAGCCCGAACATGGCGACAGGCGAGCGTCTGTAGAGCTTCAGGAATTCCATTGAGTCACCTCGCAACTATGCGCGGGTCGAGCCATGCGTAGAGAAGGTCCACGCACAGATTGATCACGATGACGAGGATGCTCGAAATCAGCGCCACGCCGAGCAATGTGTTCAAGTCGCGCTGAACGACGGACTCGTAGGCCAGTCGGCCCAACCCCGGCACCGAGAACACGCTTTCGACCACCACCGAACCACCAAGCATGGTTCCTGCCTGAAGGCCGAGCAATGTCACCATCGGCAGCAGGGCATTGCGCAGAACGTGGCGATAGATGACGGTGCTTTCGCGGACGCCTTTCGCGCGTGCCGTCCTGACAAAGTCGAGGGTCATGACCTCAAGCATGGAAGCGCGCATGATGCGCAGGTGCGTTGCGAGGAAGATCAGCGCGAGCGAGGAAACCGGCAAGATGAGGTGCCAGGCAATATCCAGCACGCGCCTTATTCCGGTGAAGCCGGAACCGATCTGCTCGATGCCGCCCGGCGGCAGCCACGCGAGTTTCACGGCAAAGACGACGATACCCATCAGGCCGAACCAGAAGGCAGGCGTCGCATAGAAAACGAGACCGACAGTAGACACCAGAGTATCAGGCCACCGATTGACATAGCGGGCGGCAAGGACACCCAGCGCGCCACCGATGGAGAAGGCGAAACAAAGGGCCGACCCCATCATCAGCAGCGACAAGGGCACGCGCTCGAATATGACATCCGCGACAGGCTTGCCGTAGATGGCGGAATAGCCGAGGTCGAATCGAACGAGGTTCCAGAGATAGTTCAGCGCGCGCGCCGTCGACGACACATCAAGGCCGTACATGCGCCTCAGTTCGGCAGCGAGTTCCTCGCTGCCTCCGCCACCCAGTTGGGCCAGCAACGCATCCACGGTATCGCCGGGAGCGAACTGCAACAGCACGAACAGTCCGATGAGAACGATAAGCAGCACGGGAATGCTGCTTATCAGCCGTCGAACGAGGACACGCAGGATCATTGCGCAACTTTCTGCTTCTTCATCCAGTCGTCGGCCAAACGCTGCGAGACCTTGCCGTCGGCGAGATCCCTGCTGATCAGGCCCGGCTGCCGTTCGGCGACGTTGCCGAAGCCGCCACCACCGGCGGTATTGAGGAAGAGCCGGTCACCCTTGTTGAGATGAGTAACAAGCTTGGACTTGATCTCCTCGCGGCGTCCGTCGGCCCGGATGATCCACGACGACGCGTTAAGGCCATATCCGCCGCCTGCGGTGCCGCGCGGGCCCTGGCGGTGGTGGTCGCCGCGGTGGGTCAGCGTTATGCCGTCGGCAAGTGCAAGATATTCGCGCGAATAGCCCTGCCCGCCCCTCCAGCGGCCTTCACCGCCTGAATCCGTGCGAAGCTCCGAACTGACCATGCGGATCGGATAGTCGAGTTCCATCGCCTCGATCGGCATGTTCATGCCGTTGGAGACGTCGCCTTCCATGACGCTGTTGCCGTCATTCCTCGACGTGGCGCCCATGCCTCCGGAGACGAGTTCGCCCACGACGAAATTGGAGCCGTCGGAACGCTGGCCGCCAAAGGTTATGAGATGGAGATTGGCGTTGAACCCCGGCACCAGGTGGGGCGCAGCAGGAGCCAAGGCACCCATCATGTTGTTGGCCAGTGCCTTGATCGAAATCGAACGGGCGTTGACCGGGGCAGGCTCGATCGGATTGACCAGCGAGCCTCGCGGCAAATGCAGCGTGACCGGCCTGAAGCAGCCGCCATTCGTGGGGATCGTGGGGTCAGTTAAGGCCCGCACGGTGTAGTAGGCTGCCGACTGCGGGCCGGAAGGCACGCAGTTGAACGGGCCACGCACCTGCGCGCTGGTGCCGGTGAAATCGAAGTGCATCGTGCCTTCACCAATGGTAACCGCGATCTCAATCTTGACGGGTTGATCGAGATCGACGCCGTCATTGTCGATGTAGTCGACCGACCGGTACGTGCCGCGCGGCAGCTTGAGCAAGGCTTCGCGGGTCAGCATTTCCGAGCGCTTGATGAGCGTGTCGGTTATCTGGACGAAGCTCTCGCTGCCGCCGACCTTGTCGGCAAGTTCGCGAATTCGGCGCGCACCGACGGTACAAGCGGCGATCTGCGCATTGAGGTCACCCATGAAGTAATCCGGCGTGCGGACGTTGAGCCGAATGAGCTGTATCAGCGTCTCATTGTAGCGCCCATCAGACATCAGCTTCAGCGCGGGGATGCGCAGGCCTTCTTGGTAAATCTCGGTGGCGTTTGTCGGCACTGACCCCGGCGCCATGCCGCCGATATCCTGATGGTGCGTCATCGTCACGCTGAGCGCGATGACTTGCCCATGGTGGAACACCGGCATGACAACCGCCACGTCCGGGATATGGGTGCCGCCTGCGTAGGGATCGTTCATGCAGTAGACGTCGCCATCGCGCATCGTCTCGATCGGGAACACACGGATGATGTTGCCGACACTGGGAATGAGCGAGCCGAGGTGGATCGGAATGGCGCAAGCCTGCGCAAGCGTGGTTCCATTCGGCAGGAAAAGGGCGGCCGACGCATCGAGGCCCTCCTTGACGATAGGTGAGAATGATGCGCTCAGCAGCGTCCATTCCATCTCGTCTGCGATGCTGTCCAGCTTGTTGCGCGTCACCTCGATGGTGACCGGGTCCATTGCTCTTATGGTGGTGTTGAGCATGTCAGTTCCGCTCCATCATGATGTTGCCGCCGGTGATGACCGTCGCGGTCCAGCCCGGGCTTACCAGCGTGGTGGTGTCGCTCTGTTCCAAAATAGCAGGCCCCACGACGACATCGCCAACGGCCAGCGAATGACGCTCGACCACCTTTGCCTTTACCGGCCCGGCTTCGAGATTGAAAATTGCTTCCCGGAGGGTTCCGCCACGCGTCGCCGGGATCGTCTCATAGGAGACCTTATCGAAAGACCAGGGTGGGGAAACCGATGCCACGGCGCCGAGATTGACGATCCTGGTCGGACCCGGCTCGCCATGACCGTAGATGCGGCGGTGTTCCTGCACGAATGCCTCGCTCAGCGAGCGCAAGCTACCGCCGTCGGCGCGCAGCGCCTTAAGGTCGAGCGGGATGGCAAGCGTATGAGATTGTCCCACGAAGCAGATATCTGCCGAATAGTTCAGCTCGAAATCGGATGCGGCATTTTCGAGTGCCATCAACTCGCGGCACTGTTCGACCAGACCAGCCAGCTTCTGCTCGATCTGTTCAAGCGTCGTGTCTTCGATCCGGCTCTGGAACGAGACGGAAGCTTCATGTTGGACCGGCGATACGAGCAAGCCGCAGGCGGCCAGAACGCCCGGATAAACGGGCACAAGAATGCGATCCATGCCAAGATCGTCCGCCAGCGCGGTCGCATGCATGCCACCGCCACCGCCGAGAGGCACAAGCGTGAAATCACGGGGATCGATGCCGCGTTTTACCGAAATCAGGCGAATGCCTTCTGACATCTGCGCGTTGACCACGCGATGAATGCCAAGTGCCGCCTCGACGACGGACATGCCGAGCGGATCCGCGATCTTTTCCTTCACCGCCTTGTGCGCAAGTTTCGGATCGAGCTTGAGTGAGCCCGCGGCAAAATAGTCCGGATTAATGTAACCCAGCACGACGGAGGCATCGGTCACCGTCGCTTCTTCGCCGCCCTTTGAGTAGCAGGCGGGACCGGGAACGGAGCCTGCCGAATGCGGTCCCACACGCAGACCGCCACCGACGTCCAGCCAGGCGATGCTGCCGCCGCCTGATCCAATCGCGTTCACATCGACCATGGGCACGCGGACCATGTATCCGTCGATGGAGCTGGTTGGCTTGACCAAGGGCTGGCCATCCTGGATCAGCGCGATATCGCAGGATGTGCCGCCGACATCGAAGGTGATGAGATCATGCTCGCCGGCAACGCCGCCACAACCGCGCGCGCCCATAACGCCGCCAGCCGGCCCGGAAAGGAAGAGACGTACCGGCCGTTGCACCGCAGTGCCGGCGTTGCTGAGACCGCCACGCGACTGCATCACCTGCAGGTTTGCCGGAACGCCGACGCTGGCCAGATCTTCCGACACGGTTTTCAGGTAATGGCTTAGCTTTGGTTTCACATAGGCATCGAACGCGGTGATGCAGGTCCGCTCGAATTCGCGGAATGCCGGATCGACCTGATGAGACAGCGACACATGCATGGACGGCGCGATCTCGGCGATCAGCTCCGCCACCCTCAATTCATGTTCCGGATTCACGAACGAGAACAGGAACGCGACGGCGATAGCCTCGACGCCGGCATCGACAAGCTGACGGATCGCTTCGCGAGCGCTGGCCTCGTCGAGAGCCTGGATGACCTCTCCCTTGGGGCCTATTCTTTCCTTGACGCCGAGACGACGCGAGCGCCCCGCGAGGAAGATCGGCGTTCCGCTGTCGACAAACACGTCGTACATATTCGGGCGGAAAGAGCGGCCAATCTCCAGCACATCCCGGAAACCCTCGGTTACCAGCAGCCCGGTAGGCGACCCCTTGCGCTCAAGAACCGCATTGGTGGCAACCGTCGTGCCATGAACAAAGCGATCGACCCGCTTGAGAAAGCCCTCATCGTTGCCGGCGATCTCCAACAGACCCTGCCGCATGCCCTCGGAAGGGTTCGGCCTGCTGGTCGGCACTTTCAGGACATTCAGCTTGTTGTCGCCGGACAGGTAGACGATATCGGTGAAAGTGCCGCCGACATCGACTGAGACCGCTATGGAAGATGGTTTCATTTTCACTTTCTCACTTGTTCGTCTGCCGCTCAATGATGAGCGGCTTGTCCGCTATGCGATGGAATGCCTTCCTGGTTCTGCCGCGGGCTAAGGTTTCGACATCAACGGCTCGCCCAGTGAATGCATCAGCCGGTTCGCCCAGCCGAACATCGCGGCCGACAGGATCAGATCGAAGATCTCAAGGTCCGAGTAACCCATCGCCCTGAGGTCGCCGATCGAACTTTCCGGAACTTCAGGCGGCGCCTTGGAAAGCTTTACGCTGAGGTCAAAAAGAGCAGACGCATTCTCGTCGAGTTCGGCATCGACGCCGCTTGCGAATATCTCGTCGACGACTTCCGGGCGTTTCGACAGCGAGATGTAGCGGCTCGAATGTACAGCCGTGCAATAGACGCAGCCATTGTAGATTGAAGCGCCAAGGGCCGCCAGTTCGCGCTCAGCCCGGCCAAGGCCATCCTTGCCATACATCACTTCGTTGAAAAGCGGGGACCGGACGGCAAGTGTCTCGGGATCATGCGCCAGCACCAGCACATATTCCGAAACCTTCATATTGGAAGGCGTGATCTTCAACGCTTCCTTCTGCTCTTGCGATGCGGTCTCAAGATCGACGGGCACGATGTAGGGATTCCAGTACGGAATCTTCGTGGTGAATTGCTCGACGACAGTGGTCATCACGCCCTCCCCGTCAGCAGCTTCACGCCGGCAACGACGCGCATGTAGTAACTCAGGACACCGACAAATTCTGACAGGCGGACGATATCAGCCTGTTCCACGCCGGCTTCGACAAGCTTGACGATGCACTGTTTCGTGGCTGCACGGGGCTCGTTGGCCAACATGTCGGCGTGAGCAACGATGGCGCGCGTACGCAGGTCGGCACCGGCAGCTTCGCGGCCCACGGCGATCGAGCCGAGAAATTCCGAAACCTCATGTTCCGGCTCGCTTGCTTCCAGAACATCGACCAATTCGTCGATGCTGTGCAATCTCGCCATCCGCAGCGCCAGCGCCCAACGAAGCCCATGACCAATACCGCCGGGGTCTGACGGGGCAATCGCTGCCTGCAAGCATGCATCGCTTAAGTCGATAATCTCGCGCCGCTTCTCGAACAGGTCAGAGGCGGCACTATCACAAGGCCCGATCAGGGCTTCCAACGATATGGTCTGCATTGATATATTTTTCCCAAATATCTCAAGATTTGAGCGTGCTATATTTCGGAGCCAATCCATTCATCTCCGAAAAGCTCCGGCTCTTCATAATTCTCGAGCAATCCCCAGTGATGCTCTATGTCTTCGACGTAGAATGCTTCGGATATCGACTTGGCGAGCAACTGCGCGCCCTCGCTGATAGCTGGAATATCGCTGCTCAGTTTGCCCATGCTCAGTGCCGCGGCGTGGTTGAAGCAGTAGATGTTTCCGACCCAAGGTGCTGAATTCGGCGTCTTCTCCCGGAAGGAAAAGTCGGAATTCAGATATGGATGGCGATAAAGATCCGCTGCTTCCATGCCTTTCGGAGCTTCAAAGCGATCGCGCCAACGCGCAACATTGCGAGCAATATTGTTCAGTTCGGGCCGCGTATCGAGGTTGACCTCGAATCCTGTACCGAGGATCAGAAAATCGGCTTGAATGGAGGCACCTGCCGTCGTGCGGATATCGAGTTCTTGACCTTGAAGCGTGATCTGCTCGATGCCTTGGCCGAAGTGGAAAGAGCTATTGCCATGCCGACTGACCCGCAAAACAGAACTGCGGGGCGCGGGCGTCTGCTGCCGCATCGCATATTCGGAGATTCGCCACTTCCAGTTGTCGTCGAGCGCAGAAAAACCGGCGCTCAATCCGTAGCTGCCAATTCCCATCAGCTTATTGATGCACGGCATGACCGGACGGCGCGCAAGCAGGCGAACCTCGCTGGCGCCGGATTCAAGTGCGGTCGCAGCGTTGTCCATTGCAGAGGCGCCGACACCAACCACGACGACGCGCTTTCCGGCAAGGGCGCTGAAGTCGATCATCTCCGTCGTGTGTGCCCATACGGCTTTCGGCAGCCCGTCCACGAAAGACGGGATTGCAGGCCCGCCAACGCCATCACGCCCCGTAGCCAGCACAATCTTGCGCGCCTGGATCGACGGCCGGCCGGCCGCGAAATCCACCGCGACCAGATTTCCCTCGCCGGGGCCAATCGAGGAAACCTCGAAGCCATTCTCGACAGGAAGGCCGAGAACATCGCGGAACCACACCAGGTAGTCCATCCAGACCGCCCGGGGAATCCGGTAGAGGTCATCCCAGGCTTGCAATCCAAAGGACGCCTCGTACCAGGCCCTGAAGGTCAGCGAGCCAATGCCGCAGGCAGGACCAACCAGATCCTTGGGCGAGCGAAGCGTCTCCATGCGGGCATAGGTCAGCCACGGTCCTTCAAGACCAGCCGGGTTGCGGTCGATGATCCGAAACCTGGAAATGCCGGCCATCTTGAGTGCAAAAGCGGCGACGAGGCCGCACATGCCAGCGCCGATGACAACGACATCCTGGACGTCCTTGTTGTCGACAGGCGCGCGGCTGGGAACCCAACTCCTTGCCGGATAATTGAGGTTTCTCAGGTCTTCTGCGACACGAAGTTCCAATGCCGCCAACCCATGCCCCGGGCTGGCAGTTGCAGCACTATTCAGCATTTTTGATTTCCTGGTCGTTCGTCATTGCGGTGCCCGCAAAGGGCACCGCAATGACCTTTGTTACTCAGCGACCCAAGTGTCGTACCAGCTACCGAAATCCCATCGGGCGCTGTTGTGGTGGTTCTGAACCTTGCGGTTCGTCGTCGAAACGGCGGTGCGCTGGGTCGCCATCCATACGGGCAGATCGGCGTTCACCAGATCGACCAACCGGCCGTAAAGTTCCTTGCGCTTGGCTGGATCGAGTTCGAATGCGGCTGAGTCAATGAGGTTGTCCACCTCATCTGACTGCCAACCGAACTGGTTGCTCCAAGGCACGCCCTTCTTGGCGCCTGACCGATAGTAGACCGTAGTCGAGACGGCCGGATCGCCACGGAACCGATGCCAACCGGTCGCCAAGTCGAAGTCCCAGTCATCGTAGATGCGCTTCAAGGCACCGGCGATGTCGAGCGAGACAACCTCGAGGTCGATACCGACTTCCGCCAGGGATTGCTGCATGAAGGTGGCAAACAGCGTCATGTCCTCGGCGCCGGGTATCGGCACGATGTTGATTGCAAAGCGCTTTCCATCTGCGCCGCGAGGATAGCCCGCCTCGTCCAGAAGCGCTTCCGCCTTGGCCCGGTCAAACGGGTAAGGGTTCTTCGTGCCGGTATAGAAATTCTTCGAGAAGGTCGGGATCGGGCCGACGCCAATCTCGCCCATGCCGTACAGGAAGTTGTCGATGAAGAACTGTACGTCGATGGCGTGGACAATGGCCCGGCGCACCCGAACGTCCGACAATTCCTTGCGGCGAAAATTGAACTCGACGTCGTTGTTGAACGACGCGCCTTCGTTGCCGCGGCTCGACACCTCGAAACGCTCGTCCTTCGACAGCCGGTTGATGTCAGCCAGCGACATGGTGATGTCGGGGCTGATGAGCACCTGCTCCGCCTCGACGGCAGCAGCGGCCGTGGACGGATTGGTGATGACCTGCCAGACGACCTTGTCGAGATACGGGAAGCCTTCACGCCAATATTCGGGATTGCGCTCGGCAATGATGTGCTGCCCGCGCTGATATTCGACGAACTTGAATGGACCCGTTCCGATCGGAGCCACATTTGCCGGATTCTCCAGAACATTTGTCCCCTCATAGATGTGGCGAGGAGCGACATAGCCGAGATCGCAAAGAGCCCTGAGCAGCAGACCTAGCGGCATCGGACGCGAATAGCGGAAGACCGCGGTCTGTGGATCAGGCGTGTCAACGGCGTCGAGATAGAGCTGCAACTGGACGCTGTAGTTGAGGACCTTCTTCCACAGTTCCATGGCACTGAACTGCACGTCGGCAGAGGTGAAAGGCTTGCCGTCATGCCATTTCACGCCTTCGCGAAGCTTGAAGGTAATGGACAGACCGTCGGCCGAGCTTTCCCATGAGGTTGCCAGAACCGGGACAATCTCGCCATCGGCCCCAAGATCGACCAGCGGCTCGACGATCTTGCTGCCGACGATGTAGACGCCGGTTCCGGCGCGGACGGCCGGGTTGAGGATGCGTTGTTCGGCATTGAGATGGACGGTCATCGTCCCGCCGCGGCGAGGCTCCTGCTGGGCGATAGCCAGAGAGGGCGCCAACAGGCCGACGCCGAGGATCGTCGTTCCAAGCAGAACGGTACGTCTGGAAAACTTCGAGTGTGTCATCATTCCCCTCTTTTGTTGTTTGCTGCGACAAGAGTTATGCGGGATATCAGCGACGCTTGCGGCTAGTCCCCGAGACCATCGAGTTCGAGAAGCAGCTTTTCGTGCTGATCAGGCTGAAGAAGCTTGAAGTCCGGCAGCAGCGATGAAGCTGCCGAGGCAATTGCGCGAATGAATGTCTGGCCGGCCTCGCTTGGGGCGGCCGACGCCAGAGTGATGACGCCGAAATAGAACGGGATGGCGGTTTCCAGCGGGCGGGTCACCACGCCCTCCATTTCCACGCCGGCAATCGTCACCGGCTCCATGATGCTGAGGCCCGCCCCTTGCCGGATAAACCCGAGCAGGTTCATGCTGGAACTGGTCTGGATGACCGTTTCGACCGGCACATCCTGTTGCCGAAGCACGTTCCTTATGCGCGCCGGCAACCCGCGAAAATCCTCCGCCATTCCAACAAACTTCCGCCCCGCAAGCTCGGAAAGGCGAACCGGGCCCTTGCCTGAACTCAACGGATCGCCAGCTGGCATGGCAAGAACACACGAAGCGCTGCCGATCCAGTGGATATCCATGTCGCGGTGATCGAGCGGCAAGCTGGTCGCGCCAATGTCGACCTGCCGATCTATGACCGAATGCCGGACTTCCCCCGGCAGTGTCGTGCGAACTTCCAGACCGCAGCCGAGATCGCCTGCGCAAAGCGCCCACGCCTTCGGCAGCAAACCGATACCCAGGGCCGATATAGCGCCCACGCTCAAAGGCCGCTGTTGCCCGCGCGCGATATGTTCGGCCCGGCGACGGATCTGCCTGATGCTGCCAAGCGCCCGCTCGGCGTCCTCAAGCAGCAACATTCCCTGCGAAGTCGGAAGCAGCCGGGGACCGGAACGTTCGAACAACGCGTAGCCGAGATCGCGCTCGAGTTCCTGGATCAGCCGGCTGACGCTGGACTGCGATCGATTCAAGCTCTTCGCGGCGGCGGTTACGCTGCCGAGATCGCTGACCGCAAGATAGGCTTCCAGCCCGTTCAGATCCACGTTTCCCTCGAAAACTGCATAATGAACTATCTATGTTGCGAATTTCGCATAATGAAAAATCGACGTCAAGTGCTTGATGTCTTCGGCCATTCGCAAAACCGCTGAATGCTTCGGTTCTTGAGCCGGATCGGCCTCACTGGGAGATCGGCACGTTTGCAGGATAGAAGCGATCACTTCGCCGAGCGATGCCGTAACAGTCTGAAAATTCGAGCTTATTGAGTAGGATTGTCCAGCGGCGAGGCGCAGGAAGATATGTCTTTGCCGTGTTTGTGATTGATCAGGCACTCACGGCGGTCGGCCTCAAGGCTGGCAGAAATCTGTAAATTTGCGCGCGAAAGCCTTCCTCGCAGGCTACAATTTCGCCTTGGTGCTTCGGGGCGTGGCAAGCAGCAGGCTGGTTTCGCTACCGGTAATTCCGGGGATAAGCCTGATCTTGCGCAAGACCCCGTCCAGGTCTGCCAGCGTCCCGGTGCCAAGTTCTATCACGAGATCCCAGCGACCGTTGGTGGTGTGGATCTGCGAAACTTCGGAAAATCCGCCCAAAGACTTGATGACACGATCGGCAGCATGCCCCTCAATCTCGATCAGCATGATGCCGCGAACAGGCTGGTCAACTGCATCAGCGCGCAGGATCACGGTGTAGCCGACGATATCGCCGGACTTCTCCAGTCGCGCCATCCGTGCGCGCACCGTGGCGCGCGACACGCCGAGATCCAGCGCCAGATCCGAGATGCTACGGCGACCGCGATGGCGCAACAGCGTGACAAGCCCTTTGTCCAGATCGTCCATCTTTGTTCCATTTCGATAATCAGTTCCACCGATTTGGACATACATTCTAACAAACTTGTCAATTGAATCACTTCATTTCGCCAAGCCATTCCGGTTCAATGCCGCTTTCCTTCGTCGAGGCAGCAAATGTATTGCAAGATTTTGGGAGCGCCGGTTCAGGATGGAACCGGTCGCATGGGTTGTGAAATGGGGCCGAGCGCGCTGCGCACCGCAGGCCTTGGGCAAGCGCTTGTCGAACTCGGCCACACGTTGACCGATCTCGGAACGGTGGTCTCCACGCCGGTCTCGGTAGCGCAGCACAGCAACAAGGCTCTCAAGGCCCTGCCGGAAATCTCGGCATGGACCGCGGCCATTGCCGAGGCAGCTTATGCGGCGTCTGCCGACGCCATGCCGATCTTTCTGGGCGGCGATCACAGTATTTCGGCGGGAACGGTCTCGGGCGTTGCCCGCCGTGCGGCCGAAACCGGAAGACCCTTGTTCGTTTTGTGGCTCGACGCGCATCCGGATTTTCATACGCTCGATACCACCGCAAGCGGCAATCTTCACGGCGTACCGCTTGCCTATGCATCCGGCCTGCCCGGCTTCGAAGGCTATTTCCCCGCCCGCCCTGCTACCGTTGACCCCAAGCGCGTTTGCACTCTCGGCGTCCGCAGCGTCGATCCGGCCGAGCGCGAGGCGCTTTCGCGCCTGGGCGTCACCGTTCACGATATGCGCACTATCGATGAGCACGGCATGGCTCCGCTCTTGCGCGCCTTTCTGGAGCGGGTAAGGCAAGAGAACGGATTGCTGCATGTCAGCCTCGACGTGGATTTCCTCGACCCATTCATCGCGCCGGCTGTCGGAACCACGGTTCCGGGTGGAGCGACCTTCCGTGAAGCACATCTGGTCATGGAAATGCTGCATGACAGCGGACTGGTCACCAGCCTCGACCTTGTCGAACTCAATCCGTTCCTCGACGAACGGGGAAGGACCGCCATCCTGCTTGTCGACCTTACCGCAAGCCTGATGGGCCGTCGCATCATGGACCGGCCGACGAGGAGCTTTTGATGACCATTGCCAATTTGAACATCGTGCCCTTCGTCAGCGTCGAGAACATGATGAAGCTTGTTCTCGATATCGGCGTCGATCGCTTTCTTACCGATCTTGCTGCCTATATCGAGGAAGACTTCCTGCGCTGGGAGTTGTTCGACAAGACACCCCGCGTCGCCTCGCATAGTCACGACGGCGTCATTGAACTGATGCCCACCAGCGACGGCCAGCTCTACGGATTCAAATATGTCAACGGCCACCCCAAGAACATGCGCGAGGGCCGCCAGACCGTTACGGCATTTGGCGTGCTTGCCGATGTCGGCTCGGGCTATCCGATGCTGCTTACCGAGATGACGATCCTCACCGCGCTTCGCACGGCCGCCACGTCGGCGGTAGCGGCCAAATACCTTGCGCCGAAGGGCGCCGACACGATGGCAATCATTGGCAATGGCGCCCAATCGGAATTCCAGGCGATGGCCTTCAAGGCCCTGCTTGGCATCGACAAGCTGCGGCTTTACGACATCGACATCTCGGCCAGCCGCAAATGCGTAAGCAACCTCAAAGGACAGGGCTTCGACATAACCATATGCACAACCGGGCAGGAAGCGGTCGAAGGCGCGCACATCATCACCACGGTGACAGCAGACAAGCAGTACGCGACGATATTGACCGACAACATGGTCGGCACCGGCGTTCACATCAATGCCGTGGGCGGCGATTGCCCCGGCAAGACCGAACTGCACCGTGATATTCTGCTGCGCTCCAATATCATTGTCGAATATCCGCCGCAGACGCGCATCGAAGGTGAGATCCAGCAGCTTGCAGCCGATCATCCAGTGATCGAGTTGTGGCAAGTGATGACCGGCAAGGCGTCGGGCCGCGACGACCCGCGCGATATTACCCTGTTCGATTCCGTCGGTTTCGCCATCGAGGATTTTTCAGCGCTGCGCTACGTCCGCGACCAGCTTGTCCATACCAAGCGGTTTGAAGAACTCGATTTGCTCGCGGATCCGGACGAGCCCCGCGACCTGTTCGGCATGCTGCTGCGTCAGGCAGCAAAGGACCAGGCCTAGTTCCGCTCCAATGCGGTGATCTTTCCACGCGCCGATCGGATGTTCGACTGCAGCGGACCCTCGGCAGCATGCCCGCGAGCCAATTGAACGCTCGCCCGGAATGCGCGTGCGGATGAGTGCGGCAAGAGATACGGAATCTGCCCCCCTTACCATGGAATGTGGCTTGACGTTCACCACATAAATGGAATAAATATTTCAATACATATTGGTTTTGGTTCTTACATTCCGTTCCGACTCTAGGGAATGGGTGTAACGAGGAAGTGGGAGCAATTCCTCGGCCAGCCGAGGATTCCGGAACAACCGGTGCCGCCGGACACCAACAGTGGGAGGAGATGTGACATGAGGAAACTGCTTTTGGGCGCCGCACTTTCGGCGCTGATGACAGGCTCTGCCTTTGCTGAAAACATCGGTGTGTCGATGGCGCTGTTTGACGACAACTTCCTGACCGTATTGCGCAACGGCATGATCGACTATGGCAAGACGCTCGACGGCGTGACCCTGCAGGTCGAGGACGCACAGAATGACGTCGCCAAGCAGCAAAGCCAGGTGCAGAACTTCATCGCGAGCGGCGTCGACGCCATTATCGTGAACCCGGTCGATACCGACGCGACGGTTGCGTTGTCGAAGATCGCGGCGGACGCCGGAATTCCGCTTGTCTATGTCAACCGCGAACCTGTGAACGTCGACAAGCTGCCTGAAAAGCAAGCCTTCGTCGCTTCCGATGAACGCGAATCCGGCACTTTGGAAACACAGGAAATCTGCCGCCTGCTCAAGGAGGCCGGCAAGACGGAAGCAAACATCGTCGTCATGATGGGCGAACTTTCCAACCAGGCGGCACGCCAGCGCACTCAGGATGTTCACGACGTGATCGCTACGCCGGAATGTTCGTTCATGAAGATCGTGGAAGAGCAGACCGCCAACTGGCAGCGTACCCAGGCTTCCGACCTGATGACCAACTGGTTGTCGGCCGGTGTGCAGTTCGACGCCGTCGTCTCCAACAACGATGAAATGGCGATCGGTGCGATCCAAGCGCTCAAGGCCGCCGGCAAGGACACGACAAAGGAGATCATCGGAGGCGTTGACGCCACGCAAGATGCACTTGCGGCGATGAAAGCCGGAGACCTGAAGGTCACCGTGTTCCAGGATGCTGCGGGTCAGGGCAAGGGTGCGGTCGACACCGCGCTCAAGATCGCCAAGGGCGAGAAGGTGGACACCAAGGTCTACATTCCGTTCAAGCTGGTGACCCCAGCCAACGTCGACGAGTATTTGTCGAAGAACTGAACATCGAGAGAGCTTCGCCTGGGCGTCGTCAAAACGCCCAGGCATCGAAACGCAAGCGCGGCGGATGCATTGGGGTGCCTGTCATCGATCGGGCAAAGCATCATCCCGATCTGACGCGCATCAACTTGCCATGACATGAGCGGACACGAGGGCACATCATGACCGAGGTGGCGAACCCAACGAAGACCTCCGAGGTCCTGCCCGTCCGGCGCAATCGCCCGGCCGAGATCAACGTCCTGATCGGACTGGTCGTTATTGCAATTGTCTTTGAAATCCTTGGCTGGCTGGTTCAGGGCCAGAGTTTCCTCGGCAATGTCGAGCGCCTGAGGATCATGATCCTGCAGGTGTCTGTCGTCGGCATCATCGCAATCGGCGTGACGCAAGTCATCATCACCGGAGGTATCGATTTGTCGTCGGGGTCGGTCGTTGGCGCGACCGCCATGATCGCGATGAGTTTCGCGCAGGTCAGCACCTATCCGCGTGCCGTTTTCCCGGGATTGACCGACCTGCCGGTGGTCGTACCTATCGCCATCGGTCTTGGCTGCGGCCTGCTTGCGGGCCTGATCAACGGATTGCTGATCGCCTACACCAGAATTCCGCCCTTCATTGCCACCCTGGGCATGATGGTCACCGCACGTGGCATCGCCAAGTGGTACACCAAGGGCCAGCCTGTCTCATTCCCCACGGATAGCTATGCCGCCATCGGCGCTGGCATGACGCCGGTACTGATTTTCATCGCCATGGCAATCCTGTTCCAGTTGATCCTGCGCTACACGATCTATGGGCGCCACACCTACGCCATCGGCTCGAACGAGCAGGCCGCGCGCGTATCAGGCATCAATGTCGAGCGGCATCTCATCCTGGTCTACGTCATCGCTGGCGTTCTGGCGGGTCTTGCGGGGGTCGTGCTTTCGGCACGCGGACTGACGGCGCAGTCCGGCATGGGCGTCATGTATGAACTCGATGCCATCGCCATGGCCGTCATCGGCGGCACTTCGCTGGCGGGCGGGCGCGGCTCCATCGTTGGCACGACGCTCGGCATGCTGATTTTCGGCGTCATCATTTCGGGTTTCACCTTCCTGCGCATCGATGCCTACTATCAGGAGATGCTCAAGGGCCTGATCATCGTCGGTGCTGTCGTGCTCGACGTCTATCGCCAACGCTATCGCGGCAGGAACTGACATGAGCGACACGCAGAACGATATAATTCTCAAGACGATTGGCTTGGCCAAGCGCTATGGCGGCGTCCATGCGCTTGAGGACGCCAACTTCGAATTGAGAGCCGGCGAACATGTCGCCATCGTCGGCGACAACGGCGCAGGAAAATCAACATTCGTACGCCAGATCACGGGCGTCGAACAGCCGAGCGCCGGCGACATCTACTTCAACGGCAAGAAGGTCGAGTTCAAAAGCCCGATCGAGGCGCGGGACTGCGGTATCGAGACAGTGTTTCAGAATCTCGCACTGGCGGATGACCTCGACGTGCCGTCCAACCTGTTTCTTGGCCGCGAGGAACGCTACTTCAACCTCGGACCGTTCAGCATCCTCAACGAACGAAAGATGCTTGCGCATGCGCAGGACGCGTTGCGAACGACCGGCGTCAAGATTCCGGACCTGAGAAACAAGATCCGCAACATGTCCGGCGGCCAGCGGCAGTGCGTGGCGATCAGCCGGGCAGCGAGTTTTGCTTCCAAGCTCATCATAATGGACGAGCCGACTGCGGCACTTGGCGTCCAGGAAACCGCGCAAGTGGAAAACATCATTCGAACACTGAAAAGTCGCGGCATTCCGCTTATCCTGATCAGCCACAATCTGAGGCAAGTGTTCGACCTCGTCGATCGAATCTGGGTCTTCCGGCGCGGCCGTATCGTCGGCGCCGTCGATCGCAGCAAGACCGATGGCAACGAGATCGTGTCTTTGATTACGGGTGTGAAGGCGGCTGTCGACGCGCCCGATTTTGCCTGAGGCCGGACACGCGACAGGATTTGGGAACACTGAAAATGAGGATATCATGACAATTCGATTTGGCCTGCTTGGCGCGGGCCGCATCGGCAAGGTGCATGCACGCGCCGTCGCCGCCAATCCACAAGCGCGGCTGGTGGCAGTCGCCGACGCAGCCGAAAATGCGGCCAAAGAAATCTCTGCAAACTACGGCGCGGAAGTCCGCACCATCGATGCCATCGAGAAAGCCAAAGACATAGACGCCGTCATCATCTGCACGCCGACTGATACGCATGCAGAGTTGATCGAACGCTTTGCCAAGGCCGGCAAGGCGATCTTCTGCGAAAAGCCAATCCACCTCGACGTCAAACGTGTCGAGAAGTGCCTGGCCGTGGTGCAGAAGGCCAAGGCAAAGCTGATGGTTGGGTTCAACCGCCGTTTCGATCCGCATTTTGCGGCAGTGCGCAAGGCAATCGACGACGGGGCTATCGGCACAGTCGAAATGGTGACGATAACGTCTCGCGATCCCGGCCCGCCGCCGCTCGACTATATCGCGCGCTCAGGCGGCATCTTCCGCGACATGACCATCCACGACTTCGATATGGCCCGCTTCCTGCTGGGCGAAGAGCCGGTGGCGGTCAGCGCGCATGCCTCCGTCCTCGTCGACAAGAAGATTGGTGCGGCCGGCGATTTCGACAGCGTCAGCGTCATCCTCGAGACGAAATCGGGAAAGCAGTGCCTGATCTCAAACTCGCGGCGCGCGACCTATGGCTATGACCAGCGCATCGAAGTGCATGGCTCGAAAGGCATGATCGCGGCGGAAAACCAGCGACCTGTCTCGATCGAACTCGCCAACGACAAAGGCTACACCCGGCCACCGCTGCATGACTTCTTCATGACCCGCTACATCGATGCCTATGCCAACGAAATTGCCGCGTTCATCGCATCGGCGACAGCGGGCAAGAAGGTGAGCCCTGACGGGCAGGACGGGCTCGCGGCACTCAAGCTCGCCGACGCCGCGCTGAAATCGGTGAAGCAAGGCAAGACCATACGCCTCGATGCGGCGCGTTGACCGGGACACATGAAGATGAACGGACCGGACAACCGCAACTGCCAGACGCGCACCATCGTGACCGGCGGCGCGCAAGGTATTGGCTTTGCCGTTGCCGAGGCGCTTGCAGATGAAGGCTGCAAGGCGCTGGCACTGGTAGGGCGCTCTCAAGATAAGGGGGACAGGGCGGCTGCGGCTTTGCGCGACAGGGGCGTGGATGCGATATTCATCAGTGCCGACGTGGCCAATGTTGCCGACTGCCAGCGCGTGGTCGAGACCGCGCTCGGGCATTTCGGCACCATCAATGCTCTCGTCAATGCAGCGGCGACCTCCGCGCGCGGATCGCTGATCGACACTACGCAAGATCTGTTCGACCAGATCTTCGCCACCAATGTGCGCGGCCCGTTCTTCCTCATGCAGGGTGTGGTGAGGCATCTGCTGGAAGCCAAGACTCCGGGATCGATCGTCAACGTTCTGTCGATGTCGGCCCATGCCGGACAGTCGTTCCTGACGCCTTATTCAACCAGCAAGGGCGCGTTGATGACGCTGACCAAGAACGTGGCGAGCGCCTATCGCACAAATCGCATTCGCTGCAACGCAGTGCTGCCCGGCTGGATGGACACCGAAGGCGAGGCCTTGGTGCAGGCAAAATTCCACAACGCACCTGCCGATTGGCTGGAGAAAGCCGAAGCCGCCCAGCCGATGGGGCAACTGGTAAAGCCGGCGCAACTTGCCCGGCTGATCACCTATATGCTGAGCCCTCAGTCCGGCGTCATGACCGGGTCGCTGGTAGACTACGACCAGAACATCGCCGGCGTGGTCGGGGAGTAAAAGCAACAGGTCGAGGTCACCGGACCTCGACCCACTTTCCCTCGTCGAACGACTGCGCCATGGCATGAACTGTCCGTTCGATTTCGAGCCCTTCAGCGAAATCAATGGTTCGCGACTGTCCGCCGGCAATGCGCTCCAACAACTCGCGGCACTCAACAATCTTGAGGTCGTTGAAGCCAAGTCCGTGGCCGGGCGCAGGAATGAATGCTCCGTAAGGACCATGCAGCGGACCGGCAAGGATAGTCCGGTAGCCCTGTTCCGAAGGACGGTCGGATGTCACATAAAGCTGCAGCTCATTAAAGCGTTCCTGATCGAACAGGATGGAGCCCTTCGAGCCGAATATCTGCAATGCGATCCGGCCTTTGCGGCCCCATGCCGAACGGTTGACCTGCAACGTGGCGGCAATCCCGTTTTCAAGCCGCATCAGCACGCTGGCGATATCGTAAGTTTCCACCACCCGCCTGCTGCCATCATCCGTCTCACGGTGCTTGTACGGCTTGGCCATGTCGCACATGACGCGAGCGACCCGGCCAAAAAGCACCGAAATCAGCGACAGCGGATGCACGGCGAAATCGTCGAGCGCGCCATATCCCGACGAAGCCTCATGCTTCCAGAAGAACAGCGCCTCGGGGTCGGCCATGAAGTCTTCGTCCATCTCGATGCGCAGATGATTGACATCACCAATGGCGCCCTCATCGAGCAGCTTGCCGATATGACGGATAGCCGGGCTCTGGATATAGTTGTAGCCAAGGATCGCAACCCGACCCGACTGGCTTGCGCTCGCGGCCATTGCTTCGGCATCGGCAAAGGCCGGCGCCATCGGCTTTTCGCACCACAAGTGCTTGCCTGCCTTAAGTGCCGCAATCGCCATCTCAGGATGGAATTGATTGGGTGTCGTCAGAGACACAACATCAACCTCCGGATCGTCAATCACCGCCCGCCAATCGCCCGACGACCTAGCAAACCCGAACTCCGCCGCTCGGCGGCGCGCAAGCTCTGCATTGGCCTCGCCCAAATGCACGAGTTTCACTCGGCCGACATCCGGGAAAACGGTGCCGACTGCGTTCCATGCCATCGCGTGGCACTTACCCATGAAGCCGGTGCCGATAAGGCCCACGCCAACCATTTTGCTCTCCGTTTCGGGAAACTGATATGGATCGAATAATCCATTTTATTTCACAATGGAATATATCACTCATTTTCTATGACATTCTTGCACAGGCCCGCTATGATGATGCACAGAGGGGTCAACCAACCGACTGGAACTGACATGGACGAACGGGTGCCCCGCGACTTCGAGACATTGCGAGCCACGATCCTGGAGCGGCGGCACAGCCTGCCGAAGCGCATTGCGCAGATTGCGGCCTATTCGCTCGACAATCCCGACGACATCGCTTTCGGCACCGCCGCCAGCATAGCGGCTACTGCCGGCGTCCAACCGTCAACTTTGGTGCGGTTTGCCCAGCAGTTCGGCTTCGACGGGTTTACCAGCCTGCAGTCGGTCTTTCGCGACCGCCTGCGCGAGCGCAATTCATCCTACGATGAAAGACTGCTGGCGCTACGGACACAGGCCGAACAGGAAGGCGGACACCGGGCCATTTTCGACGGCTTCATAGCGGCGGCCACCACATCGCTGGAAGACATTTCCCGCGCGCTCAATGAAGAGCATCTTGAGCAGGCTATTGCGACGCTGGCCAAGGCCGAGACGGTCTACGTCCTGGCCAGACGCCGCTCATACCCGGTCGCCTCGTATATCGCCTATGCGCTTGGCAAGCTTCGCATCAGGAACCAGTTGATCGAATCGGCCGCAGGTCTGAACAGCGAGATGATCGGCTTTGCTACGGCGAAGGATGCGGCCATTGCCATAAGCTTCTCGCCCTATGCACCGTCAACAGTTGAAGAGTCCCGCTTTCTCTCCGAGCAAGGCGTCCCTGTCATCGCCATCACCGACAGTTCGTTTTCGCCGCTGGCGCAGTTCGCAAAGGTTTGGTTTGAGGTGGCGGAAGCGGATTTTTCCGGTTTCCGGTCGCTCTCCGCAACCATGGCTCTTGCCATGGCGCTCGCCGTTGGCGTCGCCGAAAAAAGGCGCAGCAACACCGAGGGTTGAGGCGAAACGCAGCTCATATTTCACAAAAGAACATGTATTCCATATTGACTGTAATTTGGAATTAATATTTCATATTGAAAGGTGCAACCAACGGGTTGCCCGACATCCATCCGACGAGGTTGCCGGGAGTTGAGCATGAGCGAAGCCGTGGAAGCACAAGCTGCGCCGCTTGACGTCATCACCATTGGCCGCGCTTCGGTTGACTTGTACGGGCAGCAGATCGGCTCGCGACTGGAAGACATTGCCTCGTTCGCAAAGTCCGTTGGCGGTTGCCCTGCCAACATAGCCATTGGCACTGCACGTCTTGGCTTGCGTTCGGCTCTCCTCACCCGGGTGGGCAATGAGCAGATGGGACGTTTCATCCGCGCACAATTGGTGCGCGAAAACGTCTGCGTGGATGGCCTGACGACCGATCCGGAACGTCTGACTGCTCTTGTGTTGTTGTCGGTGGAGGACGAGGGCGTATCACCGATGATTTTCTATCGCAGTGATTGCGCTGATATGGCGCTGTCAGAAGAGGATATCGATGAAAGCTTCATCCAGTCGGCGAAGGCCATAGTGGTCACCGGAACCCACTTTTCCCGCGCGAACAGCGATGCCGCCCAACGCAAGGCAATCGGGGCGATCAAGAAAAACGGCGGCAAGGTTGTCTTCGACATCGACTACCGCCCGAATTTGTGGGGCTTGGCGGGTCATGCCGAAGGGTTCGGCCGCTATGTCAAATCGGAGCGCGTATCGGCGCGCCTGAAAAGCGTGCTACCGGATTGCGATCTTATCGTCGGCACGGAAGAAGAGGTACTGATCGCGTCCGGCGAAAGCGACCTTCTGGCGGCGCTGAAAATGATCCGTTCACTGTCGGCGGCAACCATCGTTCTCAAGCGTGGTGCGATGGGTTGCATCGTCTATGACGGAGCAATCAGCGACGACCTTGAGGATGGTATCGTCGGCGACGGCTTTCCAATCGAAGTCTACAACGTGCTGGGCGCAGGCGACGCTTTCATGTCCGGCTTCCTGCGCGGCTGGCTTGGTGGAGAGAGCCTGAAAGTCGCCGCAACTTGGGCCAATGCCTGCGGTGCGTTCGCCGTGTCGCGCCTATTGTGTTCGTCCGAATACCCGACATTTGCGGAGTTGCAGTTCTTCCTTGAAAGCGGCAGCCGGCATCTGGCGCTGCGCAAGGACGAGGCGATCAACCATATCCATTGGGCAACGACGCGACGGCGTGAAATCCCCTCGCTGATGGCTTTTGCCTGTGATCACCGCTCCCAACTCGAAGAGGTCGCCAGGAAAGCAGGTGCCGATCTGGCCCGCATCGAAGCCTTCAAGGTTCTGGCGGTCAAGGCAGCTGGAAGGGTTGCCAATGGCCGCCCCGGATATGGCATGCTGCTCGACGAGAAACATGGCCGCAAGGCGATGTTCGAGTTCGCCCGACACAAATTGGATTGGCTCGGCCGGCCGGTCGAGTTACCGGGTTCGCGACCGCTGAGATTCGACTTCTCGCAAGACATCGGTTCGCAGCTGATCGAGTGGCCGGTAGAACACTGCATCAAATGCCTGTGCTTCTATCATCCCGACGATTCACCCGAACTCAAGGCGGAACAGCAGCAGAAACTACGCGGCCTTTATGAAGCAGCACGCAAGGTTGGACGCGAGTTGCTGGTCGAAATCATCGCCAGCAAGCACGGTAAAGTAGAGGAAACGACTATCCCCCGCGCGCTGGCGGAACTTTATGCACTCGGCATCAAGCCGGATTGGTGGAAGCTTGAACCACAGGCGTCTTCGGCGGCGTGGGCGAAGATCGAAGCGACAATCACCGAGAATGATCCCTGGTGCCGGGGTGTCCTGCTGTTGGGTCTCGAGGCGCCTCCGGACGAGCTGGAGACGGCATTTGCGGCTACCGCCAACGCCTCCATCGTCAAGGGTTTCGCCGTCGGCCGCACCATTTTCATCCACGCCGCAGAAGAGTGGCTCGCGGGACGCATGACTGACGAGCAAGCTATCGCGGACATGGCTTCACGCTTC
Organism: Mesorhizobium sp. FG116; assembly: GCF_057809835.1. Classification (NCBI taxonomy): domain Bacteria; kingdom Pseudomonadati; phylum Pseudomonadota; class Alphaproteobacteria; order Hyphomicrobiales; family Phyllobacteriaceae; genus Mesorhizobium; species Mesorhizobium sp. FG116. Next base: position 27,466 of record NZ_JBMDKS010000008.1, read on the forward strand.
CGGCAACTCACCGAAGCGTGGCTTGCGGCGCGCAACCGCAAGGCGGCATAACAGAGCGGAGAGGAGCGATCATGGCAAAGACAATCCGCCTGACGATGGCGCAAGCTCTGGCCCATTTCCTGTGCGCACAGATGACCGAGATCGATGGCCGGAAGTTGCCGATCTTCGGCGGCGTATGGGCGATCTTTGGCCATGGCAATGTGGCCGGTTTTGGCGAAGCGCTCTACTCCGTTAAGGATCGGTTGCCGACCTTTCGCGGGCAGAACGAGCAATCGATGGCGCATGCCGCCATCGGCTTTGCCAAGGCCAATTTCCGCCGGCGATTCATGGCCGCCACCAGTTCGATTGGGCCCGGCGCGGTCAATATGGTGACGGCGGCTGCGCTTGCCCATGTCAATCGGCTGCCGGTGTTGTTTCTGCCAGGCGACGTGTTCGCCAGTCGTATTCCAGACCCCGTGCTGCAGCAGGCGGAAGACTTCGGCGACGGCACTGTGTCGGTCAATGACTGCTTCCGTCCGGTGTCGCGGCACTTCGACCGTATCACCCGCCCCGAGCAGATCATTCCGGCGCTTAACCGGGCGATGCAGGTTCTTACAGATCCTGCGGAATGCGGTCCGGTTACGCTGTCGCTGTGCCAGGACGTGCAGGCCGAGGCTTACGATTATCCCGAGAGCTTCTTTGCAGAGCAGCTCTGGATTCCGCGCCGGCCACGGCCCGACCGGTATGAATTTGCTGCGGCGGTGAGCACACTTAAGGCCGCGAAGAAGCCGTTGATCGTCGCCGGCGGCGGCGTGCTCTATTCGCAGGCCTCCGATGAACTGGCGAAATTCGTCGAGACAACGGGCATTCCTGTGTGCGAGACACAGGGCGGAAAATCCTCGCTGCCGGACGTCAATGCGCTCAACATGGCAGCCGTTGGTGTGACGGGGACGGAAGCCGCTAACCGTTTGGCGGCGGAAGCCGACGTGGTGCTGGCGATAGGCACCCGGCTTCAGGATTTCACCACCGGGTCTTGGGCCCTTTTTCAGGGCAAGGCAAAAAGCATCATAGGGCTCAACGTACAGCCGTTCGACGCCGGCAAACATCGTGCCCTGACCTTGGTCGCGGATGCGCGCGAGGGGCTTGAGGAATTGCGCGCGGCGCTGAATGGCTGGACGGCCCCTGCCAGTTGGTCCGATAGCGCACGAAAGGGCAAAACTGCATGGCAGGCTGAGGCTGCCAAGGTCACCGCCACCACCAATGTTGCCTATCCCTCGGACGCGCAGGTGATCGGGGCGGTCCAGCGCGTCATGGGGTCCGACGCGACTGTCCTGCACGCCGCCGGCGGATTGCCCGGTGAACTTCACAAGCTTTGGCAAGCGGGCAAGCCGGGCTCGTTTCATGCGGAATACGGCTTTTCCACAATGGGTTACGAGATCGCCGGCGGGTTGGGCGCCAAGATGGCGAAGCCGAGCGAGGAAGTCGTCGTCATGCTCGGCGACGGCTCCTACCTGATGCTGAATTCCGAGATCGCCACTTCGGTGATGCTTGGGTTGAAGCTCACCATCGTGCTGCTCGACAATCGTGGCTTCGGCTGCATCAACCGCCTGCAGATGGCGACAGGCGGAGCCAACTTCAACAACCTGCTCAAGGACACGCGCCACGAGACGTTGCCCGATATCGATTTCGCAGCGCATGCCGCGAGCATGGGCGCTATCGGCGTGAAAGTGCCGTCGATTGCAGAATTGGAAACCCAACTTGCAAAGGCGAAGGCCAACACCCGCACGACGGTAGTCGTGATCGAGACCGACCCGCTCGTTTCCACGCAAGCAGGTGGCCACTGGTGGGATGTCGCGGTGCCGCAGGTCAGTGTGCGCCCCGAGGTCGAAGCGGCTCGCAAGACCTATGACCAGAAGCGCCAGATGCAGAACATCGGCGACTAGCCCAAAACCGGAGTGACGACGTGAAGGCTAAACTCGGCATGTCCCCCATTGCATGGTGGAACGACGATCTGCCGGAACTCAGCGATGACGTATCCTTGGAGGAATGCCTGCGCCAGTCGCGCTCGGCAGGGTTCACCGGCATGGAGATGGGCCGTCGCTTCCCAAGCGACCCCTCGGTGATGCTGCCGATCTTGAAGAAGTCCGACGTGACGCTATGCGGCGGCTGGTTTTCCGGCACTCTGGTCAGCGAGGACCTATCGGCCAACAAGGGCCGCATCGCGCCAATGATCGAACTGTTCAAGGCAGTCGACGCGCCGTGCATCGTCTATGGCGAAGTCGGCCGCTCGATACAGGGTGACCGCTCCAAGCCGCTTGCCACAAAGGCCGTGCTTTCGGGCGATGAAATGAAGGCCTATGCCCATAAGGTGACGGAGCTTGGCGAATGGTGCGCCGATCAGGGCATGCCTCTTTCCTATCATCACCATATGGCAGCAGTGGTGCAGTTCGAGCACGAACTCGACGCATTCATGAACCATTCGGGCGAAGGCATTCCGCTGCTGCTCGATGCCGGCCATCTCGCCTTTGCCGGCGGCGATGTGCTGCGCGCCATCGACAATCACCATGGGCGCATCAGCCATGTGCACGTGAAGGATGTGCGCATGGAGATCATCAAGGCGCTCGACTGGACAAAAAGCTCATTCCTCGACGCGGTAGCGCTAGGGGCTTTTACCGTCCCGGGCGATGGGTCACTGGATTTCAAGGCAATCGTGCAGAGATTTGCCGACTACGGCTATGAAGGCTGGTTCGTGGTCGAAGCCGAACAGGACCCGAAGAAAAACTCACCGCTCAAGATGGCTGAGGTGGGCTACAAGGAATTGATGCGTGTGATGACGGCCGCAGGCTATACCATCGAGACGCAGGGATTCCCGGCGGACTGAGCGAGAGAGATTATATGGTCAAGGATTCCGAACACCCCTTTTTCCGACCGCTGTGGCGGCGCATCGCGGTTGTCGCATTGTGCCTTTTTTGGGCTGGCATCGAGTTTGCCACCGGCACGCCTTTCTGGGGCATGATCGCACTGGGCGCAGCAGCCTATGGGGTCTGGCAGTTCTTCTACGCCTACAAGCCGGTAAGTGAAGACGCCCCATCGACCCCCGCCGACCCCAAGAAATAGGTTTTCGCCATGTCGAAACTACTCGTCAGAGCGGAAAGGGGCAAATACGGACGTATTGTCGATGTGACACCGCAAAGCGCCGGGTGGACTTATGTCGGGTTCGAACTTCATCGCCTGATGTCCGGGGAAACAGTCTCTGCGGAAACGGCCGATCGCGAGGTTTGCCTTGTCTTCGTTTCGGGAAAGGGAGCAGTCGAAGCCAACGGCCGCAATCTTGGACAGCTTGGCGAGCGCATGTCGCCGTTCGAAGGCAAGCCCTGGTCAGTCTACGTGCCGCAAGGCGTGCGCTGGCAGGTGCGGGCCGATACCGACGTCGTGCTTGCCGTATGCTCGGCGCCCGGCCTCGGCGGCGGCTTGCCGGTCCGTGTCATCGGCCCCGACGAACTCGGCCAGGAGACACGCGGCAAGGGCACCAACACCCGCTACGTGACCAACATCCTCCCCGAAGCACAACCAGCCGATTCCCTTCTGGTCGTCGAAGTCATCACCCCCGGTGGGCACACATCGAGCTATCCGCCACACAAACACGACCAGGACAATCTGCCGACGGAATCTTATCTGGAAGAGACCTACTACCACAGGCTCAACCCGCCGCAGGGCTTTGCCTTCCAGCGCGTCTATACGGATGACCGGTCGCTGGACGAAGCGATCGCCGTCGAGGATGGCGACGTTGTGCTGGTGCCCAAGGGCTACCACCCTTGCGCAGCCTGCCACGGCTACGACCTCTATTACCTCAATGTCATGGCAGGGCCTAAGCGCACCTGGAAATTCAACAACGCCGCCGAACACGAGTGGCTGCTGAAAGCCTAAGCCCTGTTCTCAGGCCTCGATACGCAGCATGTGGTTGTCCCAGACATGGTCGGGATCGGTCGAGGTCTGGCCGTCCGGCCTCACAATCGCGCCACCGCCGGTGGTGGCAATGAAGCCGCCTCCGTCTGGTGCCAGCCCGCAAACTTCAATGAGGCTTCCGGTCGACTTGATGTTTCCGGTCGCAGCTTCGATCACGGCAAGCGAATTGCCCTGCGGCGAGGATACCGCAATCGTTCCGGCATCGGGGTTCGTCGCCACCGAGCCGATATAGTTGCGGAAGCCATTCAGCACGCCGTCCGGCATGTCGAGAAGCGACAGGTCCTTGCCGCGTGACGCGCGGCCTACCAATAGCGGCCTGTCGGTTACCGGGCCGCGATACTGGCATCCGAACCACACTGTGTTGTTGCCATCCGCCGCCATGTGCCGGATCGAAAGCTGGTGCAATTCGGCCGGCAGTTCGTGCTTTTCAATCAGGTCGCCGCTGACGCGGTCGATGAGCACATAAGAGGGCTTCATGGTGGCGAGATTCAACTCTGCACGACCATAATCCGGATGGGTCTCGATGCCGCCATTGGCTACGGCAATGGTTCGACCATCGTTGAGCAGAAGCAGTTCATGCGGACCGGTGCCGTAGGTGGGAAATTCGCCTACGCGCTCGAAATTCGATCGCGCATCGTAGACGCCGACAACACCGGCAGCATTGTCGAAATCGTTTTCGGTGGCGTACAGCAGCGCGCCGTCCGGCGAAAAGACGCCGTGGCCGAAAAAGTGCCTGCCCGTGATGCTGGAAATGGTGAGCGGCTTTTCGCGACCTGAATGGTCGAACACCATGGCGAAAGTGCCGGGCTGACGAGCAAACACCACCGAGCGGCGGTAAACCGGATCGAATGTAACGTCGTGGCCGCGGTCGGGCAAGTCTATGGAATGTAGCACCTTGCCTGCTTCGGACAGAATCGCAGCACCGTAGCTGCCGTCACGCCGCACGAAGGCAGTCGCGAAGACCGCATCCGCAGCCAGCGTGCTTGCCCATGCGGCGGGCGCCACGGCTGCTGCGAAACTTGCACCTGCAGCGCGCAGGAAATCACGGCGGTCGATCAGAACCCGCTTCACCGTTCAATCTCCGTCGAGCGACGAGAACCCAGCCGTTAGCCCGAACTCGCCGCTGAGCCGCGTGCCGAACAGATTTGAAAGGCTGCTCGTCACCAAAGCGAAATGCTCGAGTTGCTTGCGCTGCCCGGGGTCGGCCAAAACCTTGTCGATCGGCCCGGAAACTGACGTGGCCGCAGCCACTCCGTTCGTCAACTGGATGTGGATCGACTCGCCGATCCAGCGTGCGTCGGGTTCCAGAGCGTCGATGAGATGGGAGCTTTGGAACAGGCGATCGATCCCATCCAGATTGGCAGCGAGCGAAGCGCCGGTGCCTTGCGAACGCCAATAGATCGCCTGCTTCGGCTTGTCCGTATCGGGGCTGTTTCCGAGGAAACCTTTGAGCCGCACATCGCGGATCATTTCCAGCCCGTTGATGAACACACCCATGAGTTCGGTCACGGCCTCGGAACCGGTCCTATAGACGGGATTATCGCCAGCCGGATTGGACCACGTCTTGGCAAACCCGTCCGGATCATCCCATTCGGCCTTAACCTCACCACTCATCGTTTCGATGTTGCCGGCAATGGCTGCGCCAAACGAGCACCTGTAAGCCCCGTCCTGGCCGGCAAGCGTCTCGGCATCGGTCCCGAAAAGCACGTACTCCAAAGCGCCAAAACCCTGCATGGCAACGCTTTTGCCCGCCATCTGCGCCGGGTCGGCGGCCGCTGGATCCTTTGCAGCGAGCGCCGCCTGCACCTGCTTCAGCCCTATCGACTTGCGATCGGGCCAGAACAGCATGCGCTCGAAGCGATTGCCCACGCGGATCGGGCCGAAAGCAATTATTTCGACCGAGGACCACGCCTTTGCGGCTTCCGAAAACCCGGAGCGCGCCGCAGTGAGATTGGCATCACTCGGTACCGCACACAGCGTCTTGACGGACGTGGTCAATGCGGCTGCGCGTTCATGCAACTGCGCATATGCAGGTCGGACGAAGCCGTCGATTGACCGGCCAATGACATCGGACGCCTTTACGGCTGCCTGTACCGGCTGGGTCAGCAGCAAGGCCAACGGAAGGGCCAAGGCAATTGTCAAACGCTTCAGCATCACAAGGATTCCAGAAATTTGACCAGGGCATCACGTTCGGCAGCGCTCGCTGCCGCAAAACTGTCGCGCGCGCCTTGCGCCTCACCACCATGCCAAAGAATGGCTTCGGTGAGATTGCGGGCGCGGCCGTCATGCAGAAAGAAGGTGTGGCCGTTGACGCGCTGGGTCAGCCCGATACCCCACAAGGGCTGCGTGCGCCATTCGCTGCCGGACGCTTCGCCAACCTTTTGGCCATCGGCAAGGCCTTCGCCCATGTCATGCAACAGGAAATCGGAATATGGCCAGAGCAACTGGAATGACTGCGCCTTGTTGGGCGCATCACGCCGGGTAACGAACTTCGGGGTGTGACATGCAACGCACCCCATTTCGTAGAACGCCTGCTTGCCGGCCAGGACATCAGGCCTGTCGAGGTCGCGCCGCGCCGGCACTGCAAGGTTTTGCGAATAGAAGGTGACCAGATCCATCACCGGGACCGGAGCCTCGGTGTCGCCAAGACGCTGCTGGACGCCTGTCGGCATGGCGCGGCATTTTACCTGCGCTTCGGTGCAATCGCCCCAGTTCCGTGGCGCTTCGGGTGAAGACACGCCGATATCGCCGGCCAGTGCGTCCGCCGATTGCTGGCGTATGGTCGCCGCCTGTGCCTTCCAGCCGAAACGGCCGAGCGTCAGTTCGCCGGTAACCGGATCGCGCACGATGGCGGCCTTGCCGGAAATGCCGTCGCCGTTCTTGTCGTCGGGGTCGGCATGGGCAAGGATATCCGCCGGATGGATTTGCTCGACAAGGCCAAGCCCGATCATGGGATTGGCGATGCGCGGCGACAGCGTGATACGCGGATCGAGCGGACCGTAAGCGGGATCATCCACGGAATAAGTCGGCTTGCGCAGCGAAACGACGGTGCCGTCGCCAAGGGTAACCGGCTGTTCCTGATAGGTAATCTTCATACGACCTTCGCCGGCAAGGCCGGGTACGGCAAGGTCCTGCAACTGGCTGCCATAGGTCGGGTCCGGAAAGTTCAGAACCCTGTGCTCCGCAACTGCGGCCTTTTCTTCCGCAGTGCCCGCTTCACGCGCCAAGCGCAGGAACATCGACGTGGCATCAAGGCTGCCTTCCGGCGGATGACCGCGCCCGTCCTTCAGATGGCAGCTTTGGCACGCGCGGGCATTGAACAGCGGCCCCAAGCCATCCGACGCCTGCGTCGACGATGGAGAAGACACCCAGTTCTTCCGAAAGATGGCGTTGCCGAGCTTGAAGGTGCCCTCTTCCTCGAAGGTGATGTTGGCCGACGAGTGCGAGAAGGAATCTGCAGTTACGCGGCGCTTCGACGTGCCGGCGCCGCCTTGCATCAGTTCGAATTGCTCGGGCTTGGAAAAGTCCGTGGTCGGCTTGGTGACGGATTCGACCCGGCGTTGATCCTTCGGCGTCAGGTCTTTGCGGACAGACGAAAGCCCAGCGGACTCCTGCGAACCGGCCGGGCCGGCCAGCAAAACAAGAACTGCGGCGCTCAGGCAAGCGAACTTGGGACCGGGTTCCCGGAGGGACGGCAGGCCCGCAAGGGCCCGCCGCGCGCGGCGCACAAGCTTCAGTATGCGCCGCATTCCCGCATGTCCTATTCGGCCTCGTTGGCCGACGCAGCGTTGAGCAGTCCGTATTTTTCCTCGCCAATCGAGGCAAGGAGGTCGAGTTGCGTCTCGAGGAAGTCGATATGACCCTCCTCATCAGACAACAACTCTTCGAACAGCTTCATGGTGACGTAGTCGCCCAACTCATTGCAGATTTCGCGCGACCTCTTGTAGGAGGTTCGTGCGTCATATTCGCCGGCCAGGTCCGATTCCAGCACTTCCTTCACGTTCTGCCCGATGCGCAGAGGTGCTACGGACTGCAGGTTCGGATGGCCTTCGAGGAAAATTATGCGCGCGACCAGCTTGTCGGCATGCTGCATTTCCTCGATCGATTCCTCACGTTCCTTCTTGGCAAGCTTTATGTATCCCCAGTCTTCGAGAAGGCGGTAGTGCACCCAGTACTGGTTGACGGCGCCCAACTCTAAAAAGAGAGCTTCATTAAGCCGCTCGATGATCTGACTTTCGCCTTTCATGGGTCATGCTCCCGTATTGGACGCGCAATCCTCGTACGCGATCCAAGTGTGAAACGATGTCCACGGCGCCCGCCTCCGAGCGCGCGTGGTATTGCTCGGTTACCCGAATTATCGTTTCGACCACATTTGGGAAGCAGCCGCAACAGCGACCGCGCTTCTTCATCGAATGATAGACCTTAGCAGGCACGATCAACTGCCACGGATCCTGGTCGAGCAGGTCGATGATCGCCTGCTCGATTTCCTTTTCCGTGATGATGTTGCAATGGCAGATAAGCATTTTCTATCGGTCTGGCTTGGCGGCGCGCCTGGCGCCCCGCGTAGCTGGAAATGACGACTTCCCGTTACTGGAAAACCTTGTCCGGCGCGTCGAGGCTGTCCGACCCTTCGAAGGCGATGGCGTCCAGCTTCAAAGCAGCCACCGCGCGCTCGATCGACTTGGTCTGGTCGACCAGTCCGTCGATTGCCGCCTGAACGGTCGCGTTGCCTTCCGTATTGCCCTCGGCGATCTGCTGGTCGTAGGCCTCGCCGCCAACAGCGCGCGCCTCTATTGCCTCCATCTTGGAGACAGTGGTGTCCAGCTTACCGGAAAGCTCGGTATCAAGCGCCGGATCGGCTTCCTTGACCAGATTGGCGAGCGAAGGACCTTCGACGACCGATCCATCAAGGCGCTTGTAGCTGCCGCGATAGGCGTCGCGGATGCCGACCGCGTCATAGAGATGCGAGATGTAGGTATTGTCCGAGAAGCAATCATGCTCCTCTTCCGGATCGTGCAGCAGAAGACCGAGCTTCATGCGCTCACCGGCCAGCTCGCCGTATGAGAGCGAACCCATGCCGGTCAGGATGGTGGCAAGGCCGGCCTTGGCGTCCTCGCCCTCGAGCACCTTGCGCGCCTCGCCGCCTTCCTTCCAGTTGCCGACCATTTCTTGAAGATCTGAAACCAGAAGCGTGCTGGCCGACTTGAGATATTCGGCGCGGCGGTCGCAATTGCCGCCGGTGCAGTTGGCGGTGTCATAGTCCGTATAAGGGCGGTTGCCGGCACCGGGACCGGTGCCGTTCAGGTCCTGACCCCACAGGAGAAATTCGATGGCGTGATAGCCGGTGGCGACGTTGGCTTCGATGTCGCCTGCCTCCTGCAGCGTACCCGACAAGAATTCGGGCGTCAGCTTGGAAGCGTCGATCTCCTTGCCGTCGATCTCGATCTTCTTGTTGGCGATGACGTTGGCGGTATAGAGTGAGTTCTCGTCCGATTCCGTGCCGTAGCTGCCGTCGACATAGTCGATCAGGCCTTCGTCCAGCGGCCATGCGTTCACGCGACCTTCCCAATCGTCGACGATGGCGTTGCCGAAGCGATAGACTTCCGTCTGCTGGTAGGGAATGCGCGAAGCCTTCCAGGCGTCGCGCGCCGCTTTGAGCGTTTCCTCCGAGGGCTTGGCGATCAGCGCATCAACCGCCGCTTCGAGCGCCTGGGCCGTCGTCAGCGAATCCTCATACTTGGCAAGCGCGATGTCGGCATATGTCTTGACGACCACCTTGGCGTCCGTTTCGGCCCTCGCGGGCAGCACAAATGCCGCTGCAGTCAACAACGCCGTCGCGCCGATTGCGGCCAGCCTGCCTCTGTTGCGGACCATAACCCTGGATTTGACCATCGTTCTCATCTCCTCGAAGACACCAAAAACCATTCAACCGCGCCAACGTGGTCTCCTGGCCTGCCTGACCGATTTCTTCGACAAGGTGGACCGACGTCGTCGCGAAAACCGCACCATGTGCGGACAAGACCAGATTGGCGCGATACCGCCCAGCCGGCCAAGCAAGACACCGATTACCTCCAATCGAAAGGGTTAAAGGCCCAGACATCAAAGGACGAGCGCCAGAGCGCCTCTCTCCATAAAACGACGACGATTGCCAAAGTCAACCGGAATCATCAGGAAAAGATAATTGAAACAATAGTTTAGAACTATTCTAAACTGATAAGGTCAAGTTTTGAGGCGACCGCGCAGCACTGCCTTCGATAGCCATCAGTTGACACGAGGCCGTTCCGGGTGCGACCCGAATGTGGATACTTGTGGCGGAACCAGGAAATCGCCACTTGGCTGGAAATTCTACCTTCTTACTTCGGGAAGCTGATTGCTATGAAGAACGGTGTCGTCATTGTCGGAGCCAGCCATGCCGGAGTGCAGGCTGCAGCCAGCTTGCGTGAAGAGGGTTTCGACGGGCCGGTCGTGCTGATTGGCGACGAGAACGAACTGCCCTATCACAAGCCGCCTCTGTCCAAGACGTTCATCAAGGATAGTGACGCAAAGCCGCAACCGCTGCGCGGCGAGGCTTTCTACAGCGGCAATACAATCGACTATCGGCCCGGTCAGTGGATCGACCGCATCGATCTGGCCGGACGGAAGCTCGAGCTTGCCGGGGCAGCACCGCTTCCCTTCGATCATTTGATCCTTGCGACCGGATCGAGACCACGCAAATTGCCGATAGCCGGGGTCGACCTGGAAGGCGTCGTCTCGTTGCGCTCCATTGCGGACGCGCGATTGATCCGCGAACTAAGTGCAAACTGTACAGACGTCGTCATTCTCGGAGGCGGCTTCATCGGACTGGAAATCGCAGCCACCTTGAGGGCCGGTGGGCGCAACGTTACGGTCGTCGAAGCCGCCGACCGCCTGCTTGGCCGGGTGGTTGCCCCGGCAATCGGCAGTCATGTCAGGCAACGGCTGGAAGCAACGGGGGTACGGATCCTGACCGGCACCACCGTATCGCGGCTGGACGGCAATGACGGTAGGGTAACGGCCGCGGTAACTCAGGATGGAGAGCGTCTGCCGGCGCAACTCGTCATCGTGGGTATCGGCGTGATCCCCAATGTGGAATTGGCCGAGGCTGCCGGCATTACCACCAGCAACGGCATCTGCGTTGACGCGCAGATGCGCACCTCTCAACCGCAAATACTGTCAATCGGTGACGTTGCGTCCTATCGGCACTGGTTCACCGGCAACGATGTAAGGCTGGAGTCGGTGCAGAACTCCACCGACCAGGCTCGCCTTGCCGCCCGTACCATTGTCGGTCACGGGGACGCTTACTCTGCCGTACCCTGGTTCTGGTCGGACATAGGCGACATGAAGCTGCAGATGGTCGGCCTGACAACCGGCGCGGATAATCATATTGCGGTTGGTGAGACCAACGAGAACAAATTCTCGATCTACCATTTCATCGGCGACCGGCTGGTGGCAATCGAATCCGTCAACCGACCGACCGACCACATGATGGGCCGCAAAATGATGGCAGCCGGATTCTCGCCGACCAAGGCAGCGGTTGCTGCGGGCGCCGATGCGCTCAAGGCCGATCTCGCCACATTCCAGGCCGCCGCTGCCCTTCCAGCGACGACCTGATAGTAGTCAAAATTACGCAATTCCGGACGAAAAACCGGCTTCCACTTGTGCTGGAATTGCTTTCTACGCCCTTGCTTCCCTGATCGAGGCCTCCAGCTTGTCGAGGGCTTCGGTCATGACATTGTCCTGGATGGTGATCGGGGCAAGGAAGCGCACGACATTGCCGTAGACGCCACAGGTCAGCAGGATCAGACCCTTGTCGAGCGCCTTCAGGCGCACGGCATTGGCAAAGTCCGCGGACGGCAGCTTCTTTTTGACGTCATTGAACTCGATGGCGTTCATGAAGCCGGGGCCGCGAATGTCCACGATCTCGGGAACATCGCCGCGCAGGGATTCCAGCCGCTGCTTCAGCCGGTTGCCAAGCATATTGGCACGATCACAAAGCTTTTCCTCCTCGATCACGTCGAGCACGGCGTGGGCAGCTGCGATTCCCATAGGGCTGCCGCCATAAGTGCCGCCCAGACCGCCCGGTCCCGGTGCATCCATGACTTCGGCTCGACCCGTCACGGCGGAAAGCGGGAAACCGCCAGCAAGGCTCTTGGCCATTGTGGTGAGATCTGGCGCAACCTCATGGTGGTCCATCGCAAACATCTTGCCGGTACGCGCAAAGCCGGTCTGCACCTCGTCGGCGATGAGGAGAATGCCGTGCTGGTCGCACACCTTGCGCAGCGCACTCATCAATTCGCGCGGCGCCTCATAGAAACCGCCCTCGCCCTGCACGGGCTCGACTATGATGGCCGCAACGCGAGCCGGATCGACATCGGCCTTGAACAGGCGGTCGAGTGCTGCAAGTGAATCCGCGACGGACACGCCATGCAGTTCAACCGGGAACGGCAGGTGGAATACGTCGCCCGGCATTGCGCCGAAGCCAATCTTGTAGGGCACGACCTTGCCGGTCAGCGCCATGCCCATGAAGGTGCGGCCATGAAAACCGCCGGCAAAGGCGATGACCGCCTGTCGCCCGGTGGCATTGCGCGCGATCTTGACCGCGTTCTCCACGGCCTCTGCGCCGGTGGTGACGAAAATCGTCTTCTTGTCGAATTTGCCGGGCAACATGCCGTTCAGCCGCTCGGCAAGATGGACATAGCTCTCGTAGGGAACGACCTGGTGGCAGGTATGCGTGAAGCGGTCGAGCTGCGCCTTCACCGCCGCCATCACCTTGGGGTGACGGTGACCAGTATTCAGCACCGCGATGCCCGATGAAAAATCAATGTAGCGATTGCCTTCGACGTCCCAGATCTCCGAGTTCTCGGCGCGATCGGCATAAATCTGCGTCGTCATGCCGACACCGCGCGAAATGGATGCATTCTTGCGGGCAGAGATAGTCGAATTGGTCATGGATGCCTCCGGGCGAATGGCTATTGTGGTTGGACGATGTCGATATGTGTTCTGATCTTATCTCACAATTTCCACAATCCGGCACCGCTTGCCGGCTGTTGGGCCTGCCTTGACGGGAGCATCGCGCCGGATGCGTGACTATTGCGGATCAATCCTTATACGCACATCATCCCGGCAAGAGGTGAGCGCGTGATAAGCGAGGAACAATTTCTGGCGTCGACGTTTTGGGCGCAGGAACTGCCTCACGAAGAGCAGGACCGTGCGCGCCGCGGCATTTCATGGCGCACACTTGACGCCGGAACCTATCTGATCCACCGCGGCGACCGCGTCGACAACTGGATCGGCATAGTCAGCGGACTACTGAAGCTGGGGTCAATCACCATTTCGGGCAAAGCGGTTACCTATGCCGGCCTGCCGCCCGGCTGCTGGTTCGGCGAAGGCTCCCTGCTCAAGGACGAGCCGCGCCAATACGACGTGATTGCATTGCGCCGCACGCAAGTCGCGCTCTTGAACCGGTCAACCTTTCTATGGCTCTACGACAACAGCGTGGCCTTCAACCGGCTGCTGGTTCGCCTGTTCAATGAACGGCTCGGCCAGTTCATCGCGCTGGTCGAATATGATCGCACGCTGGATTCGACGGCCAAGGTGGCGCGCAATCTCGCCTCCTTGTTCAATCCGATCATCAGCCCTTCCGTTGGCAAGCATCTCGATATCAGCCAGGAGGAAATCGGCTTGCTGGCAGGGGTTTCCAGACAGGTCGCCAACCGCACCTTGCGGGAACTGGAAAAGGCCGGACTGCTGCGCAATGAAGGCAGCGGCGTCACCATTCTCAATCTCGAAAAGCTGCGCCACTACGGTGAATAGCCTGCCTCGCAACGGCGGCAACGAAAGTCGGATTGTCGAGGGGAAACGGACTCCGGTAGCCTATATCGAACGAGGCCCTGGAGTCTGTCAAGCAGGAGGTTGAAAAACAGAGTCCAGCTTGCGAGCTTCAACCAACAGCCGGGGTGACACCGGCGTTACGGGAGCAAACGGGAGGCGTGCCTTGGCACAAGGGAGTGATACCCTGCAACTCGACACGTTCGCCAAGCTGTTGTGCGAGCACGCTCGTGTCAGGCCCGCCCGGCCCGCCATGCGCCACAAGGATCTCGGCATCTGGCGGACGTGGACCTGGAGCGAAATGGCCGAGACCATCCGCGCCTATGCGGCGGGGTTGCGCCAACTCGGGCTGGAGCGCGGCGCGACAATTGCCGTCATCGGCGAGAACCGGCCGGCGATGTACTGGACGATCCTTGCCGCGCAATGGCTGGGTGCAATCCCGGTGCCTGTTTATGCGGACGCCGTTGCGGACGAGATGGCCTATGTTCTCTCCCATGCGGATGTCGGCTTTGCCGTCGTGCAGGATCAGGAGCAGGTCGACAAGCTCATCGCCATCCAGGACAAGATACCCAATCTGAAAGTTGTGCTCTACGATGAGCCACGTGGTCTGCGCGACTACGACCACAGCCAGTTGCACGCGCTTGGCGCGATCATCGAGAGGGGCCGCACGCAGCTTGCCGCCGATCCTGTGGCGGCTGCCGCGATCGACGCCGAACGGGATCGTGGGACGGCCGACGACATTTCGATCATCCTCTACACGTCCGGGACAACCGGACGCTCGAAGGGCGTTCTCTTTTCCGCCGGGCGTTCGATAGCTGCGGCTCGGGATACGGTCGAATTCGACAAACTGACCGACCGTGACGAGGTGCTCGCCTATCTGCCGCTGGCATGGGTCGGTGACCACTACCTCAACTATGCCCACGCCATGGTCGCCGGCTTTTGCGTCGCCTGTCCGGAAAGCCGGGAAACGGCGGAAGCCGACCTGCAGGAAATCGGACCCACATTCTATTTCGCCCCGCCCCGCATCTTCGAGGCACTGCTCACGCGCATCACCATCCGCATGGAAGATGCCGGCTCGCTGAAGCGGCGAATGTTCAACCACTTCATCGGCGTGGCGCGACGCTGGGGCGAAAAAATCCTCAATGGAGAACAGGTGCCTTTCGGAGCGCGGATCAACTACGCGCTCGGCAACCTGCTCGTCTACGCCCCGCTGAAAAATGTTCTCGGCTTCTCGCGCATTCGCGTCGCCTACACCGCCGGCGAAGCGATCGGACCGGACCTGTTCTCGTTCTACCGGTCGCTCGGCCTGAACCTAAAGCAACTCTACGGCCAGACCGAAGCGTTTCTTTACGTCACCTCGCAGCCCGACGGGCATATCCGCGCCGGAACAGTTGGGCCCGCCACGCCCAACGTCGAAATCCGCATCGCCGACGATGGCGAGGTTCTCTATCGCTCGCCCGGCCAATTCGTCGGCTATTACAAGGATGACGAGAAGACCGTCGAAACGGTAACGCCGGATGGCTACGTCAAGACCGGTGACGCCGGCTTCTTCGACAATGAAGGCCACCTCAACATCATCGACCGGGCCAAGGATGTCGGCAAGCTGCGCTCAGGTGCGCTGTTCGCGCCGAAATACATCGAAAACAAGCTGAAATTCTATCCCAACATCAAGGAAGCGGTGGCCTTCGGGCAGGGCCATGAATTCGTCACCTGCATGCTCAACATCGATCTTACTGCCGTCGGCAACTGGGCCGAACGCAACAACATCGCCTATGCATCCTATCAGGAACTGGCACAGCGCCCCGAAGTCTACGCCATGTTCGCCGACCATGTGGCCGAGGTGAACAGGGCGCTCGCCGCCGAACCTCGCATGGCTGAGGCGCAGGTTCACCGTTTTCTCATCCTGCACAAGGAACTCGACGCCGACGACGGCGAGATGACCCGCACGCAGAAGGTCCGGCGCGGCTTCATCGCCGAGCGCTACCAGCCGCTGGTCGATGCACTCTACAACGGGTCCGATGCCGCCGACATCTCGACCGAGGTCACCTTCGAGGATGGACGCAAGGGCGTGATCTCGGCTCGCGTGCGCATTGCCGACGCCGAGGTCAAGGGCACGCAAAAGCTGGATGCCGCCGCATGAACGCGTCGAGCGAAATCCTGCTTGCGGTTGATCGCGTTTCCCTCGGCTTTGGCGGCGTCAAGGCAATCACCGACGTCTCCTTCGACATTCGAAAGGGCGAAATCCGCGCCATCATCGGCCCCAACGGCGCCGGCAAGACCTCGATGCTGAACGTGGTCAACGGCTTCTACCATCCCCAGCAAGGCCGCATCACCTATAAGGGCCAAACCCGCTCGCGCATGCGGCCCTACCAGGCGGCGAGCCAGGGCATTGCCCGCACCTTCCAGAACGTCGCGCTCTTTCGCGGCATGACCACGCTGGACAACATCATGGTCGGCCGCACGCTCAAGATGCATCGCGGCTTCTTCTGGCAGATGCTGCGCCACGGGCCGGCGATGCGCGAGGAGATCGAGCATCGGCGCGTGGTCGAGGACATCATCGATTTCCTGCAGATCGAGGCGATCCGCAAGACGCCGGTCGGCAAGCTCCCCTACGGCCTGCAAAAGCGCGTCGAACTTGGCCGGGCGCTCGCCATGGAACCGGAACTCTTGCTGCTCGACGAGCCGATGGCCGGCATGAACATGGAGGAGAAGGAGGACATGTGCCGCTACATCCTCGACCTCAACCGGCACTTCGGCACAACGATCGCGCTGATCGAACACGACATGGGCGTTGTCATGGATCTCTCCGACCGCGTCGTCGTGCTCGAATACGGGCACAAGATCGCTGACGGCATCCCGGAAAACATCAAGTCTGACCCCAAGGTCATCGAGGCCTATCTGGGCGTGGGGCACTGAGCATGCTGTACAACATCTTCATCGACCCCTTCGTCCAGATGGTGCAGATGCCGGACCTTCTGGTGCAGACCTTGTGGGAAGGGTTGGTTTCCGGCGTGCTTTACGCGCTGATCGCGCTCGGCTTCGTGCTGATCTTCAAGGCGTCGGGTGTGTTCAACTTCGCCCAAGGCATCATGGTGGTGTTTTCCGCCCTGACGCTGGTCGGCTCCTACGAGAAATTCGCCGCACTTGGCTTCTCGGGCCCGGTCGCGGCATTCGTCGCGCTTGTTCTGGCCGGCGCCGTTATGTTCGTCTTCGCCATTTTGGTCGAACGGATGGTACTGCGACCGTTGGTCAACCAGCCGGACATCATCCTGTTCATGGCCACCTTCGGCATCACCTATATTCTTATCGGCTTCGGCGAGATGGTCTTCGGCGGCGACCCCAAGCAGATGATCGCCAACGAACTGTTCCTGCCAAGCGGCTCCATCGACATTGAGATGCTGGGCGGGCGGGTCAGCTTCCAGAAGCTCGACATCGCGGCAGCCGTCATCGCCTCGGTAATGATAGCCGGGCTTGCCATCTTCTTCCAGAAGACCCGCATTGGCCGTGCGCTGCGAGCCGTTGCGGACAGCCACAAGGCCGCACTTTCGGTCGGCATCTCGCTCAATCAGATCTGGGTCATCGTCTGGTTCGCCGCCGGGCTCGTCGCGCTGGTGACCGGCATCATGTGGGGAGCGCGCTCCGACGTGTCGTTCGCACTGGAGGTGGTTGCGCTCAAGGCGCTGCCGGTGCTCGTGCTGGGTGGTTTCACCTCGGTACCCGGCGCGATCGTTGGCGGCCTCATCATCGGTGTCGGCGAAAAGCTCGGCGAGTTCTACTGGGGGCCGTTGCTCGGCGGCGGCATCGAAAGCTGGCTCGCCTACGTCATTGCCCTGGTATTCCTGCTTTATCGGCCCCAGGGCCTGTTCGGCGACAAGATAATCGAGCGGATCTGACAAGATGTTCTATCGCGAGACAGGCCAGTTCAAGCAGGATTACGCCGCCGATTCAGCGGTTTTTCCCATCCTGCAGGATCGCTACGGGCTGGCGATCATACTGGCCATAGCCTTTGTCGGCATCCCGCTCTTCGGCAATGAATTCCTGCTTGCCTCGGTGATGATCCCGTTCCTGATCCTGTCGCTGGGTGCGATCGGGCTGAACCTTCTCGTCGGCTACACCGGTCTCCTGTCGCTCGGCACCGCCGCCTTCATGGGTGTGGGCGCCTACGCCACCTACAAGCTTTCGACCATCTTCCCACAGGTAAACGTTTTGGTCTGGATCCTGTGTTCCGGCTTCTTTGCCGCCGGCATCGGTGCGCTGTTCGGCCTGCCGTCGCTGCGCATCAAGGGATTTTACCTGGCCGTGGCGACGCTTGCGGCACAATTCTTCCTGCAGTGGTGCTTCGTGCGGATCAGCTGGCTCTACAACGACAATCCTTCCGGTGCGATCGAGGTGCCTGCAAGGACACTGTTCGGCATCGCCATCACCGGACCCTCGGCCACGCCGGTCACTCGCTATCTGGTCGTTCTGGTGATCGTGACGGTGATGACGCTCATTGCCTCCAACATCGTCCATGGCCGGATCGGCCGCACCTGGATGGCGGTGCGCGACATGGATATCGCGGCGCAGCTGATGGGCATCCGGCTCTTGCCGGCCAAGCTGCTGGCCTTTGCCGTGTCATCGTTTTACTGCGGCGTCGCGGGCGCGCTGATGGTATTCCTGTGGCTTGGTGCAGCCGAACCCTCGGCCTTCGATATCCGGCTGTCATTCGTTCTTCTGTTCATGGTCATCATCGGCGGGCTCGGCTCGTTGATCGGTTCTTTCATGGGCGCAGCCCTTATCCACATCATGCCGATCGCCATCCGCACCTTGCCGGAATCGCTCGGGCTGCCGATCGCCGCCGCCACGGTCGAGCACCTGACTTATCTGATCGTCGGCGGCCTGATCATATTTTTCCTTATCGTCGAGCCGCACGGACTGGCCCGGCTTTGGCAGATCGCGAAACAGAAACTTCGCGTATGGCCCTTCCCCTATTAGGGCGGGGCACGGTGGAAATAGACATGGGAGGAGAACAAAATGTCTCTTAGAAACTGGATACTTGCACTGTCGGCAGCGTCGATGCTGGTCCTGCCGGCGGTCGATGCCGCGCAGGCGGACGATTCAATCTTCGTGCCGCTGTTCACGTATCGCACCGGTCCTTTTGCCGGATCGGGCACGCCCATCGCCAACGGCATGCACGACTACCTCACCATGCTCAATGAACGTGACGGCGGCATCGGCGGCGTGAAGCTCGTGGTCGAGGAATGCGAGACCGGCTACGACACCAAGAAGGGCCTTGAATGTTACGAATCGGTGAAACCGAAGAAGCCGGTCCTGGTCAACCCATGGTCGACCGGCATCACCTTGCCGCTGATCCCGAAGGCTGCCGTCGACAAGATCCCGGTTCTGTCCATGGCCTATGGCCTCTCCGCCTCGGCCAAGGGTGACGTGTTCCCCTGGATCTTCAACCCGCCGGCAACCTATTGGGACGGTTTCACGCAAATCCTGAAGTACATTGCCGAGCAGGAAGGTGGCGGCATCGAAAAGCTGCAAGGCAAGAAGATCGGCTACATCTACCTCGATGCCAGCTTTGGCCGCGAGCCGCTGCCGCTGATCGAGTCCCTGTCGAAGGAACTGGGCTTCGAAGCCAAGCTCTATCCGGTGGCCGCCGCCGATATGCAGAACCAGTCGTCGCAGTGGCTGAGCGTCCGGCGCGACCGACCCGACTACATGATCCTCTATGGCTGGGGCGCTCTGAACTCCACCGCTGTCAAGGAAGCCGTCAAGACCAACTTCCCGATGGACAAGTTCATCTCGATCTGGTGGCCGAGCGAGGATGACGCCAAGGGTGGCGGCGATGGCGCCAAGGGCTTCAAGACCCTCAATTGGCATGCCGTGGGGGCCGATTTCCCACTCCTCGCCGACATCCAGAAATACGTCGTCGATGCCGGCAAGAGCCAGGTTACCGACAAGAGCAAGGTTGGCCAGGTCCTCTATAACCGCGGCGTCTACAATTCGATGTTAATTGCCGAGGCCATCCGCACCGCGCAGAAAGTCACCGGCAACAAGGTGGTTACCGGCGAAGACGTCCGGCGCGGCCTTGAAAGCCTCAACATCGATGAGGCGAGGCTGAAGGAGATGGGCCTCGAAGGCTTCACCGGACCGGTCAAGCTTAGCTGCGCCGACCACAACGGCCATTTCTCGACGTTCGTCCAGAGCTGGAATGGCACGGCCTATGAAAAGGTATCGGACTACATCACTCCAATGAGCGACAAGGTGGGTCCGCTGCTCGACGCCGATGCCAAGACCTATGCCGAAAAGAACGCGCCTTGGCCGACGCGCTCGGAAGCCTGCGACGCCTCCTGAGGCAAGCAGCCTTTTCCATCGAACTCTCCCTTCCCCGGTTCCGGGGAAGGGATTTCAGCCCGGAGCATACCGATGCCTGACCTTGCCTCATCCGCTGCGGTCGATCCCGCTCGACCCATACTGTCGGTCAACAATATCGAAGTGATCTACGATCACGTGATCCTTGTGCTCAAGGGTGTATCTCTGACGGTTCCGCTAGGCGGTATCGTTGCCATCCTAGGCGGCAATGGCGCAGGCAAGACGACGACGCTCAAGGCCATTTCCAACCTGCTTCACTCCGAACGCGGAGAGGTTACCAAGGGGTCCATAGAATTCGACGGTGACCGCGTTGACCGCCTCAGCCCAAATGAACTGGTGCGGCGCGGCTGCATCCAGGTGATGGAAGGGCGGCATTGCTTCGGCCACCTTACCATCGAGGAAAATCTTCTCACCGGGGCATTCACCCGTCGCGACGGCAACCGTGCGATCCGCGACGATCTTGAGATGATCTACACCTACTTTCCCCGATTGAAACAACGGCGCTCTTCCATGGCCGGCTACACGTCGGGCGGCGAGCAGCAGATGTGCGCCGTCGGGCGTGCGATGATGAGCCGCCCCAAAATGATCCTGCTGGATGAGCCTTCGATGGGGCTCGCGCCGCAAGTGGTCGACGAGATCTTCGAGATCGTGAAGGACCTGAACAGCAAGCAAGGCGTGTCATTCCTGGTGGCCGAGCAAAACACCAATATGGCGCTGAAATACGCAACCTATGGCTACATTCTGGAAACCGGCCGCATCGTCATGGACGGGGCGGCGGACGCCTTGCGCGACAACGAAGATGTCAAGGAATTCTACCTCGGCATCGGCGGCGAAGGCCGCAAATCCTTCCGCGACGTCAAAAGCTATAAGCGCCGCAAGCGCTGGCTGAGTTGAGCAAGGCCGCGAAACGCCTTTCTGAAAAGCCTCTGAAGGTTATGGGACCGATGTCCGTACACTACACCGCCGACGAAACCCAAGACCCGATTGCCCGGGAGACGGCGCTTTTCACCAGGCTGCGCTTGTTGCTTGAGAGCGGCCGCAGTACCGCACCAGCACTAAATCGACAGTTGCAGGACGTTAAAGTCGAAACACTTCTTGATCGCTCTTCCTTGCAGACAATACCCGTCATTCGCAAAGGCGATCTTCTCTCGCTGCAAGCCGAAAAACCACCCTTTGCCGGCATGACGGCTGTCGATACCGGCACCCTGAAGCGGCTTCTCGTATCGCCCGGTCCGATCTTCGATCCCGAGGGTCATGGCATTGACTGGTGGGGCTCGGCCCGTGCGTTCTTCGCCGCCGGTATCCGGGCGAATGACATAGTGCACAACGCCTTCAGCTATCACCTAACCCCTGGCGGACACATCATGGAATCGGGCGCCCATGCGCTCGGCTGCGCGGTCATACCGGCCGGCGTCGGCAACACCGACCAGCAGGTCGAAGCGATCGCGGTGTTCAAGCCCTCCGGCTATGTCGGGACACCGGATTTTCTCAAGATTCTGCTTGACCGCATGGCGGCGGGAAACATCCCAAACCCCTTCAGGCAGGCCGTTGTCTCCGGCGCAGCCTTCCCCGCTTCCCTGCAGCAGGAAGTCGCCAATCACGGTGTCGATGCCTATCAAGCCTACGCAAGCGCTGAACTTGGCGTCATTGCCTATGAAACCTCCGCGCGTTCGGGCCTCGTCGTGAATGAAAACCTGATCGTCGAGATCGTAAGGCCGGGAACCAACGAGGCCGTTGCGGATGGAGACGTCGGCGAAGTCGTGGTCACCAGACTGAACAGCGAATACCCGTTGCTGCGCTTTGGCACCGGCGACTTGTCCCGCGCCCTGCCGGGTTCCAGCGCCTGCGGCCGTACCAACATGCGCCTTGCCGGCTGGCTGGGACGCGCCGACCAGCGCACAAAGGTCAAGGGCATGTTCGTGGACCCCGCGCAGATCGCTGCAATCGCCAAGCGGTTTCCGGAGCTTGGCCGCCTTCGACTGATCGTCACACGTGCGGACGAACAGGACGCGATGATCCTCAAAGCGGAAGCGGCTGCAGGCGGGGCTGACCTGCCGCCGGCAATCGAAGCCGCACTCCTTGCCTCCACCAAGATGAAGGGCGCTGTTGAGATCGTCCCGCTTGGCAGCTTGCCAAATGACGGCAAGGTGATCGCCGACGAGCGGCCCCTTTCCTGAGAGGCGACGCAGCGTCTAAAGCGACACTTCCTTGACGAGCCGGACGAACTCCCGCTCGGCTGCGGTCACATGGTGCTGGTTGTGATGCAGCATGTAGAACTGGCGGCGCGGTACCGCGCAATCCACCGCCACGAGGCTGCCGGTCTGCAACGCGCTCGTGACAACGAGCTTGGACAGGACCGTCGCGCCTGCGCCTGATTCAACTGCCGCACGCACAGCTTCATTGGAGGGCAGCACGATGTCGATCTCGATATCGGACAGGCCATAGCCTCGCTCGCGAAGCATTCCATCGACGATGGAACGCGTGCCCGACCCATGCTCGCGCAGCACCCAGCGGCTCGACCTCAAATCAATCGCAGCGCCCTTCCCCGCCTTGGCCCAAGGATGCCCTACCGGCACCACAAGCATCATCTCGTCATCGGCAACTGCGGTGGCTTGCAGCACCGTGTCTTCGACCAGCCCCTCGACAAAGCCGAGATTGGCCACTCCTTCGCGAACCAGCGCGGCGACGGTTTCGGTGTTGCCCATCGTGAGTTCCACTGACAGGCCCGGATACGCAGTACGAAAAGTATGGATAACCTTTGGCAACCAATAGTTGCCAACGGTCTGGCTGGCAGCGAGGCTAAGCGATCCCACCTTCAGTCCGGCAAGGTCTGCCAGCACAAGTTCTGCCGTGGCGGCTCGCGCAAGGACGGCCCTTGCTTCGATCAGGAATATCCTGCCGGCATCAGTCAGGGCGATGCGCCGGCCGACGCGATCGAACAGTTTCGTTGCGTAGCGGGCTTCAAGTGCAGCCACGGCGGCGCTGGTTGCGGACTGCGTCAGATTTAGGTCCGCCGCCGCGCGCGTCACATGTTCGCGTTCGGCAACAGCGACGAAAATCCGCAACTGCTCGAGCGTCATCGCGCTTCCTTCAACCCGCCAGCTTCACCAGCATGAGACTGAAAACAGCGATAAACACAAATGCGGAAAGCGCAAGAAAGAGCGGCCTTAGTCCCCGGGACCTGATTTCGGAAACATTGGTGTGAAGCCCCATCGCAGCCAGTCCCATCGACAGCATCAGCGTCGTGACGAACGACACGCTAGGGCGAACGGTATCTGGAATGCCAACGAAACTGTTGAACACAACCACGGCGACAAAGCCGACGACGAACAATGGCAAAGGCGGCCGGGACGCAGCGTCTTGACCACCACCGCGGCGAACGACCAGGCCGAGCGCGATGACCATCGGCGCGAGCAACGCCACCCTCGTCAACTTCGCCACCGTTCCGATTTCGCCTGCTTCCGGACCATTCTGGAATGCTGCGCCAATGACCTGCGCGACCTCATGGATCGACGCGCCTGCCCAAAGCCCGAAGTGGTGCTGGTCGAGGCCAAGCGTTGGCGCCAGCAGCGGATAACCCAGCATCGCGATAGTCCCGAACAGGGTTATGCAGGCAACCGCGTAGGCCACGTCCTCGTCGCGCGCAGAGGTCACCGCGTTGGTGGCGACAATCGCCGAAGCGCCGCATATCGACGTGCCGGCGGCGATCAATTCGGCCAAGCGCCGTTCCACGCCGAGGAAGCGAGCCAAGGTAATCGTGAACAGGAAGGTGGCTGCAAGGGTAAGCGCAACAATGCCGAACCCGCTCGCTCCAATCGAAAGCACCTGGCCAACTGTGAGCTGGAACCCCAACAGGACAATGGCGAAGCGAAGCAAGCCCTTCTGGGAAAAGCCGATGCCGGCCTTGGTGTTCGGCGCAACGCCGACGACATTGGCAAAAACCATTCCGATAATCACCGCCAGGATCATCGGGCTGAAGATGGCCAGTCCCGGAAACTCACGCAGCGAGTAGGCGGCTCCCACAACGACACCAACCAGAACGATGCCCGGCCACAGCAGCACGGAGCGGTCGAACATCGACGGGAGCGTCGCTCTGCCAGCGGATTCGGGCTGCAATGGGTCGGCCACCCGATCGGTCGAGGAAACGGAAGACAATTCATTCTCCATACTTCGCAGTCTGGGGAATGACATTCTTCATATGACTATTCCAACGCATTGTTTTTGTCGAAATGTTCGCTTTTCTCGATCGATTTGACCCTCGAGCTGGCGAATGCCTCCAGATCCTGACTGGACATGGTTGGGTCCGCGCGTGATAGGAGTGCCGGTAAACTTGGTGTGGCTATGGATCCCTTGGCATATGGCTTCGTCGGCAGTTGGCAGGTGAGACGCACGGTCGTCGATCACCTCAACGGCGTGAAGCATCACTTTGCCGGCACGGCAACCATCTCCAGAACATCGATCGCCGAGCGCGGAGAACTGCAGATCGGAACTGCCACCGTCGAGGCAAATCGAAGCTATCAACTTGCGATGGACGACGATGGCATCAGCGTGCGCTTTCCCACCGGACTGGACTTCGTGAGGCTTGGACTGGCACCGAACCAGATCGCTCATCATCACTGCGGTAGCGATATGTATCGCGGCAAGTTCCTGTTTCGAAACACGAACTTCTGGATCGAATTCTGGCGTGTAAGCGGCCCGCGCAAGCGCTATTCGAGCCTGACGAATTATCGGCGCATGGGTTAGCGGCTCCCGGCCTGGGTTCCTCTCCACGCCGCATCTGGCGGGAGCGCCGTTCTGGCATTTAAAACCCTGCAACGCGTCTAGACAGGCGGGATTCTCATGCTATAACCCACGCGCTTTCGCAGGTGCTCAGGCACATCGCGGAAGCCGGAAGCGCAACCAATGCGACCTTTCCGTGAAATGCCCAGGTAGCTCAGTTGGTAGAGCAGCGGACTGAAAATCCGCGTGTCGGTGGTTCGATTCCGCCCCTGGGCACCATCTGGCCCCACAGACCGAATTTTCTCACATCGCCCTGTTGCGCGTGGGTGATGCGACTTGCGTCTTTGCGCGGCAATGCACGCAACAATGATGCTCGAATGTGAAGCTTTTCACAGAACAGGCTGTGTCGTTGTCGGAATCTTTCCGCGCAGGGGCTGACGCATAGAACCCGACTGTTGCACATTCAGTCGCGTTGGCCCTTGCAACCGATTGGGAAAAGGGCCGGCGCACCATCCCTGACACCCGCCAAACGCCAGTTGGTGGTTGGTCCTGTTTTCTAGTGCGACCCATGCTTTGTCGCGACCAACGGAACAAAGTCCGGCCAAGACCATTGTCCTCTTGCAAAAACAGGAGGGTTACATGCTTCGAGGTTTCATTCTCTGGCTACTTGGTGTCCCGTTGATAGGCATCATCATTTTGTACCTGCTCGGATATCTGTGATCCTTCCCCAAGGCGCATGCTCTGGAGCAGAAAACCTAGATGCGCCGGTCCCGTGCAAGATTTGTGTCTTGCACCCATCCAAACTGCACTGACCGGTTCGACCCGGGATTTCGTTTGACGCCGCGGCACGATGAGCGGCTGTGCTTCTCGCGCATCCATCGACGCATCGCCTCGCACCTGCCGAGGTGCTGTGTCGTTCGTTTTTGTCGATTTCGACTCATTTTCAGAAATCACTTGACTATGCTCATCGATTCCATCTGAATTGAACCAATTGCAAATTGGTACGAACCATTGCGCCATGTCGATGGATGAGCCCCGCGGAAATTCCAACTACGCGCTCGAGAAGCTCAGAGAGCTTCTGCGGTCGAGCGAGATTGGCGCGGATGGCAAACTACCGACAGAACGCGCGCTCTCGGATCGCCTTGGCCTTGGACGCCGTGCCATTCGACGCGCACTAGAGGTGCTTGAGGCGGAGGGTCGAATCTGGCGTCGCCAGGGATCCGGTACCTATGTCGGTTTGCGGCCGGACGGCTGGAGCGAGCATCTCGGCGCAATCGTCGCAGGCACCGACTTCATGGAAATCATGGAGGTGCGGCTACGCATCGAGCCTCAGCTCGCCCAGCTGGCAGCACTTCGCGCCAAGGCACCCGACGTCGAACGGATGTACGACCTGATCGACAAGACGCATCAAAGCACCGATGCGGACGGGCATGAGCTTTGGGATGGCGCTCTGCATCGCCAAGTGGCCCAGTGCGCCGGAAACACGTTCTTTCTCGCAATCTTCGATGTGGTCAATCGGGTCAGGCAGGATGCAGCCTGGCAAACCATCCGTGAGCGCGCGCGCAACGCGACAAGAAGCATGCCGCTAAGCCATCGCCAACACCTCGCGATCGTCGATGCGATCGCCGCGCATGATCCGGCCAAGGCTGGCGAAGCGATGCGTCTGCATCTGCTGACATTGCAGGAAAGCTTGATCCGCCTGACATCGCTGGATCGCCAGGAAACGGAGGAGGAGAAGGAACTTAGCTAAGCACGGCACTTCGGCACGACAGATTGGCCGAAGTGAAAAATGGGAGGAACACAAAAATGAGAATTATCAAATTTCTGCCAGCGCTGCTGGCGGGGGCGCTGCTCGCACTGCCAGCAGCGGCGACTGAACTGAAAATCGGTTTGCAGGACGATGCGGACATGCTCGATCCGGCGCAATCCCAGACCTTCGTCGGCCGTATCGTCTATACGGCACTGTGCGACAAGCTGGTCGACGTCTCGCCGGATTTGCAGATCGTGCCGCAACTCGCAACCGAATGGCATTGGTCCGATGACGGCAAGGAACTGTCGATGAAGCTTCGCGAAGGCGTGAAGTTCCACGACGGCACACCGTTCAACGCCGAGGCCGTGGTGTACGACATCACGCGATCGATGACGTTGCCGGAATCCAAGCGCAAGAGCGAACTGAAGTCGGTCGAGAAAGTCGAGGCAACCGGCGAGTACGAGGTCAAGTTTACCTTGAAAGGGCCCGACGTAACGCTTCTCGCGTCGCTGTCGGACCGTGCCGGCATGATGATCTCGCCGACTGCGGCCAAGGAAATGGGGCTGGATTTTGGCAACAAGCCGGTCTGCTCCGGGCCTTTCAAGTTCGTCGAACGGGTGCAGCAAAGCCGCATCGTGCTTGAGAAATTTCAGGACTACTGGAACAAGGACAATATCTTCATCGACAAACTGACCTACATGCCGATCCCGGACACGACAGTGCGCCTTGCCAACCTGCGTGCTGGCGACCTCGACATGATCGAGCGCTTGGCGGCAAGCGATGCGGCTGCCGTAAAGTCGGACGCCAACCTTTCCTATGAAAGTGTCGTCGGCACCGGCTGGCTGGGCATCTATTTCAATGTCGGTGACAGCGCGCAGGCCGACAATCCACTCGGCAAGGACAAGCGCCTGCGTCAGGCCTTCTCGCTGGCAATCGACCGCGAGGCAGCCAATCAGATCGTCTACGAGGGCACCTCGGTTGCCGGAAACCAGCCGTTCAGCCCGCAAAGCCCGTGGTATGACAAGGATATTCCGGTCCCGGCCCGCGACATCGAAAAAGCGAAGGCGCTGGTCAAGGAAGCCGGCTTCGACCGCGTGCCGGTCGAGCTGATCGTCACCAACAATCCGGTCAGCATGCAGATGATGCAGGTCGTCCAGTCGATGGTGGCGGAAGCAGGCTTCGACGTTTCCCTGAAGGCGACGGAGTTCACCACGCTGCTCGACGAAATGGAGGCCGGCAACTATCAGGTTGGTCGATCCGATTGGTCGGGGCGTGCCGATCCTGATGGCAACATCCATCAATTCCTGACCTGCAAGGCGGCGCTCAACCAGTCGAAATACTGCAATCCCGAGGTCGACAAGCTCCTCAACGAAGCGCGCCAGGCACCGGACACTGCCGTTCGCAAGCAGAAATACGATGCGGCGGCGGCAATCCTGCAGGATGACCTGCCGATGACCTATATCGGCCATCAATCATGGATCTGGGCGCTGAACAAGAAAGTCACCGGGTTCGTCGCTTCTCCTGACGGCATGATCCGGCTTGCCGGCGTGAAGAAGGCCGACTGAGCAAAAGCAGGTGCCGGGCATGGTGCATTCCTCGCCCGGCACCGCGTTGCGTGAAACCACGGCTGCAGGAAGCGCCCATGTACAGCTACATCGCAAAGCGGCTGCTCGTCGCCATTCCGACGCTTCTGATCATTTCCGTGTTCGTATTTTCGCTGCAAAAGCTTTTGCCGGGCGATCCGGTCCTTGCCATGGCAGGCGAGGAACGGGACCCGCAAGTGATCGAGTACCTGCGCGAAAAGTACCGGCTCAACGATCCAGTTCCGGTTCAATATGTGCATTGGCTCGGCTCCGCGCTCCAGGGTGATCTCGGCATATCGCTACGCACCAATCTGCCGGTCTTGACGCTTGTGGGTCAAAAGCTGCCCGTCACGATCCAGCTTGCGATCATGTCGATGATCTTCGCTTTCGCGATAGGCATACCCATGGGCATCCTGGCTGCGGTGAAAAAGAACACGGCGCTCGACTACATCGCCAACGTGGTCGCGCTGTCAGGGCTTTCGATTCCGAATTTCTGGCTGGGGATCATGCTGATCCTGCTCATTTCGGTGAACCTCGGCTGGCTTCCGGCTTCGGGCTACCGGCCTTTTTTCGAAGACCCGCTCAATTCCATCAAGACCATGCTTATGCCGGCTTTCGTTTTAGGTAACGCGCTGGCGGCTACGCTGATGCGTCACACACGCTCTGCCATGCTAAGTGTGCTCAGCGCCGACT
This sequence comes from Mesorhizobium sp. FG116, assembly GCF_057809835.1. Classification (NCBI taxonomy): domain Bacteria; kingdom Pseudomonadati; phylum Pseudomonadota; class Alphaproteobacteria; order Hyphomicrobiales; family Phyllobacteriaceae; genus Mesorhizobium; species Mesorhizobium sp. FG116. Next base: position 56,362 of record NZ_JBMDKS010000008.1, read on the forward strand.
ACATACGCACCGCTCGCGCCAAAGGGCTTTCGGAGCGATCTGTGGTTCTGGAACACAGTTTCCGCAACGCAGTCCTGCCCATCGTTACGTTAAGCGCGCTCTTGTTCGGCGAACTGCTCGCGGGCGCGGTCCTGACCGAGCAGATCTTCACCATTCCGGGTTTCGGCAAACTGATCGTCGATGCTGTTTTCACCCGCGACTACGCGGTCGTGCAAGGCGTGGTGCTCTGCACGGCTATCGGCTTCATCCTGATGAACCTCCTCGCAGACATTCTCTATGTCGTCCTCAATCCACGCATGAGGGCCAACCTATGACTACTGTAGATCAGGTGACGCCTTCGGTGCCTGCAGACCAGCGCCCGCAAAGCCGTGCGTGGCGAAAGCTGAAGGCCAACAAAGGTGCGTTGGTCGGGCTCGGAATCATTACCTTCTTCACCCTGCTTGCGGTCACCGCACCGCTGCTTCCCATCGACGATCCCAACGGCACAAACTGGTCGGCAATTCGCAAGGCTCCTTCGGTTGCCCACTGGCTCGGTACCGATGACATCGGCCGTGATATCCTGGCTCGCATGATCTGGGGTGCGCAGGCCTCTTTGCTGGCGGGCGTGCTGTCGGTCGCTATCGCCGTTGTCATCGGCGTGCCATTTGGACTCATCTCCGGCTATTTCGGCGGCTGGATCGATCAGATCATCTCGCGCATAACCGAAGCCTTCCTGGCCATGCCATTCCTGATCACGGCCATCGCGCTCGCAGCTTTTCTCGGCCCGAGCCTGATGAATGCCATGATCGCCATCGGGCTGTCGGCAATGCCCGTTTTCATCAGGCTGACACGCGGCCAGGTGCTTTCGGTCAAGAACGAGGACTACGTCGAAGGCGCGCGCTCGATCGGCCTCAGGCACTACACCATCATCAAGCGCTACATCCTGCCCAACGTCTTCGCCCCGATCCTCGTACAGGCGACACTGACAATCGCTACTGCAATCATCGCCGAGGCCAGCCTTTCCTTTCTCGGCCTCGGCCAGCAGCCACCGGCGCCAAGCTGGGGTTCGATGCTGAACGTCGCCAAGAACTACCTTTCACAAGCGCCTTGGATGGCGATGTGGCCGGGTGCCGCGATCTTTCTCGTGGTCATCGGCTTCAACCTTCTGGGCGACGGACTGCGCGACGCGCTTGATCCGCGCGAAGCATGATTTGCCAAAAGGACATTACACGATGAACTCATTTACGACCCGTCCCGAAATCCTGGGAACCTTCGGCGTCGTCGCTTCCACTCACTGGATCGCTTCGGCGGTCGGCATGAGTATTCTCGAGAAGGGTGGCAACGCTTTCGATGCCGCCGTGGCAATGGGGTTCGTTCTGCAGGTCGTGGAACCACATCTCGTCGGGCCGGGCGGCGACATGCCAGCCGTGCTCTATTCGAAGAAGAACGACAAGGTTGAAGTCATCTGCGCACAAGGGCCCGCTCCTACCGGAGCTACCATCGAGCGCTATACCTCCGAGGGGCTGAAAATGATCCCCGGCGACGGCTTGCTTGCGACAGTCATCCCGGGATCGTTCGACGGCTGGATGCTGATGCTGCGCGACTACGGCTCCATGAGCGTGCGCGATGTTCTGGAGCCGGCAATCTACTATGCCGAGCGCGGACATCCGGTGCTGCCGCGCGTGGCCGCGACAATCGAGGGGCTGGTCGATTTCTTCAAGTCCGAGTGGCCGACCTCCGCCCGCACATGGTTGCCAGGCGGTTCGGCGCCAACTCCGCATTCGAATGTGACCAACCCTGACCTTGCCGCCACATGGAAGCGCATCGTCGTAGAGGCGGAGGCAAAAAGAGGGCGCGAAGAACAGGTCGAAGCCGCACGCGACGCCTTCTACCGGGGCTTCGTGGCGGAGGCGATCGGCAACTACTTCGCGACCGCCGAGGTGATGGACGCGAGCGGCAGCCGCCATAAGGGCGCGCTGAGCGCGGATGACATGGCAGGGTGGTCGGCTACGATCGAAGCGCCCCTCACCTACGACTACCACGGCTGGACCGTGGCCAAGACGGGGCCTTGGGGCCAGGGCCCGGTCCTTTTGCAGATGCTGTCGATCCTCAAGGACATTGACATCGCGGGAATGGACCCTGTCGGGGCCGACTTCGTCCATGTCGTCACCGAGGCGATGAAACTCGCCTTCGCGGACCGCGACGTCTACTACGGCGATCCGAAATTCTCGGATGTTCCGGTGGCCCATCTGTTGTCGGATACTTATGCCGCCGCGCGTCGCAAGCTCATCACTTCGCAATCGTCACTAGAACTTCGACCAGGTCTGGTGCCGGGTTTTGAAAACCAGTTCGACCTGACAATGGCCATGTTGGGCGAGGATTCACGAACGGGCGCAGTTTATGAGCCTACCATGGCGCACCTGTCCGAAAAGCGCGGCGATACCGTCCATATCGATGTCATCGACCGCGAAGGCAACATGGTTTCGGTGACACCCTCCGGCGGATGGTTGCAATCTTCGCCAACCGTTCCCGGGCTCGGCTTCTGCCTGAATACACGCGCCCAGATGTTCTGGCTCAAACCCGGTCTGCCGACCTCACTCGTTCCCGGCAAGCGACCGCGCACCACGCTTACGCCATCCATCGCTCTTTATGATGGCCGCCCGACCCTGTCGTTCGGTACGCCCGGCGGCGACCAACAGGAACAGTGGCAGCTTTCGTTCTTCCTGCGCCATGTCCATCATGGGCTGAACCTGCAGGCGGCAATAGACCAACCCCTGTTCCACACGGCCCATTTCCCAGCCTCGTTCTATCCACGCACGCGCGAACCGGGCAGCCTGATCGCCGAGGCTTCTTTCGGTAAGGGCGTCCTCGACGAACTGAGCAGAAAGGGGCATCGCCTGACCGTTGCCGATGAATGGACCGTCGGACGCCTTACGGCTGCGAAGCGCGATGCAGACGGGTTGTTGCGTGCAGCTGCAACGCCGCGCCTGATGCAGGCGTATGCTGTAGGGAGGTAGTCGTGACCTGGTCAATCGTCGCAAGAGACCCCGAGACCGGCCATCTCGGAATTGCCGTCGCCAGTAGATTTTTTGCCGTTGGCGGGGTGGTGCCGCACATTCGCGGCAACATCGGCGCGGTAGCGACGCAGGCGTTCGTCAACCCGCTTAACGGTGTCGACGGGCTGGTGTTGCTGGCGGAGGGAAAAGCTCCGCTTGATATTGTCGCTGAACTGGCTCAACGGGATGCAGGCCGCGACCAGCGGCAGTTCCACCTTGTCGACGGACAGGGGCGCAATGCCGCTTATACCGGGTCCAAATGTATCGACTGGGCCGGGCATATTGTTGACGACAATGTTTCGCTTGCCGGTAACATGCTCGCGGGTCCACAGGTGCTGCAGGCCACGCTCGAAACCTTTCGCAAGACTGCCGCAAAATCGCTCGCAGAACGTCTCCTCGAAGCCATGCAGGCCGGCGAGGACGTTGGCGGCGACAAGCGCGGCAAGCAATCCGCGGCTTTGGTCATCTACCGGGATCAGGACTACGCCTGGATAAGCCTGCGCGCCGACGATCATAGCGATCCCCTGGCGGAACTGCGGCGTCTCTACGCCGTGGCGCAGGAACGCTATCTCTACGTGGCCGAGACCATGGCGACCCGCCAAAACCCGTCCGGCATGATCGACAGGCGCGAAATCGACCAGAAGATCGCGGCGCTTGAGGCGGAGCGGATTGCGACTGGTCGCAAATCGGTCTCGCTCGCCACCACGGCCGCAACTTGAGCGAGGCGCACACCATGGCAAAGAAATCAGTCCGGAAGGATACGCCATGAAAAACTCGGTAGACCCGCTGCTTTCCAAGCCCGCCTCAGCCGACAGAACGCCAGTGCTCTCCGTGTCCAACCTGACCACATCCTTTCTCACCGATGGCATATGGAAACCGGTGGTGAGGAACGTCTCTTTCCATGTTGAGCCTGGAGAAACTGTTGCCATCGTCGGTGAAAGCGGCTCGGGCAAAAGCGTTACGTCTCTATCGATCATGCGCCTGTTGGCCAAAGGGTCCAGCCGGATCGAAGGGCGCATTATGCTCAACGGCAAGAACGTGCTTTCGCTCGCCGAGAACGAGATGCAGCAGGTGCGCGGCAATGATGCTGCGATGATTTTTCAGGAGCCGATGACCAGCCTCAACCCGATTTTCACGATCGGGCGACAGATTTCAGAAGCGTTGACATGTCACGGCGATATCAACAAGACAGAAGCCCGAGCCGAAACCATTCGCCTGCTGGAAAAGGTTCGCATTCCGAACGCGGCCTCACGCTTCGACGACTATCCGCACCAGTTCTCGGGCGGCATGCGCCAGCGCGTCATGATCGCCATGGCGCTCGCCAGCAGGCCTAAACTACTCATAGCCGACGAACCGACGACCGCGCTCGACGTTACAATCCAGGGGCAAATCCTCGACCTGATAAAGCTGCTGCAGGAAGAAGAGGCGATGTCGGTTCTGTTTATCACCCATGACATGGGCGTGGTGGCGGAAATCGCCGACCGCACGATCGTGATGTTGAAGGGCGAAGCGATCGAGACCGGAACGACCGATGACATATTCCACAAAGGCAAGCACCCCTATACGAGGGCGCTGCTATCGGCCGTGCCTCGCCTCGGCTCAATGAAGGGACACAAATGGCCTTTGCGATTTCCTATGGTCGATCCCGTGACCGGAGCGCGTAGCGAACCAGTTGAAGTTGCCGAGACCGTCGACAGCCGCACAAAGCCGATCCTGAAAGTCGAGAACCTCACCACGCGCTTCGATATCCTTGGCGGATTGTTCGGTCGCAAGATTGGTGCGGTTCATGCCGTGGAAAACGTCTCCTTCGATCTTTTCCAGGGGGAGACGCTGGCACTGGTCGGGGAATCAGGATGCGGCAAGTCGACGACGGGCCGCTCCATAACGCGCCTGGTCGAACCGAACGCAGGCAAGGTGGATCTCGACGGCCGCGATGTTCTCCATCTGGGCACATCCGAGCTTCGCGAAATGCGGCGTGGTATCCAGATGATTTTCCAGGACCCGTTCGCCAGTCTCAATCCACGCATGACGATCGGCGCGACAATTGCCGAACCGATTGTCGAACATGCAATTGGAACGCCGGCACAGGCCCGTCAAAAAGCTGCGGACCTGCTCGAACGCGTCGGCTTGAATGCCGACATGATGACGCGCTACCCGCATGAATTTTCAGGCGGCCAACGCCAGCGCATCTGCATCGCAAGGGCATTGGCGCTCGACCCGAAAGTCATCGTCGCCGACGAGAGCGTGTCGGCGCTCGACGTATCGATCAAGGCACAGGTCTGCAATTTGCTGATGGACCTGCAACAGAACCTGCAACTGGCATTCCTGTTCATTTCCCACGACATGGCCGTCGTCGAGCGCGTCAGCCATCGCGTCGCGGTCATGTATCTGGGCGAGATCGTGGAGATCGGACCACGGGAATTGGTATTCGGCAATCCGCAACATTCCTATACCAGAAAGCTGATGGCTGCGGTTCCCGTCCCCGATCCGGCGCGGCGTGGGATCAAGCGCAATCTTGCCGTGGACGAACTGAAGAGCCCGGTGCGTCCCGTCGGCTACGTGCCGCCAACCCAGAACTATCGTGACGTTGGGTCAGGACATATTGTGCGGGTCGAGGCATGAGCAAAGGAGGCTGGACGACCGGACGCGTGCAGCAGCAAAAGGCAGACAATTTGCGATAAGCGTTTCGATGACGAGCTCTCAACTTGTTGAGCAAAATTCAATGCAGGCCCGCTTGACTGAGTTACCTCGTCGGCTAGGCTGAGGTTCAAATACCGGCCTTGGATGCCGGACGGCAATAATGCCCCGTATGCCTCGCCTACTGCGCTGGCTGCGGGGCATTGTCATTTTGGAGTATTTTTTGAAACGGCGCGTTGAAATCGGCATCCTCTATTCGCGCTCCGGCAACTACCGGCTGGTGTCGGATGCCTGCCGCACCGGTGCGCTTTCCGCAATAGACGACGTCAACGCGGACCGGGAAAACCCGGTCGAGTTTGTCGCGGTCGAGCGTGATCCGGAAGGCAATGCCGATCGCTATGCGACGGGTTGCGCCGAAATCCTGCGTGAAAGCTCGGCACGCCACGTCATCGGTTGCGTGACCTCGCTGAGCCGAAAGGAGGTCATCCCCGTACTGGAAAAGGCTGGCGGCACGCTTTGGTATGCCTGTCCCTATGAGGGGTTCGAGACGAACGATCACGTCGTCTACATGCACTCCTGCCCGAACCAGCAGCTCGTACCGCTGTTCGGCTATGTCGTGCCCCGCTTCGGCCCGAATGGGTTCCTGTTGGGATCCAACTATATCTGGGGCTGGGAAACCAATCGCGTTGCACGCGACTTGATCGCCGACGCGGGAGGCGAGGTTCGCGGCGAGCGCTATCTGCCGCTCGGCGAGAGCGACGTTTCGCGTCTCATCGAGGAGATACGCGCCACTCGTCCCGACTTCGTTCTGAATAACCTGATCGGACCCTCTTCCTATGCGTTCCTCGCCGCCTATGCCGCGCTTGGAACCGAGGATTCCCATTTCCTGCCGCAGCGATGCCCGGTCATATCCTGCAATCTTACCGAATGCGAGTTGCCGGCCATCGGCGCTGCGGGCCAAGGCCACCTATCCGCCGGCCCCTATTTCCACGATGCAGGCAAGCCCGTCTCGACAAGAACGCATATCTCATCGTTCGAGGCGTCGGCCTATGCCAGCGTCCGCATCCTTGCCGACATTCTTTCTCGCAATCCCGAAACCGGCTGGGCGGATTTGCCCGCCGCATTCTCCGGCAGGAAATTTACGACCCCGTTTGGCCAGACCGAAATCGATCCCCAGACCCAACACGCAACAATGCCGGTGGTGATCGGCCAGATCGATGGAAGCGGCTTTCGCCAGATCAGCCGGCAAGAGGCGGTTGCACCTGACCCCTATCTGTCACGTTACGACCGCAACGTCGTTTTCGGCCGGCCACGGCTCAAGGCGGTGCCATGATGACCAGGGCGAGGATTCCGAACCTTGGCGGTGCGTCGGCTTTTGTGCTGCATCGCCCGCACCCAATGCTGCAAACAATTACCCGCCAACTTTCGGCAATCGGCTTAAATGTCACCGATTGCTGGCCGGAATTGCCGGCAGCAGCACTCTCGGCGGATTTCGTGTTCTTCGATGTCGATCTGGGTTTCGACGAACAGTTTCCGTGGAAGCCCGGCGAAGCGCCCATGCCCATTGTGGCGTTGATCGGGTCGGAAGCGCCCGGCCGCATCGAATGGGCGTTGTTTTCCCATAAGGCGGATGCGCACCTGATGAAGCCGGTTGGCAATTCAGGGGTCTACACCTCGCTTCTGATCGCCCGGCAGAGCTTCGAAGCCCGAAAGCATCTGGCCAGTGAAATCGCTTCGTTGCAGGCGCGGGTTGCCGAACGCCAGACCATCGTGCGCGCCGTGGCGGCGCTGGCTGCGGGCGCTGATCATGAGCGCGGCTATGCGCAACTGCGTTCGCTGGCGATGAGTTGGCAGGTTAATCTGGAGGAAGCGGCGCGCCGCATTGTGGCAATGGCGGAAAAGGAGGGCGACGATGAGCATTCCCGCCGCGCCTGATCTGCCGGCAAAACCCTCTTTTTCAGCAAAACCGCGGCAAGGGGTCCTGCAGAAACTCGCGCGACGCCCCTTGGCCCTCATCGGCCTCGCCATCGTAGCGGTCGTAGTGCTCGGCGCGATCCTGGCGCCGTGGCTGACAAACTTCGACCCCGATCAGCAGATGTTCGACGGCCTGACGCTCACAGGCGAGCCGCTGCCGCCAAATGCCACATTCTGGTTGGGAACCGACCTGCTCGGGCGCGACCTGCTGACGCGAATTCTCTACGGCGCGCGCACTTCACTCATCATCGGCATCGTCGCCAACGGCATTGCCCTGATCATTGGGACGCTTGTCGGCGTGACGGCCGGCTACTTTCGCGGCTGGGTGGGCAGCATACTGATGCGCTTCACCGACCTGATGATGGCCTTTCCCGCACTCCTGCTAGCCATCTGCCTCGCCGCTGTGTTCCAGCCAAGCCTGTGGATCGTGGCCCTCGTCATCGCGCTGGTGAACTGGGTGCAGACTGCGCGCGTGACCTACACGCAGACGAGCTCGCTTGCAGAGCGCGAATTCATCGATGCCGAGCGCACTATCGGTGCCAGCAGCGCCCGCATCCTGTTCCGGCATATCCTTCCGCATCTGGTGCCCACAATCATTGTGTGGGGCACGCTCGGCATTTCGACGACCGTCCTGCTCGAAGCCACGTTGTCTTATCTGGGCATAGGCGTGCAGCCGCCAACGCCGTCCTGGGGCAACATAATCTTCGAGAACCAGACCTATTTCCAGGCGGCGCCCTGGCTCGTCTTCTTTCCCGGCGCGGCAATCCTCGCCCTTGCGCTAGCCTTCAACCTGATCGGCGACGCACTTCGCGATATTCTCGATCCGACGCAGCGGGGGCGGACATGATTGCCTATCTCTGCCGTCGCTTGTTCCAGTCGCTGCTCATCCTGCTCGGCATATCCATCATCACCTTTGCGCTGCTTTACCTTTTGCCGGCTGACCCGGTGCGCCAGATCGCGGGCCGTAGCGCAACACCTGCCACGGTCGAGAACATCCGCCGCCAGCTCGGCCTCGACCAGCCCTTCCTGGTTCAATATGGGCGCTATTTGTGGAACCTCGTGCAGGGGGATCTCGGCCGTTCCTACATCCAGCGCTCGGAAGTGTCTGAACTCATCGTGGCGCGCCTGCCTGCAACACTTCTCCTGATGGTCGGAGCCATCGTCTGCGAATTGCTGATCGGCCTGACCATGGGTCTTCTCGCAGCGGTGCGGCGTGGGTCGGCAACCGACCAATCGCTGATGGTGGCATCCTTTGTCGGCGTTTCAGCCCCGCAATTCGTCGTCGGGTTGTTGCTTCTTTATGTCTTCGCGGTGCGGCTGAACTGGTTCCCGATCGGCGGCTACGGCACCTTCTCGCACCTGATCCTGCCTTCGCTGACGGTCGGCATTCTTGGCGCCGGCTGGTACGCGCGCATGATGCGGTCTTCGATGATCGACGTGTTGCGCCAGGACTATATCCGCACTGCGCGAGCGAAAGGCCTGGCGCGTGCCACAGTGCTGATCCGCCACGCGCTGCCGAACGCGATCCTGCCGATCGTCGCCATGATCGGCATCGATGTCGGCATATTGATGGGAGGCATCGTCGTGGTGGAAAGCGTGTTCGGCTGGCCGGGCATTGGCCAGCTCGTCTGGCAAGCCATCCAGCGCGTCGACATTCCGATCATCATGGGCGTCACGCTGGTGTCCGCCTTCGCAATCGTGCTCGGCAATCTGCTGGCCGACATCGTCGCCCCATTCATCGATCCACGCATCAAACTCAGATAACCAGAGGGAAAGGAAAAACGCGATGAAACGCTTTTTGACAACCACAGTTGCGGTATCGGCGCTTGCGCTGATGATCGGCATGGCCTCGACCAACGTCCAGGCCGAACAACTCGATCCGAACGCGAAGCCGGGCGGCGAGATCGTCATCACCTACAAGGACGACGTGGCCACGCTCGATCCGGCCATCGGCTACGATTGGCAGAACTGGTCGATGATCAAGAGCCTTTTCGACGGCCTGATGGACTATGAAGCCGGCACCACGACCTTGCGTCCCGATCTGGCCGAGAGCTACGAAATCTCGCCGGACGGCCAGACCTTCACCTTCAAGCTGCGCAAGGGCGTCAAGTTCCACAACGGCCGCGAGATGACGGCAGAGGACGTGAAGTATTCGATCGAGCGCGTGGTGAACCCGGCGACGCAGAGCCCCGGCCAAGGCTTCTTCGGTTCGATCAAAGGTTATGAAGAGGCCGCCGCTGGCAAGGCGGACGGGCTCTCCGGCATCACCGTCGTCGATCCTTTGACCGTGAAGTTCGAGTTGACGCGTCCTGACGCGACCTTCCTGCACGTCATGGCGATCAACTTCTCGCATGTGGTGCCCAAGGAAGAAGTCGAGAAATACGGCGCCGATTTCGGCAAGCACCCGGTTGGCACCGGTGCGTTCAAACTGGCGGAATGGACGCTCGGCCAACGCGTCGTGTTCGAAAAGAACGCTGATTACTGGAACACGGGCTTGCCTTACCTCAATAAAATCACCTTCGAGATCGGCCAGGAGCCCATCGTGGCGCTGTTGCGCCTGCAAAAGGGTGAGATCGACGTCCCCGGCGACGGCATCCCGCCGGCCAAGTTCCAGGAAGTGATGAGCGATCCAGCTCAAAAGGCACGCGTCGTCGAGGGCGGTCAGCTTCACACCGGCTACGTCACGATGAACGTCAACATCCCGCCGTTCGACAACGTCAAGGTGCGCCAGGCCGTCAACATGGCGATCAACAAGGACCGCATCGTGCAGTTGATCAACAACCGCGCCGTGCCGGCCAACCAGCCGCTGCCGCCGTCGATGCCGGGCTATGCCAAGGACTACAAGGGCTATCCTTACGATGCGGCCAAGGCAAAGGAACTGCTTGCAGAAGCAGGCCATGCCGACGGGTTCGAGACCGATCTTTATGTCATGAACACCGACCCGAACCCACGTATCGCGCAAGGCATCCAGCAGGATCTCGCAGCCATCGGCATCAAGGCCAACATCCAGGCGCTGGCTCAGGCAAACGTGATTGCCGCCGGCGGTGAGAAGGAAGGCGCGCCGATGATCTGGTCGGGCGGCATGGCGTGGATTGCAGACTTCCCCGATCCGTCGAATTTCTACGGCCCGATCCTCGGCTGCGGCGGCGCAGTTCCGGGCGGCTGGAACTGGTCGTGGTACTGCAATGAGGATCTCGACAAGAAGGCTGCCGAAGCCGACTCGATCGTCGATCCGGCCAAAGCGGACGAGCGCTACAAGATGTGGAGCGACATCTACGTCAAGATCATGGAAGACGCCCCGTGGGCACCCGTCTTCAACGAGCAACGCTTCACCATGAAGTCTCCGCGCATGGGTGGTGCCGACAACCTCTACGTCGACCCGGTCCACATTCCCGTCAACTATGACCATGTGTATGTGAACGATGTGCAATAACTGCAACTACACCATCCATGGACGCAACCACCATTTCGGCTGGGACAACTCGTTTGTCCCGGCTGAGAAGGTCGCGCCCGGCTCAACCATCTTCTTCGAATGTCTCGATTCCTCCGGCGGGCAAATCTCGCCGGAGAGCACCGTCGGCGACATTGCCAAGCTCGATTTCGCCAAGGTCAATCCGGTCACGGGCCCCATCTACGTGGACGGCGCGGAACCCGGCGATGCGCTCAAGATAACCATAGAAGAGTTCAAGCCGTCGGGCTTTGGTTGGACGGCGAACATTCCAGGCTTCGGCCTTTTGGCCGATGACTTTAACGAACCGGCACTCACGATCTGGCAGTATGACGCGGTCAAGATGGGACCCGCCTTGTTCGGCAAACATGGCCGCGTGCCGTTAAAGCCGTTTGCCGGCACGATTGGTGTCGCACCCGCCGAGAAAGGATTGCACTCGGTCGTGCCGCCGCGCCGTGTCGGTGGCAATCTCGATATTCGCGACCTCTCGGCAGGCACCATCCTTTACCTGCCCGTCGAAGTGGCCGGCGCGCTGTTTTCCGTGGGCGATACCCATGCTGCCCAGGGCGATGGCGAGGTTTGCGGGACGGCAATCGAAAGTCCCATGAACGTGGTGCTGACGCTTGACCTTGTGAAGAACACCAATCTCAAGACGCCGCGCTTCACCACCTCGGGACCGGTGACACGCCATCTCGACGCCAAGGGCTATGAGGTGACGACCGGGGTTGGGCCGGACCTGATGGAAGGGGCGAAGGCCGCCGTTGCCCAAATGGTCGACCTGCTTGCCGGTCGCTACAACCTGAACGCCGTCGATGCCTACATGCTGGCTTCCGTCTGCGGCGACCTCAGGATCAGCGAGATCGTCGACCAGCCGAACTGGGTCGTATCGTTCTACTTCCCGCGCTGCGTCTTTGAATGAGCAAGGCTGTGGCAAGGCCAACGGCCGGGACGCCTGCCCCGGCCGCATCTACGACTACCGAGGCAGTGCTTGAAATCAGCGGCCTGACTGTCGCCGTTCGCGGCGAAACAGGGGAACGAGAAGTCGTCTCCGACCTTTCCTTCAAACTCCAACGCGGCGAAACGCTCTGCATCGCCGGCGAATCCGGGTCCGGCAAATCGATGACGTCGCTGGCGATCATGCGGCTCCTGCCGGAACCTGCCGCCCGCATTGCAGCCGGTTCGATCATGTTGGGCGATCTTGACCTTGCCACGCTGGACGAGCGTCGGATGAGGACGGTTCGTGGCGACCGCATCGCCATGATTTTTCAGGAACCGATGACCTCGCTCAACCCGGTGCTTTCTATCGGCAGGCAATTGGTCGAGGCGATCGAAACGCATACCGGGCTTTCCGGTAGCGACGCGCGCCAGCGTGCGATTGAGGCATTGAAGGCGGTGCGCATTTCCGAGGCGGAAGGTCGGCTCAAGCAGTTTCCGCATGAATTGTCCGGCGGCATGCGCCAACGGGTGATGATAGCGATGGCGTTGGCGCTCGAACCCGACGTCCTGATCGCCGATGAGCCGACCACCGCGCTTGATGTAACCGTCCAAGGAGAAGTGCTCGAGCTCTTGCGCGACCTCCAGCGAGAGAGAGGCACAAGCCTGATCCTGATCACCCACGACATGGGCGTCGTCGCCGAAATGGCCGACCAGGTCATCATCATGCGTCATGGCCGAATGGTGGAACAGGGCAAGGCAACCGAGATATTCGCGACTCCGAAGGCAGACTACACGCGCCAGCTTCTCGCAGCAGTGCCCCGCATCGGTGATGGCGCAGCACGGGCCGACGGTGCGCCGATAACAGCCAATCCGGCACACATTGCGCAAGTGCGCGACTTGCAGGTCCGCTTCGACCTTCATGGCGGTTTTTTTGGCGGGGTCACGCGCCGCGTTCATGCCGTGGAGGGGGTCAGCTTTTCAATCGGCCCCAATGAGACGCTCGCCCTTGTCGGCGAGTCCGGTTGCGGCAAGTCCACCACGGCCAAGGCAATAGCCGGCCTCGTCCCTTTCAGCGGCGACATCATCGTCAACGGACGCAGCTTGCCCGGAAGCTCGAGCGCCGAGCGCAAAGCGGTTCGCCGCGACGTGCAGATGATCTTCCAGGATCCATTTGCTTCCCTCGATCCACGCATGCGGGTCGGCGACCTCGTCGCCGAGCCGATGCTCATACATGGCATCGGTTCAGGCCAGGAGCGTCGGGACCAGGTGGCCTCACTGTTCGAGCGCGTCGGCCTGTCGGCGGACCAAATGGATCTCTATCCGCACGAATTTTCGGGCGGGCAACGCCAGCGCATCTGCATTGCGCGCGCACTCGCGTTGAAGCCCAAGCTGATCATTGCCGACGAGAGCGTGTCCGCGCTCGACGTTTCAGTTCAGGCGCGGGTTCTGGAGCTTTTGAAGGAACTGCAACGGGAGTTCGGTATCGCCTATCTGTTCATCTCGCATGACATGGCAGTCGTCGAGAACATCTCCGATCGGATCGCGGTGATGTATCTCGGCCAGATCCTGGAGATGGGCACGCGAGATCAGGTGTTCTCGAACCCTTCCCACCCCTACACCAGACGCCTGATCGAAGCCGTTCCGGTACCGGACCCGGCAAGGCGGCGCATCCGCTTCGAGCGTCTCGACAAGGAAATCCCGAGTTCAACCTACAAGGTCGGGGACGCGCCCCACAAGGTGGCCCTGCAGGACATCGGCAACGGGCATCTCGTCGCCATCTAACCGCGAAAAACCCTAGCGGAAATCGACGAGGCTGCCGGTCAGGTTGCTCGCGTGCTTGCCGATCATCAGAACGCTGCTGTCGGGTGCCAGAAGGGCCGTCATCGGCAATGTCGCAGCCCCGATCGGCGACGCTTGTGAACCGAACTGGCCGCTCAGGATTTCCGGCGGCACGATGCCCAAGGCAGATATCCGGTTGAACTGCGTCTGGACCTGATTCAACAACTCCAGATGAATCGGCCTCGGCAGGATGCTGTCCAGTATGATTGCCTCGAGGTCGATGACCGAGGTGATCGCGATTATCGCCTCCACCAACGCGCCAGCGCAGTCGTCCATCCATTCAGTCAGCGGCGCACGCGCCGCAGGCGGCAGCGGATCGAGTTCGCGGATACGGTTGATCTCGACCCCACGCGACCTCAGATGATTGACCAGCACGTAGATCGACGCCCGGTGCAGCAGGCTCTGGTAGCGGGCCGGCTTGGCAGCCATGGAATCGAGGCTCGACGGCGACACGGGCAAAGGACCGAGCGCTGCGCTGTTGCCATGCGGGCCCGTATGCACCTTGCCATTCTGGACCAGGCCACCGCCGATGAATGTATCGATTGAGATGTGCATGAAGTCGCGGAAGCGCGAGCCGACCCCCAAAACCAATTCCGCATGGGCCGACGATGAGGCATCGTTTTCGACAAAGACCGGGGTCTTCGGGTCGAGGTCAAAGAAATTGGTCAGGTCATAGGCTTCCCACCGGCTGCCCAGGTCGCTTGGAAAATCCAGCTCCTCGCTCCAGCCGCCTAGGAAATAGGGCGAAGCGATGCCAAGCCCGACAATGGTCGCCTCATCCAGGCGCTCAACCTGCTGCTTAAAATTGGCCAAGGCCGCATTTCCGGCTTTCAGGACCGAGGCCGGATCGGGATAGCCGTATTCGTGTTCCTCCCTTGAGCGCACATTGCCGACAAAATCGATCATCACGGCCTCAAGGGCGCGCCTGCCGATCTTGATCCCGATGCTGAACAGACGCTCGGCGTTGAGGCGGTAGAGAGTGGACGGAGAGCCCCGCTGGCCAAATCTTTTTCCAACCTGCTTTATAAAGCCAGATGCCTCCAGGCTGTCGACGATATCCGCGACAGCGGCATTGGTCAGGTTCGCGGTACGGGCCAGATCCGACTTCGAGGCTTCCCGGAGGCGTCGGATGGCATCGAGTACAAAGCGCTCGTTGTAGTGCCGAAGCTTAACGGAATTGCTGCCTTTACCAGACAAAAAGCCACTCCCCTCGGCGCTTTTCAACGCACCTGCTCACCACCGCCATCACCTATCCGCATATTATCCGGCGGGGTCAAGGGGCATGCGGCTCTGTCCCCGTCGAACCGTCCGGAGCGAATTACCCATTGCAACATCAGTTCATTTAATATAGCAAGTTAAAAAAATATATAGCACATGGGAGGATATGTGCTGGACGATCACGCCACCGTCAACCGCACCGAAAGCGATGCCGCCGTGCCGCTTGCGCTCAGGGTCGTCACCAAGGCGTTCGCAGGCACCGTCGCGCTCAAGGATGCCAGCCTCGAACTGCGCGCTGGCGAAGTACTGGCGCTTCTCGGGGAAAACGGAGCGGGCAAAAGCACCTGCGTAAAGCTTCTCGCCGGCGTCTATACGCCCACGGAAGGCAGCGTCGTCCTCGACGGACAGCCGGCGGTATTCCACTCGCCGCTCGATGCGCAGACGGCGGGCATTGCCGTCATGCACCAGCATCCGGGCCTTTTTCCTGACCTGTCGATCGCCGAGAACATCTATCTTGGCCATATGCCACGCGACGGCTTCGGCGGCATCGACCACGCGGCAATCCTGTCCGGCGCACGCAAGGTCATTGCCTTGGTCGGCCTCGATGTTCCTGTCGAGACCCGTCTCGGCACGCTCAGGACTTCCGAGCAGCAATTGGTGGAAATCGCGCGCGCGCTCTCGCTCGATGCGCGCGTCCTCATCATGGACGAGCCGACCGCCGCTTTGTCCCAGCGCGAGGTGGAGCGCCTGTTCAGCGTCGTCGGCGAACTGCGGCGGCGCGGTGTTGCGATGATGTTCGTCGGGCATCGCATGGACGAGATTTTCCGCATCGCCGACCGCATCGCCGTGCTGCGCGACGGCCGCCTCATCGACGTCAGGAAGAAGGACGAACTGACACGCGCCGCGGCAATTGCCATGATGGTTGGCCGCGAGATCAGTGATCTCTATCCCGACAGAAGCCATCAGCCGGGCGAAATCGTGTTGGAAACAAAGGCGCTTTCGCGCGCCGATGTATTCTCGGGCATCGACCTCACTTTGCGCGCCGGCGAAGTTCTCGGTCTCGGTGGCCTTGTCGGAAGCGGGCGCACCGAAATAGCCCGCGTGCTGTTCGGCATCGACAGGCCCGACAGCGGAGAAATCCTCGTCGACGGCAAACAGGTCAACTTCGCCTCGGCGCGCGACGCAATGGATGCGCGCATTGCGTATGTATCCGAAGACCGCATGGGTCAGAGCCTGGTGATGGACTTTTCCATCCTGGACAACGCCGTCCTTCCGGTTCTGGACAAGGCAGCGCCAAGCGGCCTCTACAGCACCAGGCGGGCCACCGATCTGGTTGCGGATTGGCTCAAGCGCATGAAATTGCGGTTCGCGGGTTATGACCAGCCGGTCAACCAGCTCTCTGGCGGCAATCAGCAAAAGGTGGCGCTGGCCAAATGGCTGCGCACGGAACCTCGCATCCTCATTCTCGATGAGCCAACGCAAGGCATCGACGTCGGCACCAAGGCCGAAGTCCATACGATGATCGCCGAGCTTGCGCGGCAAGGCATGGCCATCATCCTGATCTCTTCGGAAATGCCCGAACTGATCGGCATGTGCGACCGCATCGTCGTCTTGCGCGAAGGCCACAAGACGGCGGAATTCGAGCGCAAGGATGCCACCCAGGAAAAGGTTCTTGAAGCCGCTACCAAAAGCGGTGAACCAACTGCGGCGGCGGCGGTCGAGGAAACAGTTGCACAGGACGGCCAGCAGAAGCCGGGGCCGTTCCATGCGCTGAAGCGGCGCGAGCTTGGCTTGCTGGCGGCAATGCTTGCCGTCGTCATCCCGGTCGCGTTCATCAACCCCCGCATTTTCAGCGCCGCCAATATCACCGCCGTATCGATGGATGCGTCGCTTTTGGTCATCGCGGCTCTTGCGCAGATGCTGGTGCTGATTACGCGCAACATCGACCTGTCCATCGCCTCGGTCATTGGCCTGTCCGCCTATCTGGCGGCAGGCATGGTGCAGTCCTATCCCGGCCTCGACATTCTGGTGGGGCTCTCGACAGCCTGCGCAGTCGGTCTCACGGCAGGTCTCCTCAACGGCCTGGTTGTCACCAAGGGCAACATCCCGGCAATTGTCGTGACGCTTGCCTCGATGTCGATCTTTCGCGGCTTCGATTCACTTTGGGCGGCTGGCGATCAGGTCAGCGCCGACGAGGTCACCCAGTCCTGGCTGGACATGACCAACCAGCGCATCCTCGGCGTGCCCCTGATCGTATTGATCGCGATTTTCGTGGTCGCGGCAGGCTACGTCATCCTCTATCGCACCGCCTTCGGACGCGAACTGTTCGCGGCAGGCTCAAATCCGGAAGGCGCGCGCTTGATCGGCATACCGGTCGACCGGCGCATACTTGCCGCCTTCGCGTTGGCTGGCCTGCTCGGCGGCTTGTGCGGCGCGCTTTGGGCGTCACGCTACGCCACCATCGATGCCCGTGTCGCATTGGGCTTCGAACTGACCGTGATCGCGGCAGCGGTCGTCGGCGGCGTCGCCATCCGAGGTGGCGCCGGAACGCTGCTCGGCGTCGTGTTCGGCTCGCTCGCCCTTCTGGTCATCAAGAATGGGCTGACACTGGTTCGCGTCGATCCGCTCTGGCTGCAAGGCGTCTATGGCCTCGTCATTCTCGTCGCAATCGGCATCGATTCACTGATCGTACGCCGTACGCAGCAATCCGGCCGCAGGAGGCCTTGATGCGGAAATTTTTCGCCTCGATCGACTTCTGGGACATGCTGCTGGCGGCGGCATGCCTTGCCACGTTCCTTTACGCGGCCATTTTCGTCCCAAACTTCCTGTCGGGCTTCAATCTCTCGCAACTGGCCGCAAGCGCCTCTGAAAAG
The DNA here is from genome assembly GCF_057809835.1 of Mesorhizobium sp. FG116. NCBI lineage: Bacteria > Pseudomonadati > Pseudomonadota > Alphaproteobacteria > Hyphomicrobiales > Phyllobacteriaceae > Mesorhizobium > Mesorhizobium sp. FG116. The sequence goes on from NZ_JBMDKS010000008.1 coordinate 74,322, forward strand.
GCGCTGCTGATCCTGCCGATGACGCTTCTCATCATCACGCGCGAAATCGACCTGTCGATTGCGTCGGTGCTGGCGCTGACGTCGGTGATCTTCGGCCTTGCCGTCCAGGCCGGCATCCCGACACTTGCCGCGATCCCGCTGACACTGGTGTTCGGCGCGCTCCTTGGCGCGTTCAACGGCTTTCTGGTCACCGCCTTCGGCCTCCAGTCCCTCGTTGTGACCCTTGGCACGATGGCCCTCTACAGGGGCATCGGCTACATCCTGCTCGGCACCGGATCGGTCAACATACTGCCGCCCGCCATAGTCGACTTCGGCATCAACAATTTGCCGGGCACGCAAATTCCCTGGACGGTGGTGCCCTTCCTGCTGCTCGCTCCGGTCTTTGCCGTCGTCCTGCAAAAGACACCGACGGGCAAGCGCATCTACGCGCTCGGCGGCAATCCGGAAGTGGCGCGTTATTCCGGCATCGACATCAAGCGGATGGTGTTCCGGCTTTTCGTCGTGTCGGGCGTCGTCGCCGCAATTGCCGGCATCGTCTATACGGCCCGCCTCTCCAACGCCCGCGCCAACAATGCGCTCGGTATGGAACTCGATGTCATCACCATTGTGCTGCTCGGCGGCGTCAGCGTCTTCGGCGGCAAGGGTAAGCTCACCGGCGTCATGCTGGCGCTCGCCCTCATCGCCATCATCCGCAACGTGCTTGCGCTCAACCAGATCGGCGGAGACGCCCAGGGAATGGTGATCGGCCTTCTGCTGATCGGATCGCTTCTGGTCGGCAATTTTTGGCGCTCGGCCCAGGAGACACGTCAGAGATCGCGCGCAATGCGCGAAACACAAAGGGTGAGTTCGGCCCCTTGAATGAAGCCCGAATAGTATGGAGGAAAAAATGAAAGCGTTTCGACTGGCACTTCTTGCCTCGGCTGTCCTCTTGGCACCGTCCGGACTGGCGTTCAGCCAGGAATGCGCCAAGGAACCGGTAACCGTCGGCTTCTTGCCCAAGCTGGACACCGATCCCTATTTCAAGGTCGCCCAGCAGGGTGCTGAGGAAGCTGCCAAGGAGATCGGCGGCAAGGTCGTCCAGGTTGCGCCTTCGCAGGCCACTGCCGAAGCCCAGATCGAGTTCATCAACAGCCTCGTGTCGCAGCAGGTTGGCGTCATCGCCATCTCGGCCAACGACGCAAATGCGGTTGCGCCGGCGCTGAAGCGCGCTGCCCAGCAGGGCGTGCGCGTCGTGTCCTATGATTCCGACGTGGCGGCCGATGCCCGTTCGGTCTTCATCAATCAGGCCAAGGGCGACAGCCTCGCCGAAATGATGCTGGAAAGCGCCTACAACCTGATCGGTGGCGAAGGCGAGTTCGCAATCCTGTCCTCGACGCCGACGGCAACCAACCAGAATGCCTGGATCGACTTCATGAAGAAGAAGATGGAAGCCGAGCCGAAGTTCAGCAAGATGAAGCTGGTTCAGGTCGCCTATGGCGAAGAGAGCGAGCAGGTCAACCAGCAGCAGGCCCTGGCGCTGGTGCAGGCATTCCCCGATCTCAAAGCCATCATCGTTCCGGCTGGCATCGGCTTGCCGGCAGCGGCGCGCGCGCTTGAAGAAGCCGGCATGATCGGCAAGGTCAAGCTGACCGGCCTTGCACCGGCAACGCTGATCTCGAAGTACATCAAGGATGGCGCGGCCCAGGACATCTGGTGGAACGTCTCCGACCTTGGCTACCTCACCTACCAGACGGCTCAGGCACTTGCCCAGTGCAAGATCACCGGCAAGGAAGGCGAAAAGTTCCAGGCCGGTCGCCTTGGCGAATACACCATCGGCGCAAGCGGCGAGCTCGTTCTTGGCCCGGCAAAGATCGTCACGCCGGACAATCTGGCCGAGTTCAAGTTCTGATCGGACTACGACAAGAGAGGCGCCGGCATATGTCGGTGCCTCTTCATCGCGCTACTGTGCATGGGATCAGTTGACATGGAAGTTCTGCTAGCCGGCGAAACGTTTTCGGCGATGACGTCGGTTGCCACCGGCGCCGACGTCATAACCGGTGCGGCGTGGTCGAATGGGGCGCTCGCCTTCAACGCCGCACTCGCGGATGCCGGCATTACGGTCACGCAGATTGGCGGCGAACGCTGCGGTGCGGAGTTTCCCGTCGATCTGGCAAATTTGCAGCGCTATCAGGCAGTCGTCATCTCCGACGTCAGCGCGCTCACGCTGCTCGTCACACCCAACACCCGGGCCGGCCGTACCGGCGTCAATCGCCTCGAACTTCTCAAGACCTATGTCGAGAACGGTGGAGGGCTGGTGGTCGCCGGCGGCTATATGGGCTTTCAAGGCATGTTCGGCACCGCGCGTTTCTACGATACGGCGGTCGAGGATGTGCTTCCTGTCCGCTGCCTTCCCTTCAGCGATGGCCTGGAGGCTCCCGAGGGCCTAAGCGCCAGCGTTGTCCAGAAAGACCACCCCCTCCTCGACGGGATCGATGGCGCATGGCCGCCCATCCTCGGTCTCAACAAGCTTGATTTCCGGGCCGATGGTTCATCCCAGCTTGTTGCCTCCTGTTCCTACCGGGGCACGGCGTGGCCGCTTCTCGCAGCCCGCCAATACGGCAAGGGCCGAACTGTGGCATGGTCAACAGACATCGGGCCGCACTGGCTATCGCAGGAATTCGTCGCCTGGGAGGGCTATCCCAGGCTGATGGTCAACATGATCGACTGGGTGAGCGTGCGGCATGACCGCCACGCACGAGCCTAGAAATGACGTCGGTCCACACGAGATAAGGAAACCTTCATGAAATTCTTCGTCGATACCGCCGACATCAAGGAAATCCGCGAGCTGAACGAGCTTGGCCTTGTCGACGGCGTCACCACCAATCCCTCTTTGATCCTGAAGTCGGGCGGCAAGATCGATGAGGTGACCCGCCAGATCTGCGACATCGTCTCCGGTCCGGTCTCCGCCGAAGTCACCGCCACCGACTATGCCGGCATGATGGCTGAAGCCAAGGTGCTGGCCAAGATCGCCGACAATGTCGCCATCAAGGTGCCGCTCACCTTCGACGGCCTGAAGGCCTGCAAGGCGATCCGCTCGGAAGGCCGCATGGTCAACGTCACGCTGTGCTTTTCGGCCACGCAGGCGCTGCTGGCCGCCAAGGCCGGCGCCTCGTTCATCTCGCCCTTCGTCGGCCGTCTTGACGACACCGGCATCGAGGGCATGGACCTGATCTCCGAGATCCGCCAGATCTACGACAACTACGATTTCGCCACCGAGATCCTGGTCGCCTCGGTGCGCACCATCAACCATGTCAAGGATGCGGCCCTGATCGGCGCCGATGTCGCCACCGTGCCGCCGGCAACCTTGCGTGCGCTGGTCAAGCATCCGCTCACCGACAAGGGTCTCGAGACCTTCCTCGCCGACTGGGCAAAAACAGGCCAGAAAATCGGTTAGCATCTTGCAAGAGCTGAAAGAACTAGTGTCGCGTATCGTTGACCTTGGCGATCACGAAGGCCGGGCCATAATCGCGATCGCCGGCCCGCCGGGCTCCGGCAAATCGTCCCTGTCGGAAAAGGCGTGCAGCCTCTTGCCGCCGCGCAGTGCCCAAGTGGTACCCATGGATGGGTTCCACTATGACAATGCCATCCTCGACCAGCTCGGACTTCGCAATCGCAAGGGCGCACCGGAGACCTTCGACTTCGATGGCTTCGAAACAACGCTGAAACGCCTTCGCCACAACGCCGGCGGCGTGGCGGTTCCGGTATTCGATCGGCCGATTGACCTCTCGCGCGCCAGCGCCCGCCTGATCACACCCGAGACCAAATATGTCCTCGTGGAGGGAAACTATCTTTTGCTCGGCGATGGACCATGGTCCGGCCTGCGACCCTTGTTTGACCTTTCGATCTTCATCGACGTACCCCGCCCCGAACTTGAGCGGCGGCTGGTCCAGAGATGGCTTGACCTCGGCCATGCGGAAGCGGCAGCCCGCGCCTGGGTCGAAAACAGCGACATGAAGAATGTCGATCTCGTGCTCGGATCGCGCCAGCGACCGGATTTCACATGGCATTTCGAATAGACAGACTGTCCACCAGTTCGATCTGGCGCGCCCGCCCGGCCGTGGGTTAGACAGGTTCATGAAGAAAATCGGCTTCCTGTCATTCGGGCATTGGACCCCCTCGCCCCAGTCTCAGACACGGTCTGCGTCGGATGCGCTTTTGCAGTCGATCGACCTTGCGGTCGCGGCCGAACAGCTTGGCGCTGACGGAGCCTATTTCCGTGTCCATCACTTCGCCCGACAGTTGGCCTCGCCGTTTCCGCTTCTGGCGGCCGTTGGCGCGCGAACCAGCCGGATCGAGATCGGCACGGCAGTCATCGACATGCGTTACGAAAACCCGCTTTATATGGCGGAGGATGCAGGTGCGGCCGACCTCATTTCCGGCGGACGCCTGCAACTCGGCATCAGCCGCGGATCGCCCGAGCAAGTCATCGATGGATGGCGTTACTTCGGCTATGTCCCGGAGGAAAATAAGACCGACGCGGACATGGCCCGTCGCCACTCCGAAGTTCTTTTGGAAGTGTTGCGCGGCCAAGGTTTTGCGCAACCCAATCCGCGCCCGATGTTCCCCAATCCGCCCGGGTTGTTGCGGGTTGAACCGCATTCCGAAGGCCTGCGCGAGCGCATATGGTGGGGCGCCGCGACAAACGCCACCGCCGAATGGGCTGCCAAACTGGGCATGAACCTGCAAAGCTCTACCCTCAAATTCGATGAGGGCGGCCTGCCTTTCCATGTCCAGCAAGCCGAGCAGATAAGAGCGTACCGGAAAGCCTGGAAAGACGCCGGCCATACCCGAGAGCCCCGCGTCTCCGTTAGCCGCAGCATTTTCGCGCTCGTTGACGACCGCGACCGCGCCTATTTCGGCGGTAGCGAGGGCGAGGATCATTTCGGCTACATCGAAGCCAACACGCGCGCGGTGTTCGGACGCTCCTATGCGGCGGAACCGGATATCCTCATCGACGAGTTGAAAGGCGACGAAGCGATTGCCGAGGCCGATACGCTCCTGCTCACGGTCCCCAACCAGCTCGGCGTGGACTACAACGCCCACGTCATCGAGGCGATCCTTAAGCACGTCGCGCCGGCCATGGGCTGGCGCTAGTCGACTATATCCGCAAGCTGGATAACCGGCGCCCAATTGGCATCGACCCGCTTCAGGGTCGATTCCTCGTCGGCTGGGTCCGATGCCCCGCTGCAATCTCCGACCACCAGTGGAATGAAACCGAAGTCGCGCGCGGTCCTCGCCGCTTGTTCGACGCAATGATCCATGTGGTAGCCGCAGATGATCAGCGTGCGGGTGCGCCAGGTGTTGAGCGTTGCCAGAAGCGGCGAGCCGAGGAACACGTTGCCGAACGACGTGTAGACGCTGTCCAGGTCACCCTCTTCACGCACTGCCGAAATCTCGTCGATCAGCGCGCCTTCCCAGGCCTTCTGGCCAGGTGTCCAGCGGCGGTTCTGATACCAGTAGTCGTACTGCGCGGTATCGAGCGCCGTCGCCGGGTAGTGCTGGCGCAGATATTCGTAGCGCAGCCAGGCGACGGGGAAGTTCCGCCCGCGAGCGAACTGGACAAGCCGGAGGATCTTCTCCAGCGAGCCGTTTTCGGCGCGGGCGCGCCGCCACAACCCATCGCCGCTCTGGGCGCCATCCTTGTGCAAGACGCCGTTGCTGGGGTCGATCACCAGCAAGGCTGCGTCCTTCATGAAGTCGGAGAGATCAAGATCGCTCCATTGCGGATGGCGCCCCATGGCCATGGCCTACTCCCGTTCAAACGACATCACTTGAGGAAATTCGTCCACAAGCGGTCATAGAGCTTGATGACCTTCTCGTTGCACACCTTGACGAATTCCGGCTTCGGAGCGCCTTCCGGCGGGCGGTACTCATGCGCCTTGGCCAGATCGGCGTCGACGAATTTCTCGCTGCCGAGCACGCCATTGGCGTAACCGGTGAAATTGGTCATCATCGCCGCGTTTTCAGGGTCCATCAGGAAATTCATGAACAGCTTGGCGTTTTCCAGATTGGGAGCACCCTTGATGACGACAAGGTTGTCCATCCAGCCGGTGTAGCCTTCCTTCGGATAGGAATACTGGAGGTCGGCGCGGCCTTTCCTCGCCAGATAGGCCTTGCCGTTCCATATCTGCGCCAGATCGACCTCTCCGGACTCGGCGAGTTCCTTAGATTCATAGGCAAAGCTCTTCACCGAGGGCTTCAATTCGGTCAACAGCGCCTGCACCTTCTTCAAGTCGTCAGGGTTCTCATTGCAGCGCGGCAGTCCGAGATAGCGCAGGGCCGCGTTGATGACGTCATTGACGTCGCGCAGCAGGTTGATGCGTCCCTTGAGCTCATCCGGCGGATTGAACATCACACCGAGCGTGTCGACGTCGCCCTTATAAACCTTGGTGCTGACCGTAAACGAGGTGGTGCCCCACACCCACGGCACCGAATAGTGACGGCCCTGATCCCAGTAGACGTCGGCCCATTGCGGTTCGAGGTTCTTGTAGTTCTCGAACGTGTTTGGCTCGACCTTCTCAATCAGGCCTTCCTTGATGAGGATCTCCACCATGTAGTCGCCCGGCACGGCAAGATCGTAGCCGGTGATGCCGGACTTCAGCTTGGCGAGCATGGTCTCGTTGGAATCGTATGTATCGACCGTCACCTTGACGTCGTACTTGGCCTCGAATTTCTTGACCATTTCCTCCGAGATGTAGTCACCCCAGTTGAAGATGGCGAGCGACCCCTCGGCATGCGCCGCCACGGGCATCATCATGAATGCAGCGATTGCGATGGTGGATGCTGTTGATATGCGGCTCATCGAACCTTCCCCTTTTTGATGTTTATGGTTGTTCTGTGGCTGGACGAACGTGCTTGGAACCCGCCTTGGCGACGAAATAGGAAGCGGCAACCAGGACGATTGAAACAGCAAGAAGCACGGTCGAGATCGCATTGATCTCCGGCGTCACCCCTTGCTTCAATTGCGTGTAGACATAGACGGGCAGCGTGCCTGAACCCGCGCCGGCAACCATTGCCGTGATGATGAAATCATCCAGCGAGACAACGAAAGCCAGCATGGCGCCCGATATGATGCCCGGCATCAGAAGCGGCATCGTCACATGGCGGTAGGCGTCGAGCGGCGAGGCATAGAGGTCTGACGCAGCCTCCTCCAGCCGCGCGTCCATCGTCTCCAACCGGCTGCGGATCGGCAGATAGGCGAACGGAATGCAGAACACCGTGTGCGCAATGATGATGGTCAACAGCGACAGCTTCATGCCGAGCAAGGCAAAGAAGGACAGCGTTCCAACCGCGATGATGATCTCGGGCAGCATCAGCGGCAGGTTGACCAGCATGTAGAACGCCTGCGAACCGCGAAAGCGCTGTCCGCGTCCGGTCGCCAATGCCGCCGCGGTGGCAATCGCGGTGGCGACCGTCGTCGCAATCACCGCCACGACCAGCGAATTCCACGCCGCATTCTGCAGCCCGCCATTATAGGCGGCCTTGGCGTACCATTGCAGGCTGAAGCCGCCCCACACCGTGACCGCACGGTTGGCATTGAAGGAAAAGACGACGAGGACCAGCATCGGCACATAGAGGATGAACAGGCATAGCCCCGTCACCGTGCCGAAGCCGCGAAACGAAATCAGCGAACGAGGTTCCTTGCGCGCGAGAAGTGCCATCTCAGCGTCCCTCGGTTGCGTCGGGAACGCGGCTTCGGCGCGCCGCCAGCATCAGCACGACGAGGATCGCGGCGAGCAGGATGACCGCAAGTGCTGCCCCGAACGGCCAGTTGCGGCTGCTGCCGAACTGCAACTGGATCAGGTTGCCGATCAAAAGCTTGCCTCCGCCGCCCAGCATGTCCGGCACCAGGAATGTTCCGAGGCTCGGAATGAAGACAAGCAGGCTGCCGGCGACGATGCCCGGCCGGGCGTGCGGCAATATCACTTCGGTGAAGACGCGGCGTGGCGTGGCGTAAAGATCATAGGCCGCTTCGACCACGCGCCGGTCCATCCTCTCCAGGTTGGCATAGAGCGGCAGGATCATGAACGGCAGATAGCTGTAGACCAGCCCGGCGCCCATCGCGAAGTCGTTGTAGAGATAGGTCACGGGCGTTCTGTAGAGGCCGAGACCGATGGCGATCGAATTCACCAATCCGTCGTCGCGCAGGATCAGCAGCACGCAGAAAGTGCGGATCAGGAGGTTGGTCCAGAACGGCAGCGTGATCAGGAAGATCAGCAGGTTCTTCTGCCGGTCAGGCCGCGTCGCGATGAAATACGCCGTCGGAAAGCCGATGATGAGGCTGACCACGGTGGCTGAAACCGCGAGCATCACCGAGCGCAGGAAAATCTGCAGATAGGCCGTGTTGAAGGCCAGCGTTTCGTCGAAAATATCGCGCTCGAACAGGAACTGCGTGTAGGCCTCGGTCGAGAACTGCCAGACCACGCCGCCGAAGGTCGCCGGCACCAAAAACGAATAGGTGATGATGATCGCCAGCGGCAAGACCAGGAAGAAGCCGATCACCAGCACTGCCGGCAACAACAGCAGACGAGATTTTGGGAATTTTTCCCGCTTTGGTTCGGGAACCGGGATACGTTCCGGCATTGGCGCGGTTTCCAGTTTGGCGCGTGCGTAGGTCAAATTGAACGCCCCACCGTCCTGAATGCACCGTCTTCGGCGCGCACCCTGACGGCAGCGCCGACATCGAAGCGATTGTCCAAGGCGCTCGCATTCTGGATGCGGGCCCGCAAGGTTTCGCCGCCGTCGAGATCCACATAGTAGACGGTATCGGTGCCGAGATAGAGCTTGTTGGTCACCACGCCGCGCAACCGTGCCTGCGGATCGCTGGCGAGATCGTCCGGATTGCCGAGGCGCAGTTTTTCCGGTCGAACGAAGGCCAGTGCGGGATTGTCGTCATCGGCTGGCGTATCGCCAAGCGGCAGCAACGCCCCGGAACTTGTCTTGAATTCCGGCGGTTTGCCGGGCAGCCGGATGAGCTTGCCTTCGAAGACATTGGTTTCGCCAACGAACTGGGCAACGAAACGGCTGCGTGGCCGCTCGTAAATGTCATCGGGCGTACCGACCTGCTGGATGCGCCCTTCCGAGAGCACGGCGATGCGATCGCTCATGGACAGTGCTTCGCCCTGGTCGTGCGTAACGAAAATGAAGGTGATGCCGGTGTTGCGCTGGAGCAGTTTCAGTTCCACCCGCATCTCGTCGCGCAATTTGGAATCCAGCGCCGACAGAGGCTCGTCCAGCAGCAGCACACGCGGCCTTGCCGCCAGTGCGCGGGCCAGCGCCACGCGCTGTTGCTGGCCACCGGAGAGCTGGTGCGGGTAGCGGTGAGCAAGCCCTTCAAGCCGGACAAGGCGGAGCATGCGCTCGATTTCCGGCTCGATCTCCGGCGCAGGCCGCCGCAGCATCCTCAGCCCGAAGCCAACATTTTGCGCGACAGTCTGGTGCGGAAACAGGGCGTAGTGCTGGAACACCGTGTTGACCGGCCGCGCATTGGGAGGCGTTTCTTCGACGCGCTCGCCGAACAATTCAATGGTGCCGGAAGTCGGCCGTTCGAAGCCCGCAATAAGACGCAGCAGCGTGGTCTTGCCGCAACCGGAGGGGCCAAGAAGCGTGAAGAACTCGTTGTCGTTGATTGTGAGGTTGATGTCGTCCAGTACAGGGTGCGCACTGCCGCCGGCGAAAATCTTGCTGATTGATTTCAGTTCTATCGTCACGGATTTCACCTGCCCCGGAGCCGTATCAACCGCGTTCGGCGACACCGACTGCAAAAGTATATTTGTTCATGGTGTTGTCGATAGGCATAGTTTCCTTTGTTTTCGCCATTTGGAAAGAAATGCCTTCGCTTGTTTGCTTTCGGCTAGCACCTCTTCATTGGCGTCGACCGGCTCGCTATGGCCACCTCGTCGTCAGAACCTGCCGGCGCGTGTAGAAATTGACGCCATCCGGCCCGTGCACTGCCAGATCCCCGAAGATCGACTTCTTGCTGCCCCCGAAGGAATAATAGGCGACAGGCGACGGCACCGGCACGTTGATGCCCGGCATTCCGCAGTGAATGTCCCGCTCGAACTGGTGTGCAGCCTTGCCGGACGAAGTGAACAGAACGGCGCCATTGCCGAGCATGTGCTCGTTGCTCAGCTTAATGGCGCCGTTCAAAGTTTCCACCCGCATGACTGCGAGTACCGGCCCGAAAATCTCTTCTTTGTATATCGTCATGCTAGGTGTGACGTTATCGAAGATGACCGGACCGATGAGGAAACCGTTATTATTGGAAGTATTGGTGGGTCGCCCGTCGAGCCGAAGGGCGGCCCCTTCCTGCACGCCAGTCTCGATGAGGCGCAGGATTTTCTTGTACTGTTCCAGTGAATTGACCGGCGGCACGAAGCAGTCCGCCTGCGAGCCTGCCGACACTTTCAGGCGCGAAGCGGCATCGACCAATGCAGGCATTAGCTTGTCGTAAGCCTCTCCCACCGCCACCACGACCGAAATCGCCATGCAGCGCTGGCCGGCGGAATTGAAGGCGCCATTCAAGATGGCGTCCACTGTCGTCGGCATGTCGGCATCCGGCATGACGATGGCGTGGTTCTTGGCGCCACCAAGCGCCTGCACGCGTTTGCCATGCCGGCTGGCCGTCTCATAGACGGAACGCGCCACGGCGCTTGAGCCGACAAAGGAGACGGCTGCGACATCCGGGTGCGTCACCAGCGCTTCTGCAACATCGCGGCCACCATGCACGACGTTGAAGACGCCGTCAGGCAAGCCGGCTTCCGCCAGCATTTCGGCGATCATGTTGACCGCGCTTGGCGTCTTTTCGGACGGCTTCAGCACGAAGGTATTGCCGCAGACCAGCGCCAGCGGAAACATCCACATCGGGATCATTGCCGGATAATTGAACGGCGTGATGCCGGCGCATACGCCGAGCGGCCGCCTGGACGAACGGGTCGCCACACCGGTCGCGACATGGTCGGAGTTTTCGCCCTTGAGCAGGTGCGGCGCACCCATGGCGAATTCGACGACTTCCAGTCCGCGTTGTATCGAACCATAGGCATCGGAAAGCGGCTTGCCATGTTCACGCACGATGGCATGCGCCAGCCGGGTCTTGTCCCGTTCCACGATGTCACGAAAGCGCATCAGAAGGCGCGCCCGCTGGGCGGGGGCCACTTCCTTCCAACTCTCGAAGGCGTCGCTCGCGGCACTGACGGCAGCGTCGACAATCGACTGGTCAGCACAGAGCAGCCGTGCCGTTGCAGAACCGCTTGCCGGATCGATGACCACCGCCTGCCTGTCGGACCTCGCCGGCTTGCCGGCGACAACCGAAGAAATATGGGGCAGATCGACAAGGTCGTTCATGTTTCAGGATCCGTTCTTGCCCGCACCTGAACCGCTGCCGACCGAAGCCGGAACCAATTCGTGAAGGCCAGATCACGTCAATTTCTCTTGTGATGCCAGCTTCCTAGAAACATGGAACCACACATAGAAACAGTGTATGCAAACAGATGGATACAGTTTCACGAAGGCATGGGTTCACTGGGATCTTGGCGGAGAAACGTCACTGGAAAACTGAAATCGCCTGCCATTTTCGCAAAGGGAACGCCTGATGCGAGACAGCCTGTTCCATATTGACCGCAGCAGCGGGCTCACCCTTCAGATGCTCCTGCGTGAAAAACTGGTGAGCGCCATACTGGCAGGCCACCTGCCGCCGAGTTCGCGCCTGCCTTCCTCGCGGTTGATGGCAAAGCGGCTGAAAGTGTCCCTCAACACTGTGCTTTTGGCCTATCAGGCCCTGACTGAAGACGGCTACATCGTCGCGCGCGATCGATCCGGCCACTATGTTGCGCCGGACATCATGCACCGCCTGCCTCCGGAAGCCGGGACAAAGCCAGCGCAGGCAGTTCAACCGGGTAATTCCCCCGTCGACTGGGCAGCCAAGCTCGCGCTGCATCCGGCCGAACAGTCCAACATCGTCAAGCCGAAGAACTGGTATGACTATCCCTACCCGTTCATTTACGGGCAGGTCGATGCCAACCTGTTCCCGGTCAGTGTCTGGCGTGACTGCACGCGCCAGGCGATGAATCGCAAATGGCTCTACGCCTGGACAGAAGATCGCTACACCGAAGACGATCCGATGCTGGTCGAGCAGATCCGCCAGCGGGTCCTGACGCGACGGGGCATCCTGGCCAAGCCGGATGAGGTGCTGGTCACACTCGGCTCACAGAACTCGCTCTATCTCTTGGCAAGCCTTCTGGTGCGGCCCGGCACGGTGGTGGCGATGGAAGACCCCGGCTATGCTGACATCCGCAACATGTTCTCGCTGCTGTCGGCAGATGTGCGCACGGTTGCCCTCGACACCGAAGGGCTGCTGGTCGATCAACTGGGTGCCGCACAACTGGCCTTCGTCACGCCAAGCCACCAGTTTCCGACCAACGTCACCATGAGCCTCGACCGGCGGCGTGCCTTGCTCGACTGGGCAAGTTCGTCAGACGCGCTGGTCATCGAGGACGACTACGAGTTCGAGACCAACTACTACGGCAGCCCTATCCCCGCGCTGAAGTCACTCGATACCGCCGACCGCGTCCTCTACACCAGCAGCCTGTCGAAATCGCTGATGCCCGGCCTGCGCATCGGCTTCATGGTCGGCCCGCGCGAACTTATCAAGCAGGCACGCGCATTGCGCCGGTTGATCCTTCGCCATCCGCCCAGCAACAACCAGCGCGTCGCGGCACTCTTCCTCTCGCTCGGCCATCACGATGCGCTGATCGCCAAGCTGCATCACGCCTATACGCAGCGCTGGCAGACGCTTGCCGCAGCACTCGACGCCTATCTTCCAGGCTGGGCTCAGGCGCCGACCTTCGGCGGCACCTCATTTTGGGTCAAGGCGCCGCCCTCGATCGATGCGCGGCTGCTGGCGGCGCGGGCGATCGAAAGAGGCGTGGTCATCGAGACAGGCGACGTCTACTTCGCCAACCCGGAGGAAGGCCGGAACTATTTCCGCCTCAGCTTCTCCTCGATCCCCGAAGACCGCATCTGGTCGGGCATCGCAAGCCTCGCCGCAGCGGTCGCGCAGCTACAGCACGAGACTTCGGGCGCCTGAGACTTCAGTTCCCGAATACGAACTGAGCCTTGGCGGGCGACGGCGACAGCGCCCTTTGCAGCAGCATCTCGGCGTGCGAATTGCGCTCACGTGCGCTGTCGGCTCCCATTACGACGACTACAAGCCGCTTGCCGCCGGCATCATACGACGTAACGATGTTGAAGCCTGAAGCCCTGATGTAGCCGGTCTTTATTCCGTCGACGCCCGGCACGCGGCTCAGCAGTTCGTTGTGTCCACGCACAAGCTGGCCGCGGAACATGAAGTCCGTCGCCGAGAAATAGTAGTAGAACTGCGGAAAGCGGGCGCGCAGCGCAAGGCCAAGCACCGCCATATCACGCGCCGTCGTATGCTGTCCGTCATCTGGCAGGCCCGAGGCATTGCGAAAGACAGTACTGCGCATGCCGATCTGCCTGGCCTTGTTGGTCATCGCCGCAGCGAACGCATCTTCGCTGCCGCCCAGATATTCGGCAACGGCCACGGCCACATCATTGGCGGACTTGACCGCCAATGCCTTGATCGCCGTATCGACGTCGATCGTCTCGCCGGGGCGGAAGCGCAATTTGGTCGGCGGCTGAGATGCAGCGTGGGTTGAAACCGGTATCTGCGTTTCTTTCGACAGCCTTCCCGCTTCCAGCGCCTCGAACACCAGATAGAGCGTCATCATCTTGGTGAGCGAAGCCGGATAGCGCGGAGCCGTCGAATTCATCTCGAAAAGCTGCTTGCCGGTACGGGCATCGACCACGATTGCCGCATATTTCTGTGGCGCTGCCGGCACCGTCAGCACTTGTTCCGGCGTCGACGCCGTGGTGCAGCCGCCTATCAACGCCGTCAGGGCGAAGAAGACGACAATCTTTTGCAACAGGGAAAGTAGGCGAGCGCTGGACAAGACCATATCTGCGTTGACTAAGACATCGGTTCAGGAAGCGGCGCGAACCTAGCCTAACATGTTTGCCGCGTCCATTTTGATCCCCGGTTGCATGCACAACCATCGCGAATTGCTGTGGGCAACATCCGCCAACCTTTGTATTCAGGCTTTGCATTCAGGTCCGTTGATGGACTTGGGGAGGAAGCAGGGATGGATGTTGCCACCTTCGAGGCCAAAGGAATTCGTGTCTCCGTCGATCTGGTGGTTGGTCATCTGGCGGACCTTGTGATTGAAGGCGGCGACCGCGAACTAAGGCCCCTGCATCGTGCACCTTGGGCGGATGGACCGCCGGAATTGCTTCCGGCTCACCTGCCGGAGGGCGTGCGGCGTCTTTCGGGCGATTTCCTGTGCGCGCCATTTTCACGCAGCGATATCGAACAAGCACCCTTGCATGGCTGGCCGGCCAACAGTGCCTGGGACGTTGTCGAGAATGCCGCAACAGAGGGTGGCTGGCGCGTCCTGTTTCGGCTCAGGCGCAAGGTCATGGGCGCAACCGTGGATAAGATCCTGACGCTGCACGACCATCATCCCTTCCTCTACCAGGAACATGTTTTCCTTGGCGGGTCCGGAGCAATTTCCGTCGCTCATCACACAATGACGCAGATGGGTGCGGGCGGCCGGCTGGCGTTTTCACCCAAGCGGCTTGCCGTCACACCCGAACAAGCGCCCGAGCCCGATCCGGCGCGCGGCCGTTCGCTTTTGGCATATCCGGCGCGCGCCTCGAAACTCGGGCAGTTTCCAACAGCGGATGGTACGTTCACCGATCTCACCGAATACCGGGCGAACGGTCGCCATGAGGATTTCGTAACGCTGGTCGAGGCCGATCGCGACGGCCTCGGCTGGACAACAGTCGCGCGGCAAGCTGAGGACGATCTTGTGCTGGTGCTGAAGAACCCGGCGCAACTTCCCGTCACCATGCTCTGGATCAGCAATGGCGGGCGCGACTATGCGCCGTGGAATGGCCGCGACGGCGTCCTCGGCATCGAAGACGGGCGCGCAGCAATTGGCCATGCAGCGTCACTCGGCGACAACTGGCTGACCCACGAAGGCGTTTCCACCGCGTTCGAACTCGAAGGGCGTGTCTCATTTCGCCATATCATCGGCGCCTTGCCTCTGAATGGTTCTGGACTGCCTCGCCGCATCGAAACGGCAAGTGGCTGTTTGCGCATTGCGTCCGAGTCAGGCATCTCGCGGGAAGTGCCTTTCGACGAGCAATTTCTCTCGCCCGCCTGATTTGAAATCGCCGCATTCTCTTGACACTGTGCCAGCTTAAACGGGCAAGAGAGCATGTCAGAGATCGCAACCATTGCCGCTGCCATCTTCAAGCGCGCCGGAAAGGCGCAGCGATGCCTTGTTGCAATCGCCGGTCCACCCGGCGCCGGAAAGTCGACCTTGGCGATCGCATTGCGCGACCTGCTTCCCGAGGGAACGGCCGAAGTCGTACAGATGGATGGCTTTCACTATGACGACGTCATCCTCAACAAGCGCGGCCTTCGTGCCCGCAAGGGCGCGCCTGAAACCTTCGACTTTGCCGGCTTCGAACTCCTGCTCAAGCGGATCAAGGTCGGTGAACCCGATGTTGCGGTGCCCGTCTTCGACCGAAACATGGAGTTGTCGCGGGCTGCGGCCGCCGTGATTTCGTCCGACGTCAAGTTTGTGCTGATCGAGGGTAACTACCTGCTTCTCGACGAAGAGCCGTGGACGCGTCTTGGCAGCCTGTTCGACTTCTCGATCTTTGTCGATCCCGACCGCGCCGACCTCGAGCGGCGGCTCCTGTCGCGCTGGCACGAGCATGGGAAATCCGAGGACGACGCCCGCGCCTGGGTCGCCTCGAACGACATTCCCAATGTCGAGCGGGTTGTTTCGCGCCGGCGCGCGGCCGACCTCGTCATTGGCGGCCGCGGTTGAAGGCCCGAACTCTTGCCGGAACCGAGCGTCCGCTTGTTCGTTATCGCCGATAGCAACCCAATCAGGAAACGAGGGAATCGATGGCAACCAAGGCAAAGAAGGCGGCTTCCAAGCCAGCCAAGGCGACTCAGGTCAAGGCCGGGGCTGACCCCGCAGTCGCGGCACGCTCAAAGGATGCCAAGCCTGCCTTTGGCAAGGCTGCTCCAAAAAGAGTGATGCCGACAACCGCCAAGACGTCTGCGAAGGCGGCAAAGACCAAGTCGCCAAGGGGCTCGACGGCTGCTCGCGATGGCACGTCAATTGCCTCGAAAGTCGCGCGCACCGTCAAGACCACGGCAAATGTTGCTGTCGGCGCTGTCGTTGCAAGCGCCAAGGGTGCGGCGGCGCTCGCCTCTTCGGCCGTGGGGAAGTCCAGCAGCAAGGCCGGGTCTCGCGCCAAGGCCAAATAGGCAAGCGCACCTTCGTTACGGTCGTGCGGGAATGGTGACGCCCTTCTGCACGGCCGGTCGCGCCAGCCCACGCTTGAGCCATGCGGCGACGGCGGGAAAATCGTCGAAGCCGACCAGTTCACGCGCATCGTAAAAACCTATCAGGTTGCGGACCCAGCCGAGCATCGAGATGTCGGCGATGGTGTAGTCGTCGCCCATGATCCAGGTCCGGTCTTTCAGCCTGCCGTCGAGGACCCCGACAAGGCGGCGGGATTCGACGCGGTAGCGCTCCAGCGGGCGCTTGTCGGTGATTTCCCTACCCGCGAACTTATGGAAGAAGCCAAGCTGGCCAAAGATGGGCCCGATCGCCGCCATCTGGAAGAACACCCACTGGATCGTCTCGTAGCGAAGGGCCGGGTCCGCCGGAAGCAGTTTTCCGGTCTTCTCGGCAAGGTAGAGCAGGATCGCGCCGGATTCGAACAGCGCCAGCGGCTTGCCGCCCGGACCGTCAGGATCGATGATCGAGGGGATCTTGCCGTTCGGATTGAGCGACAGGAATTCCGGCGTCCACGTCTCGTCTTTGCCGATATCGATATAGTGCGCTTCGTAGGGAAGGCCGAGTTCCTCCAGGAGGATCGAAACCTTGACCCCATTCGGCGTGGGAGCCGAATAGAGCTGGATGCGGTCGGGGTGTTTTGCCGGCCAGCGCTTGTCGATAGGGAAACTAGAAAGATCAGTCATCAAGAACTCCTTGGGAGGAAAGGCAAATTTGCCGGCGCGCCACCATCAGGCAGGCGCGCGATCCATCGCCATCCATATTGGGCGAGGCATATGTTTGGCGAGATGACCAAGACTTCAAGCTCGATCAAAATGCCTTGAAGGCGAGCACCGCATTGGTTCCACCAAACGCGAAGGCATTGCTCAGGGCCGCACGCACCTTGCGCTCGCGCGCCACGTTCGGCGTGACGTCGAGGTCGCAATCCGGATCCGGCTCGCGGAAATTAACCGTCGGCGGCACCACGCTTTCGCGAATTGCGTTGACGCAGGCGATCATTTCTAGTGCACCAGATGCACCGAGGCAGTGTGCATGCATGGATTTGGTCGATGACACCGACAGATTGTAGGCGTGATCGCCGAACACGCGCTTGATCGCAACGGTTTCGATCTGGTCGTTGGCCTTCGTGCCGGTGCCGTGGGCGTTCAGGTAGTCGACGTCCTCGGCGTTTAGGCCGGCATCGGCGAGGCAGGCCCGCATCGCATTTTCCGGGCCTTCGATTGTCGGCGCGACGATATCCGACGCATCGCCGGACAGGCCCACGCCGGCGATCTCGCCGAGGATCGTCGCGCCCCGCGCCTTGGCATGCTCGAAGCTTTCCAGAACCACCATGCCCGCACCTTCGCCCAGCACCAGGCCCTGCCTGTCGGCTGAGAACGGGCGGCAGGTATCGGGCGACAGGACGCGCAACGCTTCCCAGCCCTTCAGGATGCCCCAGACCATCGGGGCGTCCGTACCGCCTGTAACCATGACATCGGCGCGCCCAAGCCTGATCTGGTCCACTGCGGCGGCAATCGCATGGTTCGATGACGCGCACGCCGATGTCACGCCGTACACGGGTCCACGCAGGCCAAGGTTCATGCTGACCTGTCCGGCGGCCGCACCCGGCATGACCTTCGGAACCGTAAAAATCCCGGCCCGGTTCTTGCCGTCGATCAAAATCGAACGGTAGTTCTCCTCGACTGTCTCCCAGCCGCAGATGCCGACGCCGACGATCGAGCCAGCGCGATAGGTATTGGCGTCGGTGATGTCCAGCCCGGATTGCTGCAAGGCCTCGCGCGCGGCAATCACCGCAAGCAGGCTGAAACGGTCCATCGCTACAAGCTGTTTGCGCTCAATGCCATGATCGGGCAGTTGCCTGATTTCGCAGCCGGTCCGCACCTTGATGTCATGAAGCGCCAGATTGCTGATGGGGCCGATCGCCGAGCGGCCCGCGCGCATTTCGGTCCATATGTCAGCGGCATTGGTGCCGAGACCGCATATTCCGCCAATGCCGGTGATGACGACGCGCGTGCGCATAGGGAGGAAAATCAGGCTTTCTTGTCGATCAGCGCGCGAACGGCTGCGACCATGTCGCCGACATTCTTCAAGTTGCTCCAGGCCTCGACCGTGTTCATCTCGATCTCGATGCCGTATTTTTCCTCGAGGTCGAAGATGATCTCGGTCAGTTCGAGCGAATGGATACCAAGAGCGGTCAGCTCGGTGTTGACGGTGATCTCATCGTCGCCAGATTCGGCATGTTCCTTGATCTTCTCGATAATTTCCGTCGCGAGCTGATCAGCCATTCGGATCCTTTTCCCTTCCCGACCTGACGCTTCAGCGCCCTTATAGCCTCGGCAAACCCAAGATTGCCCCGCTTACCGCTCCGAGAGAACCAAGAGCCTATCCTCTATAGAAACCGAAGCCTACCGAAGCAACAACCATATCAACAAAGCCCGTATTGTGCTTAAGGTTCCAAACTCCAGCGCGTTTGCGCAAAATGCAGAGTAAATCCGAGATGCTCGAGCTGCGCCCAAACTGTGAATGCTGCGACAGGAATTTGCCGCCGGAGGCCGCCGACGCCCGCATCTGCACCTTCGAATGCACCTTCTGCGTGGAGTGTGCCGAAGGCGTGCTGGGCGGCATTTGCCCCAATTGCGGCGGCAATTTTTCAGCCCGCCCGATCAGGCCCGCGGCCATGCTGGCCAAATACCCCGCGTCGACCCGGCGCGTGCTGAAGGCGGAAGGTTGCGGCCCGGTCCGCAGGGCCGGCTAACTCGCGCGGTTGTCAGCGCGCCTCCGCCTAGCCGTCGCTTCCAAATCGATCTTGCAACCGTCATCCGATATGGCAACGCCAAACTTCCCGGAAACCTCTTGCGGCGTGTAGTAGCCAAGCGACACGTCCCTCATCACGGCCTGAGGCGCGCGCTGAAAAGGATCGCCATAGCCGCCACCGCCGGGCGTCGCGACGCGGACACGGTCGCCTGCCTTGAGCGGAATGTCCTGCTCCTTTGAGAGATGCGGCGGCACATGAGCCTCACCATCACGGAATACCGTCACGGAATTGACGGCGCCGTCGGCGCCGCCGAGCACGCCTTGCGGACCGAAGCGGCCATGATCCATGACGAAGGAAGCCCTAGCCTGGCCACGTAGCAGTTCCACCTCATAGGCAAGGCCGAAGCCGCCCCGTTGCGCGCCGGCACCACCAGACCCTTCACGCAGTGCGTAGTGGCGATAGAGCACCGGAAACGCCTGCTCCATGATCTCCACCGGCGGCGACTTGGAAATGCCGATGGTCGAACAGCCATTGGTCAGGCCATCATGCCCGGCATTGCCGCCATAGCCGCCGCCGGAAATCTGGTACATGACGTAGTCGCGCCCGCGCGCCGGATCGTTGCCGCCAAGGGCAAAATTTCCGCTTGAACCAGCGGGCGCCGCCGTCACCTTGTCCGGCAGGGCCTGCACCATGGCGGCAAAGACGGCTTCGGCGATGCGTTGAGAAACTTCCGCCGCGCAGCCTGAAACCGGTCGCGGATATTTCGCATCGAGAAAGGTCCCTTCCGGCCGCTTGACGACGAGCGGTTCGAACGCGCCTGCACTGATCGGAACGTCCGGAAAAATGTGGCGCATTGCGAGGTAGACCGACGACAGGGTCGTCGCCAAAACGCTGTTCATCGGCCCCGCGCAAGGCTTGGACGAGGCAGAAAAGTCGAAGGTCAGCGTGTCGTCCAGCTTCTCGATCGCAAGTGCGATGGTGAGCGGTTCGTCCACCACGCCGTCGGAATCGACATAGGCTTTTGAGCGGTAGGTGCCATCCTCGATGGTGCGGATATTGGCGCGCATCTGGCTGGCGGCGCGTGAGCGCAGTTCAGAGATCGCCTCGACAACGGTGTCGTCGCCATAGCGGTCGAGGATTTCGAACAGCCGGTCCTGGCCCACCATCAAGGCTGCCGCTTGCGCCTTGATATCGCCGATGCGCTGGTCCGCTACCCGAATGTTCGAATAGATGATGGCGTAAATCTCTGGATCAAGCTTGCCCTTCTTGAACAGCTTCACCGGCGGCAGGCGCAGACCTTCCTGCTCGACGGCCGTGGCCGACGCCGAAAAGCCGCCCGGCACCGCGCCGCCGATATCGGGCCAATGGCCGGTGTTCGACAGCCAGCAGAAAATCGCGCCGTTGCGGTAGACCGGCATGGCGAAGCGCACGTCCATCAGGTGCGTGCCGCCGAGATAGGGATCGTTGACGATGTAGATGTCGCCGGGCTCGGGCGGCAGGCAGCGGCCATCCGCTATCATTTCGATCACGGTCCTGGTCGAATATTGCATGACGCCGACGAAGACGGGTAACCCCTGACTGCCTTGCGCAATGAGTGATCCGTCGACGGCGGAATAAATACCGTCGGAACGGTCGTTTGCCTCGGCGATGACAGGGGAAAACGCGGCGCGCGAAAAGGTCAGATCCATCTCGTCGCAAGCCTGCTGGAGAGCTGCCTGGATAACCGAAAGCGTGATCGCGTCGAGCCGTGCCATGCTCAATCTCCCGCAATCTCGATGATCAGATTGCCATCCCTGTCGGAGCGCGCGATATCTCCAGGCTCCAGCACCGTGGTCGCATCCATCTGCTCGATGATCGCAGGCCCGTTGACCACCGCATCCAGCGGCAGCTTCTCGCGCGCATAGACCGGCGTGTCATGCCATTTGCCATCGAACCAGACCGGCCGCGTCTCGAGCCGCGCATCGTCCAGCCGCGTCGCCCGTCCGGCGGGATCGATCAATCGCGACAGGTCGATATCGGGGCGCACGCCAATGACGGAGGTGTTCAGATTGACCAGATTGGCGCGGATTTCCGGCAACTCGACCTTGAAACGGGCGAAGTAGGCCGTCTCGAACAGCTGCTGCAACGTGGCGCGCGTCGGCTCTGCGGAAGGCAGCGGCACGTTGATGATATGGGTCTGGCCGACAAACTGCATATCGGCGGAGTGGACGACATGCAGCGATTGCGGCTGCACCGCTTCCTTGGCGATCAGCTTCACCCCTTCTTCGCGATGACGCTCCAGAACCTGCCGGATCAGCGTCTCATCGACCAAGGCAACCGGCTGGTTGACTGTGTTGACGAAATCATGGCGCAGGTCTGCCACTACGCAACCCAGCGCATTGGTTATGCCCGGCCGCGCCGGGACCAGAACCTTGGGCAATCCAAGCTCCCGCGCCAAGGCCGCAGCATGCAGCGGCCCGGCACCGCCGAAGGCGAACAGGGCAAAGTCACGCGGATCATGCCCTCGCGACACCGAAACCATGCGAATGGCTCCGGCCATCTTCAGATTGCCAAGCCGCAGCACCGCACCTGCCGCCTCGACGCTGTCAAGTCCGCTGGCAACTCCGATCTTCTCGGCGAAAATCGCGCGCACTGCTTCCACCGGTACCGGATTATCGACGGCCAGAAGCTTCTTCGGCGCAAGCCGCCCCAGCACCAGATTGGCGTCGGTCAATGTCGGCTCGGTTCCGCCACGGCCGTAGCAGATCGGCCCCGGATTGGCCCCGGCACTTTGTGGCCCCACTTGAATGAGACCGGCAGCATCAACGCGGGCAATCGAGCCGCCGCCTGCCCCTACCGTATGCACCGCCACCATCGGCACATGAATCGGCATTGCATATTCGATCTCGATTTCGTTCGAGACCGCCGGCTCGGCATTGCGGATCAAGGCAACGTCGGTCGATGTCCCGCCCATGTCGTAGGTGACAAGATTGCCATGGCCCGCACGCTTGCCGGTATAGGCAGCTGCGATGACACCGGAAGCCGGCCCGGACATCACGGTCTTCGCCGCCTCGCGGGTGACATAGCGGGCTGAGATCATGCCGCCATTGCCGTTCATCATCAGGAAGTCGCGGTCGTAGCCTTGCGCCGCGAGTTCGTTGCGCAATTTCGCGACGTAACGTTCCAGGATCGGCTGAACCGAAGCGTTTACGCAGGCGGTAACGCCGCGCTCGAACTCTCGGGCCTCGGAAAGCAGCGAATGGCCGGTGGTGATGTAGCCGTTCGGCCAGCTTTCGGCGGCGATTTCGGCGGCACGAAGTTCGTGCGCGGGATTGGCATAGGCATGCAGGAAATGGATGACGAGCGCTTCGCAACCGGCGGCCAGCAAGGACGCAACGGCGCGGCGGACATCATCCTCATCCAGCGGCACGCGCACTTTACCCGTCGCCTCGACACGCTCTTCCACTTCCAGCCGCAGATTGCGCGGAACGACCGGCGTAAAGGTTCCGGTCATGCCATAGGCTTGCGGGCGCGTGCGCCGGCCAAGCTCGATGATGTCGCGAAAGCCCTTCGTGGTGATCATGCCGGTCTTGGCCAGGCGGCGTTCCAAAACGGCATTGGTGGTCGTCGTCGTGCCATGGACGATCAGGTCGACTTCACGGACGGGAAAGCCGGTTGCGCCAAGGGCTGCGACGACGCCGAACGCCTGATTGTCGGTAGTCGTCGGGGTCTTGGCGATATGCACCCTTCCGCCGTTCTTTCCATCGATCAGCAGGAGGTCGGTGAAAGTGCCGCCCACATCGATGCCAGCGACGACGCTGCCCGACTGTGCCGGAACTTTCTCACGCATTGGCCAAACCCGAAATGCCCGAACTGCTTCTATGTACCAGATTGGAAAGGCGTTTTACGAGCGCATCTTGACGCAAAACTCATTTGTATACTAATAGTTTCAGGGAACAAGGTCTTACCAGACAGAACTGCACGAAGGCGCTACGGACCCAAAAAGGCACGGGCGCACAGAGAATTTCGTGCGCCGCATTTGGCAGAAGGTCGTCTTGATGAATACCGTACCTCTCCTGAATACAGCCGACGCGCGACCGCTGCAATTTCCGATTCCGGCCAATGTCTATGCCCAGAGCGTCGTCTCTGTCCGGCACTATACCGACCGGCTGTTTTCGTTCCGCATCACCCGTCCTCAGTCGCTGCGCTTCCGCTCGGGCGAGTTCGTCATGATCGGGCTTCCCAACGCCGAGAAGCCGGTGTTCCGCGCCTATTCCGTCGCCAGCCCGTCATGGGACGACGAACTGGAGTTCTTCTCGATCAAGGTTCCAGATGGTCCCTTGACCTCGGAACTGCAGAAGATCGAAATCGGCGACACCGTGCTGATGCGCCAGAAGTCCACCGGCACGCTGGTGGTCGACGCGCTGACGCCGGCAAAGCGCCTGTTCATGATCTCGACCGGCACCGGCGTTGCGCCGTTCGCGAGCCTTTTGCGCGATCCCGACACCTATGAGAAGTTCGACCAGATCGTGCTCACCCACACCTGCCGCGACAACGCCGAGCTCACCTATGGGCAGGAGCTGGTGGCATCGCTGGAAGCAGACCCATTGATCGGCGAACTGACCAGCGGACGCGTGACGCTCTACAATTCGACGACGCGCGAAGAGTCGGAGCGCATGGGCCGCATCACCAGCCTCATCGAAACCGGCAAGTTCCATTCCGACCTCGGCATCGGGCCACTGAATCCGGAAACCGACCGCATCATGATCTGCGGCTCCATGCACATGCTGCAGGACGTCAAGGCATTGGCGGAAAAGCTCGGCTTCAAGGAAGGTTCGCTCGCTCATCCGGCCGAGTTCGTCGTCGAGCGCGCGTTCGTCGGCTGAGCGAAGCGTATTATCCGTTGCGCGTTGGCAATCACAGCGCCGGACAGGCCGGCGCGTAATTCTCTTGTGATGAAAACAAGTTTCCCATAAATAAACATCGGCACGCATGGGCGCACTCTTTGCCCCCACTGCGCCGCGCTGGGCGGTTGTGTCTCATTGGCTTATCGCGGCGGACCGGGATAGGAAGCCTTACCCGCTTGGCCTCGGTTAGGTTCGCGCGGGAACGCATTCGAGGGAGGAAACATGAAACTGTTGCGATATGGCGAGACCGGGTCCGAAAAGCCGGGGCTTCTCGATGCGGACGGCACGATCCGCGATCTTTCAGGCCATGTCGCCGACATTGGCGGCAAGGCGATTGAACCGGCGTCGCTGGCAGCACTTGCCAAGCTCGATCCCAAGACGCTCCCGGCAGTCGCAGGCAGTCCGCGCATCGGGCCATGCGTTGCCAATGTCGGCAAGTTCATCTGCATCGGCCTCAATTATTCCGACCACGCAGCCGAAACCGGTTCCGCCGTTCCATCCGAACCGATCGTGTTCATGAAGGCGAATTCGGCCATCGTCGGCCCGAACGATGATGTGCTCATTCCACGCGGTTCGGAAAAGACCGACTGGGAGGTCGAACTTGCCATCGTCATCGGCAAGAGCGCCAAATACGTCTCCGAAGCCGACGCACTCGACTACGTTGCCGGCTACTGCGTCGCCCACGACGTTTCCGAGCGTGCTTTCCAGGTCGAGCGCAAGGGCCAGTGGACCAAGGGCAAGTCCTGCGACACCTTCGGTCCGATCGGACCGTGGCTGGTGACCAAGGACGAGGTTGCCAATCCGCAGGATCTCGGCATGTGGCTGAAGGTCAATGGCGAGACGATGCAGGACGGCACGACCAGGACCATGGTCTATGGCGTTTCCTACCTCGTCTCCTACCTCAGCCAGTTCATGTCGCTGCACCCCGGCGATGTCATCGCCACCGGCACACCGCCCGGCGTCGGCATGGGCAAGAAGCCGCCGCGCTATCTCAAGGCGGGTGACGTGGTCGAACTCAGCGTCCAAGGCCTCGGCACGCAGAAACAGACCTTCCGCGCAGACGCCTGAATATAAGAAAGCTACTTAACCGCCTGGCCGTCTTCGCCGAAGCGATAGGTCCTTGCCGGATCGGGCGTGGCATATAGCGTCGCGCCCGGCTCGGCATCGTAGACGCCAAAGACACGCACGGTGAGAAGCCCGGCCTTCTCGCAATCGAGATAGATGTTGGTGTCCGCGCCAAGATGCTCGGCATGGATCACCGTGCCTTTCCACGTCCCCTTCTTTGCATCGACCGAAAGGTGTTCCGGCCTGACGCCGATGGTCTTGACGCTTTCGCCAAGGCGCGCGCCGTCGATGAAGTTCATCTTCGGTGAGCCGATGAAGCCGGCAACGAACAGGTTTGCCGGCGAATTGTAGAGTTCCATCGGCGCGCCGACCTGCTCGATGCGGCCGGCGTTCAGCACCACGATCTTGTCGGCCAGCGTCATCGCCTCGACCTGGTCGTGGGTGACGTAGATCATCGTCGCCTTCAGCCGCCGATGCAGCTGCGCGATCTCGAGGCGGGTGTTGACGCGCAGCGCCGCGTCGAGGTTCGACAGCGGTTCGTCGAACAAAAACAGCTTTGGCTCGCGCACCACGGCGCGGCCGATGGCGACGCGCTGGCGCTGGCCGCCGGAAAGCTCGGCCGGACGCCGCTCGAGGTAAGGCTCCAGCGAAAGCATGGTTGAAGCGGCCGTGATGCGCTTGTCGATCTCGGCGGCTGGCGTGCCGGCCTGCTTGAGGCCAAGAGCCATATTGTTCCTCACCGTGAGGTGCGGATATAGCGCGTAGGTCTGGAACACCATGGCGATGCCGCGCTTGGCCGGCGGCGTGGAGGTGACCTCACTGCCATCGATGATGACACGCCCGGAGCTGGCATCCTCCAGCCCCGCTATGACGCGCAACAATGTCGACTTTCCGCAACCGGACGGCCCGACGAAGACCACGAACTCGCCGTCGGACACGGCAAGGTCGATGCCCTTCAGCACGTCGACCGGACCGAAGGACTTCTTCACGTTTTCGATGTTGAGAGAACCCACGGCGTTTTCCTATAGCTTGACGGCTTGACCGGTGCGCACGCTCTCATCGGCAGCGAGGCAGACGGCGAGCGATTTCACGGCATCGTCCATGTGACGGCTCAGATCGAGGTTTTCGCGGATCGCCTTCAAGACGAAGGCCTGCTCCAGATCGCACAGGTCCTGGTGACCCGGCTCACCCTGCATCGACAGCATCTCGTCGGGGCGGGCGAACTTGCCGTCGGCACCGATTCTGGCGCTGTGAAGGCGTATGGTCGATGTCTTGGTGTGGGTATCGATGTCGTCCGACTTCGCACCCTCGGCCATGACGATGGACACGCAGCCATTGGGCGAGATCACATCCTTCACGAAGAACGCGGTCTCCGAAATCATCGGCCCCCAGCCGGCCTCGTACCAGCCGACCGAGCCGTCATCGAACAGCACTTGCAGGTGGCCGTAATTGTACATGGTTGGTTCAATTTCGTCGCTGAGGCGCACACCCATGCCGCGGACCTCGACCGGTCGTGCGTCGGTGATCTGCAGCATGACGTCGAGATAGTGAACACCGCAATCGACGATCGGCGAGGTCGTCTGCATCAACTGCTTGTGCGTTTCCCAGGTAGGACCTGATGATTGCTGGTTGAGGTTCATGCGGAACACGTAAGGCCCGCCAAGTTTGCGCCCCTCGGCAATCAGCCGCATCCATGACGGGTGATGGCGCAATATGTAGCCGATCACCAGCTTGCGGTCGTTGGCCTTGGCGGCATCGACCACGCGCCGCGCATCGGCCACGGTCGTTGCCAGCGGCTTTTCCACGAAGACATGGCAACCGGCCTCGAATGCCTTCACCGCATAGTCGGCATGGCTGTCCGAATAGGTTGCGATGGAGGCAAGATCGGGCTTCTCCTCACGCAAGGCCTCGTCGAACGAACGGCGGATCTCGTGGCCCGCCAGTCCGCCCGGCAACGGCACATCGGAGCGGTTGACGAGCGCCGCGATCTCGAAGCCCGGATTGTTGTGATAGGCGAGCGCGTGGCTGCGGCCCATATTGCCGAGCCCGGCAACCACGACCCTGATCGGTTGTTCCTTGCTCACTTGACTGCTCCAGAGGTGATGCCGCGGATCAGCTGCCGCGAGAAGATGAGGTAGAGGATCAGCACCGGCAGGATGGCCAGCGACAGCGCAGCCAGCACCGCGTTCCAGTTGGTGACGTACTGGCCGATGAACATCTGTGCGCCGAGCGTGATGGTCTTCGTTCCTTCCGAAGGCGCAAGGATCAGCGGGAACCACAGGTCGTTCCAGATCGGGATCATGGTGAAGACGGCGACCGTTGCCATGGCGGGCCTCACCAGCGGCAGCACCAGCCGGAAGAAGATCGTGTATTCGGAGAGCCCGTCGATGCGTCCGGCATTCTTCAAATCGTCGGAAACCGTGCTCATGAACTCGGCCAGGATGAAAATGGCGAGCGGCAAGCCTTGAGCGGTGTAGACGAGGATGAGCGCGGTGAGCGTATTGACCAGCCCGCTTGCCACCATCAATTGCAATATGGCGACGGTGCCCAGCCGGATCGGGATCATGATGCCCAGCGCCAGATAAAGCCCCATCAGCTTGTTGCCGCGGAAGCGGTATTCCGAAAGCGCAAACGCTGCCATCGCGCCGAACAGCAATACGAAGAACAGCGAGGCGACCGTGACGATGAAGCTGTTCTGGAAATATTGCAGGAAATCGCCCTGCGCCAGCACGGTCCGGTAGCCGACAAGGTCGAACGTCTCGGTCGTCGGCGGCGCCATTGGCGTGCGGAAAATGGCATTGCGCGACTTGAACGAGTTGATGACGATGATGAACACCGGAAACAGCGCGATGATCGTGTAGGCGATCAGGATCGCATGCGCTGCCGCCGAGCGGGAAAATGAGTTGGTTGCTCTGCTCATCTCGCGTTCCCCTAGAACTGATACCGACGCAGGCGCGTCTGGATGAGGAACAGATAGATGCAGACGCCGACCAGGATGATGAGGAACATCATGGTGGCGATGGCCGCACCCATGTTGGGGTCGCCGACCTGCAACTGGAAGCCGAAAAAGGCCCGGTAGAGGAAGGTGCCCAGAATGTCGGTCGAATAGTTCGGACCGGCGAGTGCGCCCTGCGCCGAATAGATCAGGTCGAAGGCATTGAAATTGCCGACGAATGTCAGGATCGAGATGATGCCGATGGCCGGCAGGATCAGTGGCAGCTTGATCTTCCAGAACTGCGCCATGCCGGTAACGCCATCGCATTCGGCGGCCTCGATCACCTCGTCGGGGATCGACAGCATCGCGGCATAGATCAGCATCATCGGGATGCCGATGAACTGCCAGACCGAGATCAGGCCAAGCGTGGTCAGCGCATACTCTTCCTTGCCCAGCCAAGGCGTGAAAAAGCTCTTCAGGCCTATGAGGTCGAGCAGGTTGGGCGCAACGCCCCACAGCGGCGACAGGATCAGCTTCCAGGCAAAGCCGACGATGACGAAGGACAGGATGGTCGGGATGAAGATCGCCGTGCGGTAGAAAGCCGAGAAACGCAGCTTCGGGCTCGACAGAAGTGCGGCCAGCACGACGCCGATAGGATTTTGCACCAGCATATGGATGATGAAGAACCAGACATTGTTCCTCAACGCATTCCAGAAATTTGCCGACCAGTTGGGATCACCGAACAGGGTGCGGAAATTATCGAGGCCGACGAAGACCTGGCTTTGCGAGACATTGCGAAACAGCGCGAGTTGCAGCGTGCCGAACAGCGGCATGATCATGATGGCGGTGTAGACCAGCACCGCCGGCGCCAGGAAAATGGCGATGTGCCAGCGAAAGGGTCGCTTGTTTGCGGATGTCGCAGTCATGCCTTCGGCCTCCGACCGGTCTGGTCTTGCTGCAGCGCATGCGTCGGAATGATTACCCTCCCCCGTGCGGGGAGGGTCGAAGAGCAAACGCAACGCAGTGTAGTTTGCGAAACGGGGTGGGGGTCAATGCCGAAAAATTCGACCCCCACCCCGCTCACCTCGTTCGCGACCCTCCCCACAAGGGGGAGGGTAAGGCTCAGCGGTTACTTCGCCGGCTTGTACCAGCTGTCGAGACCGTCCTGCAGCTTCTTGCCGGCCACTTCCGGCGTATCGGTGCCGTTGATGACGTTGGCCGATTCAACCCAGGTTTCGTTCTCGAGGTTCGGCGTGCCGCGCGACAGGATCTGGTAGGTCGAGCGGATGGTCGACTTGCACTTGTCGCGCCAGGAAACGAATTCCTGGGCAAGCGGGTCGGCCATCTTCACCGGCGTCGAGTTCAGGCTGAAGAAGCCCGGCAGTGCATTGGCATAGATTTCCGCGAACTCGGGCGAAGCAACCCAGGACAGGAAGGTCTTGGCTGCATCCGGGTTCTTCGATGCGGCGTTGAGGCCGATGCCGATATCGGTGTGGTCGGAAATGTAGCAGGTATCGCCTGCCTTCCTCACCGGCGGCGGGAACGCACCCATCTTGAACTGCGCCTGGGTGTTGAAGACGGAGATTTCCCACGAGCCGGCCGGATAGATCGCGGCGCGACCCAGCGTGAACAGGTTCTGGCTGTCCGGGTAGGTCTGGGCTTCGAAACCGTCGCCGAGATAAGGCTTCCACTTGGCAAGCGTCGCATAGGGCTCGACCCACTGCGCGTCGGTCAGCTTCTGTTCGCCCTTGAGCAGCGCAAGGCGGCCTTCCTCGCCCTGCCAGTAATTCGGGCCGATGTTCTGGTAGCCCATGGTGGCTGCTTCCCACAGGTCCTTGGTGCCCATCGCCATCGGGATGTAGGTGCCGTCGGCCTTGATCTTGTCGAGTGCGGCAAAGAACTCTTCCTCGGTCGCCGGCGGCGTGATGCCCAGCTTGTCGAAGGCATCCTTGTTGTAGATGAAGCCATGGATGACGGACGCCATCGGCACGCAGAACGTTGCCTTGCCGTCGTCGGTCGTCCAGGCGGACTTGGCGACATCGGAGAAGTTCTCCATGCCGGGCAGGCTGGTGAGGTCGGCGAGCTTGCCCTTGGTGTAGAGGTCGAGCGAGGCGTCAAAAGGCCGGCAGGTGATGATGTCGCCAGCCGAGCCCGCATCGAGCTTGGCGTTCAGGGCGGCGTTGTATTCAGTCGGCGCGGATGGCGAAAACACCACCTTGATGCCCGGGTTCTTGGCTTCGAAGGCCGGGATCAGCTTGTCCTGCCAGATGGCGAGGTCGTCGTTGCGCCAGCTTTCGATGGTGAGCGTCGCGTCTTGTGCGAACGCGGCTCCGGCAGAGCAGAGAACGCTCGATCCAAGAAGAATTGCCGTCAAGAGTTTCGTATTCATGCTCAGTCTCCCTGTTGACCTTTGTCAGGTTCGGTTTTTGATGAGATCGGAGGTCGCCTGACCCTTGCTCCCCTCAATTGCGGAAAGGGCGGGCCGCAATTTCTGGCCCGTCCCGTCCAATAGTTTGCGCGCCGCTTCCGCGCTGGCGGCACCCGCCGCAAGCAGGATTGCCGTCTTCACCTGTCCGCCGCCGCGCTCCAGAAGCGCCTCTGCCTCATCCTTGCCGCGACCGGTAATCGCCGAGACGATGCGGCTGGCGCGGTCGCGCAGCTTCTTGTTGTCTGCGGTCAGGTTGATCATGTAGCCGTCATGGACGTGGCCGAGATGTATAGCGGCCAGCGTCGACATCATGTTGAGCGCAATCTTCTGGGCCGTGCCTGCACCCATGCGGGTCGAGCCGGCAATCACTTCCGGCGGTGTTTCGATGAGGACGGCAACGTCCGCTTTCGCAAACAGCGGCGCGTTCTTGTTGTTGGCGATTGCGATCGTTGCAGCGCCGTTGGCCTTCGCGACCTCGAGCGCCCGCACCGCATAAGGCGTCGATCCGCTGGCCGAGATGGCGATGACGCAATCGGCGGGACCTGCGCCGGCGTCTGCAACTGCTTTTTCGGCTTCGGCGGTATCGTCTTCAGGTCCGCCGGCAAGATTGTGAAGTGCCTCGTCGCCACCCGCGATCAGGATCACGATACGGTCGCGCGCAATGCCATAGGTTCCGGGAAGCTCCAGCGCATCCGCCAGCGCCATCAGGCCGGAACTGCCTGCTGCGGCGTAGATCAACCGGCCACCGCTTGCCAATCTGTCGGCTATCAGGCGTGCGGCGGAAGCAATCTGCGGAACGGAATTCTTGACCGCCATTGCCGCTTCAATCTGGGCATCGGCAAGCGCAGAAAGCACGACGTGCGGCGGCTGGATATCCAGCCCCTCGGCACTCCTGTGCAGCGCTTCCGTGCGCATTTCCGCCATCCCAATTCCTCCACTGACAAAACAATACCAAAAAAATACCACTTGTCCACACGCATTAATGATTTCTCTCACCTAAAACGTGCAGCGCGCCATAAACCCTATATTTTTCAATAGAATACGTCTTAATCTTTTCGAAACGGAAATTAAGACTTGGCTATTGGTATTTTATTGGTATCATCCAGTCAGTGGAGGCATCATCGTGAATTTCGTGCTCGGCATAGACGGCGGCGGCACCAGTTGCAGGGCAGCGCTTGCGACGGCGGATGGCGTGGTCATCGGGCGCGCCAAGAGCGGTGCCGCCAACATCCGCACCGACCTGACCGGCGCGCGCACGCACATCGTCGAGGCGGCAAGGCTGGCCATCCTCGATGCCGGCAAGGACACCGAACTCCTATCTAAGACACCTGCCGTGCTCGGCTTGGCGGGAGCCAATGTCGGCACCTACCGCCAGCAATTGCAGGCGATCCTGCCATTCAGACAAAGCCGTGTTGAAACTGACGCGGAAATCGCGCTCGAAGGCGCGATCGGCGATGGCGACGGCGCAATCGCCGTGCTCGGCACCGGCTCGGCCTATATGGCGCGCAAGGCAGGCAAATCGCGCGCCATCGGCGGCTGGGGCTTCCAGGTTGGCGACCAGGCCAGCGGCGCGCGGATCGGGCGCGACCTCCTGGAGCAGACCCTTCTCGCCCATGACGGCATTCGCGAGGCATCCCCCCTGACGCGGGAGATGCTCGCGGTGTTTCGCAGCGATCCGCAGGACGTCGTCGAGTTCACCACCAATGCCAAGCCCGGCGACTTCGGCGGCTTCGCGCCGAAGGTGTTCGAGCACGCCGCCAAGGGCGATGTCGTCGCAATCTGGATTGTCGACAAGGCAGTTGCCGACGTCGAAGCCTCGCTCGCCGTGCTGAAGCTCGAAGCCGGTGACGCCTTGTGCCTGCTCGGCGGATTGGCCGGGCTCTATGCGCCGCGCTTGTCGGCAAAATATCAGGCCCTGCTGCGATCGCCGCTCGACGATGCGCTCGGCGGGGCCGTGCGCATGGCCGCGCGCGTTTTCGCCCCCTCGACGGAGGCGGCGAATGGCTGACGTCTCCGACCAGATGTTCGGCGGACTGAAGCAGGCGGGCCAGAGCGGCCTGCCGCTCTACCTCCAGCTTCGCAAGAGCATCGAAGACGCGGTCAAGACCGGGCTGATCGGCCCCGGAGACGCCCTGCCATCCGAGCGCGATATCGCCACCAAGGCCGACATTTCGCGCGTTACCGTGCGCAAGGCGGTGCAGGACCTGGTTAAGGGCGGCATCCTCGTCCAGCGCCATGGTTCGGGCACCTTCGTCGCGCCACGCGTCGAGCGCGTCGAGCAATCGCTGTCGCGGCTCACCTCCTTTACCGAAGACATGGCGCGCAGGGGCATGGCCGTGCGCTCGGCATGGCTCGACCGTGGCGTGTTCACGCCCTCGCCGGAAGAAATCATGGCGCTTGGCCTGTCGTCCAAGGAGCTGGTTTCGCGCATAGCGCGCCTGCGCATCGCCGACGATACGCCACTTGCCATCGAGCGGGCCTCGCTGTCGTCCTCGATCCTGCCCGATCCTTCGGCAATCGATTTCTCGCTCTACGCCACGCTTGGAAAAACCGGCAACCGCCCGGTCAGGGCGGTGCAGCGGATTTCGGCAGCCAACCTCAACGAGACCGATGCAAGGCTGCTGGATGTGCAACCCGGCGTGGCGGGACTGCACATCGAGCGCATCTCCTATCTGGCAAGCGGCAAGGTGGTGGAGTTCACCCGCTCGATCTATCGCGGAGACGCCTATGATTTTGTCGCGGAGTTGCGCCTAAGCGCGCCCGGCGAAGAAACAGGAGACCGTTCGTGACGGCAACCAAGACGCATATGCGCAGCGAGATCGAGGAGATACCGCTAGCGGTCGCGCGCCTGCTCGACGGCTCGGCACCGGCGCTCATCGAAGCAGGGCGAGGCATACGCGAACTTGATCCCAACTTCATCGTCACCGTCGCGCGCGGCTCGTCCGACCATGCTGCAACATTCCTGAAATACGCCATTGAGCTGACCGCCGGACTGGCGGTGGCTTCCATAGGCCCCTCGGTGGCCTCCATCTACGGCGCCAAGCTAAGGCTGAACGGTTCTGCCTGCGTCGCCGTCTCGCAATCCGGCAAAAGCCCCGACATCGTCGCCATGGCCGAAAGCGCAAAACAGCGTGGGTCGCTGACAGTTGCGCTGACCAACACAGCGGACTCGCCGCTGGCACGCACCTGCGCCTATTCCATCGACATCCTCGCCGGACCGGAGCGCAGTGTCGCCGCCACCAAGACCTTCGTGAACTCGGCGGTTGCAGGCCTTGCGCTGATGGCGCACTGCACGAATGACGAGACGCTGCTTGCCGCCTTGCGGGAACTGCCGGCCAAGCTCGAACAGGCCATCTCTTGCGACTGGATGGCGCTTGCCGGCGCGCTTGAAGGCCAGAGGTCGCTATTCATCCTCGGCAGGGGGCCGTCCTTCGCTATTGCCAGCGAAGCGGCGCTGAAATTCAAGGAAACCTGCGCCATGCATGCGGAAGCCTACAGCACCGCCGAGGTGATGCACGGTCCGCTTGCGCTGGTGGGGCCGAAATTCCCGGTCCTGTCACTTGCCTCACGCGATGCCGCTGAAAAATCCGTCGCCGACACCGCCGACGCCCTGGCTGCAAAGGAAGCGGCGGCCTTCGCCACGACGACCCTTGTCAACCGCGCCTACCAGCTTCCCCACGTCGCCACTGGCCATCCGCTTACCGAGCCGCTGGCGCTGATCGTTTCCTTCTACGCCTTTGTCGAGGCATTCGCCCGCCACCGCGGCCTTAACCCCGATGCGCCGCCCAATCTGCACAAGGTGACCGAAACCGTATGACCGGCCGCTTCGCACTTGCAGCTACGAGGATCTTCGACGGCGACGCCTGGCATGAGGATGGGGCGCTGATCGTCGCCGATGGCATTGTCGAAGCGATTGTCCCGCGAAGCTCATTGCCCGCCGAGATGCGCGTGGTCGAAGACAAAAGCGCCATTCTCGCGCCCGGCTTCATCGACCTTCAGGTCAATGGCGGCGGCGGCGTGATGCTGAACGATCATCCCGATGTCGCCTCGATCAAGACGATCTGCGCGGCGCATGCGCCGTTTGGAACAACAGCACTTTTGCCGACGCTCATTACCGATACGCCGGACATCACCGCAGCCGCCGTCGCGGCGGGCAAGGCTGCGGCCAAGGACAAGATACCCGGCTTCCTCGGCCTGCATCTGGAAGGTCCGCATCTGTCGCTGGCGCGCAAAGGCGCGCATGACCCCAAGCTCATCCGCCCGATGACGGAAAGGGACCAGTCCGCCCTGATTGCTGCCAGGGACGGCCTGCCGGTGCTTCTGACCACCATTGCGCCTGAATCGGTGACAGCGGATCAGGTCGGCAAGCTGGTGCAAGCCGGTATCGTCGTCAGTCTCGGCCATTCCGACGCCGGCTTTGCCACGGCGCGCGCCTATGCACATGCAGGCGCTTCGGTCGTCACCCACCTTTTCAACGCGATGAGCCAGATCGGCAACCGCGAGCCGGGTCTTGCAGGTGCCGCCATCGACACAGGTCGCCTTTCCGCCGGCCTGATCGCCGACGGCATCCATGTAGATCCGGCCACGATCGGCATCGCGCTTCGGGCAAAGTCGGGGCCAAGCCACATTTTCCTCGTCACCGATGCGATGGCGACCATCGGCACCGACATGACGTCATTCACCCTCAACGGCCGCACCATCTACCGCAAGGACGGCAGCCTGCGTCTCGCCGACGGCACGCTTGCCGGCGCCGATCTCGACATGATCTCGGCGGTCCGCTTCATGCATGAGGTCATCGGGCTGGAACTCGCGGAAGCGCTGCGCATGGCCTCGACCTACCCGGCCGAAGCCGTCGGGCAATCGCACCGCATCGGTCGGCTGGCCAAGGGTCAGGCAGCGAACATCGTCGCGCTTTCGCAAAAGCTCGCCGTCGAAGCTACTTGGATCGACGGCAACAAGGTGTTCGCCAAGACCTGATTTTCGCGTGGCTTAGACCGCCGCAGCATCAGCCGCGGCGCGGATCGCGGCGATGTTCTTGCGATAGGCCTCGAAGCCGTCGCCCTTGAACACGGCAGCACCAGCCACCAGAACGTCGGCACCGGCAGCGGTCACCAGCGGCGCGGTTTCCGCCGTCACGCCGCCGTCGATCTCGATATGGATCGGCCTACCCCCGATCATCGCCTTCACGCGCTTGACCTTATCCACCATCGCCGGGATGAAGGCCTGTCCGCCGAAGCCCGGATTGACCGTCATTATCAGGATTAGGTCGAGCCGGTCGAGCACATATTCAATGGCGCTTTCAGGCGTGGCCGGATTGAGCGAGACGCCGGCCCTCTTGCCAAGGTTGCGGATGGTCTGCAGCGAGCGATCGAGATGGGGACCGGCTTCGGCATGGACGGTGATGCCGTCGCAGCCCGCTTCCGCAAACGCAGCCAGATAAGGGTCGACGGGTGCAATCATCAGGTGGCAGTCGAAATAGGCCTTGGTGCGGTTGCGGATCGCCTTGATGACCGGCGGGCCGAAGGTGATGTTGGGCACGAAGTGGCCGTCCATCACGTCAAGATGCACCCAGTCAGCGCCAGCGGCCACCACGGCCTCGACCTCGTCGCCGAGTTTGGAAAAGTCGGACGACAGCACCGACGGTGCGATCAGGGTTTTTCCGCTCATGGCTGGCCTTTCGCGATTGCTGGAGATTTTGGCGATTGCCTAAAGCCACAGACCCAACTTGTCGAGTGGATTGCTACAGGTTCCCCATGTTCAGGATTTCAACCGCTGCCCCGACAAAGCCAAAATCCTGCCGCACTCAACGCCGGTAAACGAATTTCCGGAGCGCAATGTGAAATCGGCTTTAGCGGCGTCTGTTCTGTGCCTGACCGTCAGCGGTTGCGCCAACTCGCTGGTTGCGGACCAGGACCGCAATGTCGCCTCCGCGCTGCCCTATGACAGCGTGGATTGCGCAACGCTGCTGACCGAGCGGGACCAGCTTGCCCGGCGCTACAATCTTTCCATCAACGCCAAGCCGGTTTTCGCCAAGTCCGCGATGGGCCTGGGGCCGGTAACGCCCGACATACGTTCGAACAGCCGCCGCGATGTAGAAAAGGCAAGCGGCGAGATATATGCGATGAACCGTTCGCTCTCGCGGCGCAAATGTGACGGCGCGGTTCAAACCTTGGCGGTTCAGTAGCCCGCGCTGCGGTCGACCACGTTCTGCAACGGTTCGCCGCGTTCGAAAGCCGACATCTGCCGCAACATGATCGGCACCAGATGATTGGGGTCCGATGTCGCCGCAGCATGCGGCGTCGCGAAGATCTTCGGGTGGTTCCAGATCGGGCTGGTCTTGGGCAGCGGCTCCACCTCGAACACGTCGAGGCTTGCCTCCTTCAACGTGCCATCATCCAGCGCGCGCACGATGTCGGCATCCTTCTGCAACCGTCCGCGCCCGGCATTGATCAGCACCGCGCCGCCCAAGCCATTGCGCCGGCGCAATTGCTTGAGCAAACCGTAGTTGACGATACCCTGCGTTGCCGGCGTCAGCGGCAGCAGGACCACGAGGATGTCGGTGGCGTTGAGGAACGGCACGAGACCGTTGTCGCCATTGAAGGTGGACACCCCCGGCATCTGCTGTTCCCTGCGCGACCAGCCATTGACCCGGAAGCCAAGTGAAGACAGCGCTTGGGCTGCGGCCCGGCCGAGACTGCCGAGCCCCATGATGCCGACGGAAATGTCGTTGGCCGTGCGCTGCGGCGGCTCATGCCAAATTTTCTTCTTCTGCTGGCCCTCGTACAGCATCGCCTGGCGATGGTGGTCGAGCACCCGCCAGACGACGAACTCGACCATGTGCTGGGTCAGATTTTCGGCCACCACCTTGATGATCGGAACATCCGGCACCGTCTTGTCGGCCATGATGTGATCGACGCCGGCGCCGATGGAAAAGATCGCGCGAAGATTGGGCAGCTTGGTCAAAAGATTGGGCTTCTGCTTCCACACCACCGCATAGTCGATCGACGGGTCGGCGGCTCCGTTCGGTTCCAGCACCACCTCGCGCTCGGCCGACAGAAGCTCATGCCAGCGTTGCGGATGAAAGCCGGTTACGGCGAGCAGGACACGGCCCTTGTCGAGTGTCGGCATTCTATGCCCCTTGGTTCTATTCGCTCACAACGCCGACCGGGGCCGTTTCGATCCTGAAAGCGGCCGACATCAGCGCCTTTGTATAGTCGGTTTGCGGGTTGCCGAATATCTGCTCGGAGGGGCCCGCTTCGACAATCTTGCCGTTGCGCATGACGATGACGTGGTTGGCCAGCGCGCGCACCACCTTGAGATCATGGCTGATGAACAGGTAGGCCAGATTATGCTTGGCCTGCAGGTTGCGCAAAAGGTCGACGACCTGCGCCTGCACGCTCATGTCGAGCGCCGAGGTCGGTTCATCCAGCATCACGAAGCGCGGCTTCAGAACCATGGCGCGGGCAATGGCGATGCGCTGACGCTGACCGCCGGAGAATTCGTGCGGATAGCGGAAGCGGGTGGCGGGGTCGAGCCCGACCTCGCCAAGCACCGCGACAACGCGCCGGTCACGCGCCTCCGGCGACAGTTTCGGCTCGTGAATCTTCAAGCCCTCTTCGATGATTTCCGACACCGACATGCGCGGGCTCAGCGAACCGTAAGGGTCCTGAAACACGATCTGCAGTTCATGACGAAGCGGCCGCATGTCGTTGAACGACAGCTTGTTGATGTCGCGGCCATCGAACCGGATTGTGCCGGTGGACGAGATCATGCGCGCCAAGGCAAGGCCGAGCGTGGTCTTGCCGGAACCGGACTCGCCGACGACGCCAACCGTCTGGCCTTCGCGCACCGTTATGTCGATGCCATCGACCGCCTTCACATGGTCTACCGTCTTGCGAAAGAAGCCCTGCTTGATCGGGAACCAGACCTTGACGTCGTCGCCCGCCATGACCGGCTTGGCGTCATCGTTCGCGGCCGGCGGCTTGCCCTTCGGCTCGGCGGCAAGCAGGTGGCGCGTATAAGCGTGCTGCGGGTTGTCGAAGATTTCAGCGGTCGGCCCGGTCTCGACGATCTTGCCCTTGGTCATCACGCAGACGCGGTCGGCAATCTTGCGCACGATGCCAAGATCATGGGTGATGAACAGCATCGACATGCCGTTCTTTTCCTTGAGCTTTGCCAGCAATTCGAGGATCTGCGCCTGCACGGTGACGTCGAGCGCCGTCGTCGGCTCGTCGGCAATCAGAAGCTCGGGTTCGTTGGCGAGCGACATGGCGATCATCACGCGCTGGCGTTGACCACCCGACAGTTGGTGCGGATAGGCGGACAGCCGCTTTTCCGGGTCGCGGATGCCGACTTCCTTCAACAGGTCGAGCGTGCGCTGCCGTGCCTCGCTCTGGCCCATGCCCCGGTGCAATTCCAGAACTTCGACAATCTGCTGCTCGATCGTGTGCAGCGGATTGAGCGAGGTCATCGGCTCCTGGAAGATCATGGTTATCTTGTTGCCGCGTACCTTTCGCAACGCCTTCTCATCCAGCGCCAACAGGTCCTTGCCGTCGAACTCGATCTGGCCGGATGGGTGGCTGGCCGCCGGATAGGGCAAGAGCTTCAGCACCGAGAGCGCCGAGACCGATTTTCCGGAACCGGATTCGCCCACCAATGCCACCGTTTCGCCCTTGGCGATGTCGAAGGACACGTGATCGACGGCAAGCGAGGTGCTGCCGCCTTGCGAAAAGGCGACGGACAGATCGCGGACGGACAGAAGCGGCGCGCTCATCTGAACGTCTTTCGCGGATCGAAGGCGTCGCGCGTCGCTTCACCGACGAAAATCAGCAGCGACAGCATGATCGACAGCGTGGCAAAGCCGGTGATGCCAAGCCACGGCGCGTTGAGGTTGCGCTGGCCCTGCTTCAACAGTTCGCCGAGCGATGCCGAGCCTGGCGGCAGGCCGAAGCCGAGGAAATCGAGCGAAGTCAGCGTCGAGATCGAGCCGTTGAGGATGAACGGCAGGAAGGTCAGCGTCGCCACCATGGCGTTGGGCAACAGATGGCGGAACATGATGGTGCGGTTGGGCACGCCCAGCGCGCGCGCCGCGTTGACATACTCGAAGTTGCGGGCGCGCAGGAATTCCGCCCGCACGACGCCGACAAAGGCGACCCATGAAAACAGGAGCATCAGCCCGAGCAGGATGAAGAAACCGGGCGGCAATATCGCCGCCACGATCAGCAGCAGGTAAAGCACCGGGATCGCCGACCAGATTTCGATGAAACGCTGGAAGATGAGGTCGGTCCAGCCGCCGAAATAGCCCTGCACAGCGCCTGCCGATACGCCGATGACCGCCGAGCCTATCGTCAGGATCAGGCCGAACAGCACCGAGATGCGGAAGCCATAGATGGCGCGCGCCAGCACGTCGCGGGCCTGGTCGTCGGTGCCGAGCCAGTTCCAGTTGCCGACGATGCAGTTCGGGTCGGCCTCGCCTTGCGGCAACTGGCTGCAGCGCGCCTTGACGTCATATTGCCATGACGGCTTGGCGGGTGCTGCTTCGGGCACGAAGTTGTTGACGGTGCGGTAGGAATAGCGGATCGGCGGCCAGATCATCCAGCCATTGGCGTTGATCTCGTCCTGGATGACCGGATCGCGGTAGTCGGTGACGGCATAGAAGCCGCCGAACTTTTCTTCCGGATAGTCAACCAGCACCGGGAACAGGATCTCGCCCTTGTAGGAGGCGAGGACCGGCTTGTCGTTGGCGATGAATTCGGCAAACAGCGACAAAACGAACAGAAGCAGGAAAATCCACAGCGACCAGTAACCGCGCCGGTTGGCCTTGAAGTTTGCCCAGCGGCGCTGGTTGAGCGGCGAAATCCACGGACGCTTGCCGCGCGCCTCTTCCACCACCGCCGCACCTGCCGTGTCGACATCCGTCGTCATACGTCTCTCCGCTCGAAGTCGATGCGCGGATCGATCCACGTATAGGTGAGGTCGGAGATCAGGCTGATGACGAGGCCGATGAGCGAGAAAATATAAAGGTTGGCGAACACCACCGGATAGTCGCGCTCAACCACCGAGCGGAAGCCGAGCAGGCCAAGCCCATCCAGCGAGAATATGTTCTCGATCAAAAGCGATCCGGTGAAGAAGGCCGAGATGAAAGCGCCGGGAAAGCCTGCGATGACGATCAGCATGGCGTTGCGGAACACGTGCCCGTAAAGCACCTGCCGCTCGGACAGGCCCTTGGCGCGCGCCGTCACCACATATTGCTTGCGGATTTCATCGAGGAACGAGTTTTTGGTCAGCAAGGTCGTGGTGGCGAAGGCCGACAGCACCATCGCCGTCAGCGGCAGCGCCAGATGCCAGAAATAGTCGAGGATGCGTGCCGGCCACGACATTTGTTCCCAATTGTCGGAAGTCAGCCCGCGCAGCGGGAACCAGTCATAGAACGAGCCGCCGGCGAAAAGGATCATCAAAAGGATGGCAAACAGGAAGCCCGGAATGGCATAGCCGACAATGACGATGCCGCTGGTCCAGACATCGAAGGCCGAGCCGTCCTTGACCGCCTTCCTGATGCCGAGCGGAATGGAAATCAGGTATGAAATCAGCGTGATCCACAGCCCGAGCGAGATCGACACCGGCATCTTTTCCAGGATCAGGTCGACCACCGAAATGTCGCGGAAATAGCTGTCGCCGAAGTCGAAGCGGGCATAGTCCCACAGCATCTTGCCGAAGCGCTCGAGCGGCGGCTTGTCGAAGCCGAACTGCTTTTCCAGCTTGGCGATGAACTCAGGGTCGAGGCCCTGCGCGCCGCGATATCTTGAACCGGCATCGCTACCGACATCGAGGTTTCCGCCCGCGATGTCGCCGCCACCACCGCCGCCGATGCGGTCGCTGGCGTCACCGCCCTGCCCGCTCAGCTTGGCGATGACCTGCTCGACGGGGCCGCCGGGCGCAAACTGGATGACAGCGAAGGAAATGGCCATGATGCCGAGCAGGGTCGGTATCATCAAAAGCACGCGGCGCAGGATATAGGCACCCATCAGGCGGCTCTCACGGTCGCCCTAGGTGGCCGGCGCTTCTTTGCAATTTCACCCCTTACCAATCTTGGCCGCCTTGTCCTGATCGAACCACCACAGCGCTTCCATCGCAAACCCGTAATCCGGCTTCGGCTCCTTGAACCCGAACATATCCCAGAACGCGACGCGGTGATTCGCCGAATACCAACTTGGAATCCAGT
Source organism: Mesorhizobium sp. FG116 (assembly GCF_057809835.1). Lineage (NCBI taxonomy): Bacteria > Pseudomonadati > Pseudomonadota > Alphaproteobacteria > Hyphomicrobiales > Phyllobacteriaceae > Mesorhizobium > Mesorhizobium sp. FG116. The sequence continues at coordinate 116,051 of NZ_JBMDKS010000008.1, forward strand.
CCATGCGTGCGCGCAAGACCCGATCGAGCGAACGCAGCACTGTTGTCAGTTGCGCACGGTCCTTGACGCCATCGATCGCCTCGACAAGCGCATCGACCGCCGGGTCGACCGTGCCGGGCAGATTGCGCGATCCCTGCAGGTTGGCCGAGCGCGAATGGAAGATGCCGTCCATGCCCTCGCGTGTCGGCGTCGGCGAAAACAGCACCGCCATTGCGATCATGTCGAAATCGAAACTGGCCTGCCGCGCCTGATGCTGCGCCGATTCGACGAGGCGGATCGAGGCGTCGAAGCCGACGGCCTTCAGGTTGCCCACCCACGGCGTATAGACGCGCACCAGCCCGTCGTCATCGGCGAGGAATTCCAGCTTGAACGTTTCGCCAGCGGCATTCTGGAAGAACTCGCCGGCCCGTTTCCAGCCAGCGTCCTTCATCAGGTTCTGCGCTTCACGCAAAAGCTTGCGGTCGCGGCCGCTGCCGTCGGAAGCAGGCAGCGAATAGACCTCTGCGAACACTTCAGGCGGGAGCTTGTCGCGCAACGGCTCAAGCAACGCCAGTTCCTCAGCGGAAGGAACGCCGGTCGCCCTGAATTCCGACTTCTCGAAATTCGACTGTGAGCGATCATAGAGACCGTAGAACAGCGATTTGTTGGTCCATTCGAAGTCGAAGCACAGCGCAATGGCGCGGCGCACCCTGACGTCGCGAAACCGTTCGCGCCGCTGGTTCATGGCGGTGCCGTACATCAGCGGGCGCTTTTCCGAAGGGAATTCGCGCTTGACCACCTTGCCGGCGGTGAGCGCGGGAAAGTCATAGCCGGTCGCCCACACGCGAGACGTTGCCTCCTCGCGGAACGCGACGTCGCCCTTCTTGAACGCCTCGAACGCGGCCTGGCGGTCGCCGTAGAACTCGATGCGCAGCTTGTCGAAATGGAACTGCCCCTTGTTCACCGGCAGATCGCGGCCCCAATAGTCGCCAACCCGCCCGTATTCGATGGTCTGGCCGGCCTGCACATGCCCAACCTTGTAGGGGCCCGAGCCAAGCGGGGCCTTCATGCGCGAACTGTCGAACGGCGCGCTCGCGAAATAGGCCTTGGACAGGATCGGGAACGTCGCGACGTCCAAAATGGTGCGCGCAGACTGCTTGCCGGAAAAGGTCAGCCGCAAGGTGCCGGCATCGAGCGCGGTTGCCGCCGTCAATTCCTTCAGCGGCAGGGAAAGGTCCGGGTGTCCCTCTTCCTTTAACAGGTTGTAGGTGAAGGAGGCATCCTCGGCGGTCAGCGGCGAGCCGTCATGCCAGCGCGCCTGCGGCCGCAGTGCAAAATCGAAACTGTTGCGGTCGTCAGAGATCGTGACCGATTCCGCCAGTTGCCCGTAGATCGAATCCGGCTCGTCCAGCGCGCTGACCATCAGCGAATCGAAACACATTTCCATGCGCGGCGGCGCGTCGCCCTTGGACACGAAGCTGTTCAGCGTGTTGAAGGTCTGGGGGTTCTGGTTGAACAGCCATTGCGACGGGCCGAAATTGAATGTCCCGCCCTTCGGGGCATCGACGTTTACATAGTCGAATTGCGAAAAATCGGCGGGATACTTCAACTCTCCAAAAGCGGACAGGCCATGCAGTCTCTCCCCCGTCGGGGTGCTGGCAAAGGCCTTTCCAGGCAAAACCGCCGCTGCTGCCGCTGCGGCGCCCAGCCCGAGAAAGCCACGACGATGCAGGCCGGCCATCAGTTGCCGCTCTTGTACTTGGCGGCGAGGGCCTTTTCCTTCTCGGTATCGATCCACCATGAATCAATATCCGGACCGACATAGGTCGGCTGCTTGTCGGGAATGCCGAACTTGTTCCAGTAGGCCAGCCAGACGTCAGGCCGGGTGAACTGCGGCACGACGTAGAAATTCCACAACAGAACACGGTCTAGCGCATGAGTGGCCGCAATGAGGTCATCCCTGTCGCTGGCGAAAATGACCCGATCGACCAGCGCATCCACGATCGGGTCCTTGATGCCGGAGTAGTTGCGCGAACCGGGCGCATCCGCAGCCCTTGAGCTCCAGAAGTCGCGCTGCTCGTTACCGGGCGAATCCGATTGCGGCAACACCGCCGTGATCATGTCGAAATCGAACTCGTTGACGCGGTTCACATATTGCGACTGGTCGACGAACCTCAGCGACGCGTCGATGCCGATTTTCCTCAGCATGGTCACATATGGCATCAGCGTCGCTTCCGCCCCTTGCCTGAAGTCGAGGATCTCGAAGCGGAATGGCGTGCCGCTTTCAGCGTTCACCATCTTGCCGCCTTTGATGACCCAGCCGGCCGAGGCAAGCAAATCTACCGCCTGCTTGAGGATCTTCCGTTCCGCTTGCGGCGTGTCGAAGGCGGGGAGTTTCCATTCCTGTGTGAACAGTTCAGGCGGCAGCTTGTCCTTGTACTGGTCGAGAATCTCCAACTCCTTGCCTTGCGGCAGGCCGCTGGAGGCGAGGTCGCTGCCCATGAAATAGCTGGTGATGCGGGTATTGAGGCCGAAGGACTGCGTGCGGTTGATGGTATCGAAATCGTTCAGGTAGGAGAGCGCCTGGCGCACCCGCCGATCCTGGAAAAGCGGGCGGCGCGTGTTCATCGCGTAGCCCTGCATATTGGCGCGCGACATCGCCTTGAACTCCGCCTTGATGACGTCGCCCGCCTTCAGCGCCGGGAAATCATACTTGGTCTTCCAGTCCCGACCGCTGTTTTCCGTGTTGATGTCCTGCAGGCCGCCCTTGGTGAAGGCCAGCCACTCGGCATTTTCGTCGAGGAAATAGGTGTAGCGGCGCGTATCCCAGTTCTCGCGGCCGATCTTGACCGGCAGCTTGGCAGCCCAATAGTCCGGCACCCGCTCCCACACGATCTCCGAGCCCGGCTTGAAACTCTTGATCCTGTAGGCGGCGGAGCCGAGAGGAATTTCCAGCGTCGACTTGGTGACATCGCGCTTCTTGCCGATGGCGTCGGTGCCCTCCCACCAATGTTTCGGCAGCACCGCCAGATCGCCGATAATCTTCGGCAACTCGCGATTACCCTTCTGGTCGAAGGTGAACTGGACCTCGCGGTCGGAAATCGCCTTCGCTTCCGTCACGTTTTCGAAATAGCGGTTGTACATCGGGCTGTTGGCCTTCAGCACGTTGAAGGACCAGACAACGTCATCGACCGTGATCGGCTGGCCGTCATGCCATTTGGCGCGCGGATCCAGCCGATAGGTCGCCGACGAATAGTCGTCCGGATATTTGTACGCATCGGCAATCAACGGATGCGAGACGCTGCCTTCGTCGGTGGCCTGCTCCATCAGTGTGTCGTAGAGCAGCCCGCCGCCCAGTTGCGAGAATCCTGCCGCGGCCGAGCCCTGGACAATGTAGGGATTGAAGCTATCGAAAGTGCCCAGCACCGTGGAATTCAGCGTGCCGCCCTTCGGTGCATCCGGGTTCACGTAGTCGTAGTGCTGGAAGTTTTCGCCATATTTGGATTCGCCGATCAGGGAGGAGGTCGTGCGCCATTCGTCTGCGGCATGACTGACTGCAGGACCTAGGGGCAACAATGCCGCCGCCAGAGCCGCTACCGCCCAGATGCCCGATCGGTGAAACCTCATTCTATCCCCTTTGGAACGTACCCAGCCAGTCTAGAGCATTGGCGACCGATGGGAACCGGCAAGACGGCCAATGTTCCTGGATCGAAGCCATTTCCAACAAAAAAGCCGGGTCGAACCCGGCTTTTTCATGGAGATGGAGATTACAATTTCGTTATTGAGCAGGCGCGGGCGCCGCACCTTCGGCCGGGGCTGCGCCATCTGCGGGCGCAGCCGCATCGGCAGGGGCCGCGCCATCTGCGGGCGCAGCCGCATCGGCAGGGGCCGCGCCGGCTTCCGGAAGCGGAACCGGGCTGTCGGCCTGGGTGCGGATGTACGCGATCAGGTTGGCGCGCTCGTCATCCTTCTTGATGCCGGCAAAGCCCATGGCCGTGCCCTTCACGAAGTTCTTAGGCGAGGTCAGGAAATGGTTGAGGTTGTCGAAGGTCCACTTTTCCGCGCCACCCTTGGAAAACTCCTTCATGCCGGCCGAATAGGCAAAGCCCTCATGCTCGGCAACCGGACGATCCACCAGGGACCAAAGGTCGGGGCCGACCTTGTTGGGGCCACCCTTTTCGATCGAATGGCAAGCCTGGCATTTCTTGAACACAGCCGCACCGGCGTCGGCGTCGGCGCTGGCCAGAAGCTCTGCAATCGGCTTGGCCGCATCGGCGGCACCCGCAGCCTCGCCGCCCGCGGCAGCTTCGGCAGCTTCAATGATGAAGCCCGGCTTTTCCGGAGAATGGGAGGCAAACAGCGAATCGGACACGATGCCGACCGAAAAAACGACGAAAACGGCGCCGAGCAGCCCGCCCAGGACCTTGTTGACCTCGAATGAATCCATGTGCCCCAGGCTCCCTTTTCCGGCGGACTGTCCCGTCCTCCGTCCGTCGGTATCTTCGCTCAGCCTGTCAGGGCTGCCAAATCGGGCGGAAACTAGGTCTTTTGCTCGGCTCTTGCAACACCTATAAGGGCGCTGCCAGTGAGACCTTTTGACACTTTTTTCCAAGTGATTTTCGAAGCACACATCCTCTGATGTCGACACTCATCCTCATTCCCGCGCGTATGGCCTCCACCCGCCTGCCCGGCAAGCCGCTCGCCGACATAGCCGGCGAACCGATGATCGTGCATGTGGCGCGGCGCGCCGCCGAGAGCGAAATCGGGCGTGTGGTCGTCGCCACCGACACGACGAGCGTTGCCGAGGCCGTGCGTGCGCACGGTTTCGAGGCAGTGATGACCCGTTCCAACCACGAATCGGGCTCGGACCGCATCTTTGAGGCGCTGCAGGCGCTCGATCCGGCCGGCAAGGTGTCTGTCGTCGTCAACGTCCAGGGCGACCTGCCGACCATCGACCCCGGCATCATCGGAGCATCGCTCGCCCCCTTGGCCGATCCGAATGTCGATATAGCAACGCTTGGCGTTGAAATCGTGCGCGAAGAGGAAAAGACCAATCCGAGCGTGGTCAAGATCGTCGGCTCGCCGCGCTCCGACACCCGGCTGAAGGCGCTCTATTTCACCCGCGCAACCGCGCCTTGGGGCGACGGGCCGCTCTATCACCACATCGGGCTTTACGCCTACCGCCGCGAGGCCCTTGAGCGTTTCGTCGCTCTCGGACCATCGCCGCTCGAGCGGCGCGAACGGCTCGAACAATTGCGCGCGCTCGAGGCTGGAATGCGCATCGACGCCGAAATCGTGCAGTCCGTGCCGCTGGGCGTCGATACGCCCGAGGACCTCGAGCGCGCCCGAGAGATACTTTCCAGATAGTCAGGTCGCATCATGATAGAAAAGACGAACAGAATAGCTTTCCAGGGCGAGCCGGGCGCCAATTCGGACACCGCCTGCCGCAATGTCTATCCGACCATGGAGCCTCTGCCGCGCCCCACCTTCGAGGACGCCTTCAACGCGGTCGAAACCGGCAAGGCAGATCTTGCCATGATCCCGATCGAGAACACCATCGCGGGCCGCGTCGCCGACATCCACTATCTTTTGCCGGAATCCAAACTGCACATCGTCGGCGAATATTTTCTGCCGATCCACTTCCAGCTGATGGTGCTGCCGGGCGTGGCGCGCAGTGAAATCAAGAGCGTGCACAGCCACATCCATGCGCTCGGGCAGTGCCGCAAATACATCCGCAAGAACAGCTGGAAGCCGATGGTCGCCGGCGATACCGCAGGCGCGGCCAAGCTCGTCGCCGAAAAGCAGGACCGGACGATGGCGGCGCTGGCGCCCACACTCGCAGCCGACCTCTACGGTCTCGACATCCTCGAAGAAAATGTCGAGGACACCGAGCGCAACATCACCCGCTTCGTCGTGCTTTCGAAAGGCCGCAGTTGGGCCGACCGCGCCGTCAACCACGGCAGGATGATCACAACCTTCGTCTTCCGGGTCCGCAACGTGCCGGCGGCGCTCTACAAGGCGATGGGCGGCTTCGCCACCAATAGCGTCAACATGACCAAGCTGGAAAGCTACCAGCTCGGCGGCGAGTTTACCGCAACGCAGTTCTACGCCGACATCGAGGGCCATCCCGACGATGCCCACGTCGCGCGTGCGCTGGAGGAACTGCGCTTCTTCTCGCGCGAAGTCCGCATTCTCGGCGTCTACGAGGCCAACGAATATCGCGAACTGGTGAGCGGCGGCTATTGAAGCGTGTCGCGATCGTTCACGACCGCTTCACACGCTTTAGCTCATTGATTTTGTGCATGTCTTTATCCCGAAACCGGTTCCCACTTTCGGGAGACATGCACTACTCGCCTTCCGCCCAGGCGCTGACAAGCTGGTGGGCGATCGCGCCCTTCGGTGGGATCGTCAGTCCGTCCGGGTGTTGTCGCGCCAGCATCAGCCGCACCTCGGCGCGGGAAAACCAGCGGCAATCCTCGAGTTCGCTGGCATCCGCATGGATATCGTCGTTGAGCGGTTCGCCATAGCAGCCGATCATCAGCGAATAGGGAAACGGCCACGGCTGGCTGGCGTAGTAGACGACGCGGCCCAGCCTTATCCCCGCCTCTTCCAATGTTTCGCGACGCACCGCATCCTCGATCGTCTCGCCGGGTTCTATGAAGCCGGCAAGCGCCGAATAGCTGCCGGGCGTAAAATGCTTGCCCCTGCCCAGCAAACACTTGTCCGCAGTCGCCGTCAGCATGATCGCAACCGGGTCGGTGCGCGGAAAATGGTCGGTCCCGCATGAAGGGCAATGGCGCCTGTATCCGCCGGCGCGCATCTGCGTTTGGCCGCCGCATCTGCCGCAAAAACGGTGGCTGGCGCTCCAGCCGAGCAATGCGGCAGCTTGCGCAAGCGCGCCGAGTGCCGCCTCATCGACCAGCCCTTGGATATAGATGGAGCGATGCTCGATCGCCTTGATCGTCTCGGGCAATTGTTCAGCGTCGAAATCGCCCGGGACGGCCAGAACCGGCCCGCGCTCGTCCACGCCAAGCAGGATCGCCTGTTGCATCGACGAGACGAGGCCGCCCAGTTCGCCGAGCGAGAACCAGGGATCGAACCTTTCGCCTTGCAGCTTGATCAGTGTCCTGCCGTCGCGCAGCACCAGCAGCCGCGCCGAAGGATCGGCCAGCGCCTTCTCCACGCAATCGTCGCTGCGGTGTTCGGACTGGCGCTCGATGCGGTTGCCGGCAAAGGCAAGGGACCTGCTGGGCTCGCGCTCAGGCGCATCAAAAAGACGAAAACTCATCGGGAAACTACTCGAAGCGACGGTTGAAAGCCGGCAGGTTCATAACGCCGCTTTGACCGTTTCTGCAAACCGGCGAAGATCGGAAATCTTGTAGGGTTCACGGATGCCGTGTCCCCAAACCGGTCCCGGCCATGCGGCGTCGCCTTCGGAGCGGGCTATCACATGCACATGCAGTTGCCGCACGATATTGCCGAGTGCGCCGGTGTTGATCTTGGTGCATCCGGTCACGCGCTTCAGCGCCTGCGCCGCCATATTGACCTCGAAGGTCAGCATGGCCTGGTCGAGCGGCGCCATGTCGTGGATCTCCTCGATGCCCGGCCGCTGCGGAATGAGCACCAGCCATGGCCAGCGACGGTCGTTCATCACGCGCAGTTCGCAAAGGCCGAGCCACATCAATTGCTCGCTGTCGGCCTCAAGCCGGGCGTCAAGCGTGAAACCGGCCTTCAGGCCAGGTAGCATGGGCGTTCCCCTTGAACCTGCAAGGCCCCCTGAGGCCCCGATACGTATGTATGTCCGGGAAGCGGATGAGCCGCCAGCTCCCCATTATAGCATTATCCGCGACGGCGCGTCCGACTGTTCGAACGCTATTGCGAGGCTTGCCCCGCTGCAAGCGTTTCATTGGCCCCAAACAGCATCCACGTTCGATTTCGACATGCACTTGCATTTCGGCATCGAATTGCCGATATGGAAGTCGGGAGGTTGGTGGTGGACGATCCACTCGCCAACCGGGTCAGGTCCGGAAGGAAGCAGCCCTAACGAGCCCGGAACGGGTCATTGTTCCAGCCTCCCACCTTCTTCACGGCCCTGTCTGGTCCATGTTGGCGGCCCATTTGCGCGGCACACCAGCATTGACGATGCGCGGTCGTGCGGGCGAAACTGGTTTGAGCAACCGGCGCTTCCGGTCGCGGTCCGTAGATCCTTGCTGGGAGCCGTCCTGATCGATGAATGAAGCTGGAACGAGCGGATCAGGCAACACCGGGGCAAAGCCGGCCACCGGCGCCTACCGCGTGCTCGCCCGCAAATACCGCCCTTCGAACTTTTCCGAGCTGATCGGCCAGGAGCCGATGGTGCGCACGCTTACCAACGCCTTTTCATCCGGCCGCATCGCGCAGGCGTGGATGCTGACCGGCGTGCGCGGCGTCGGCAAGACCACGACCGCCCGCATCCTCGCCCGCGCTCTCAATTACAAGACCGACGCCGTCGACCAGCCCAGCATCGACCTCTCCGTCCCCGGCGAGCATTGCCAGGCGATCATGGAGGGTCGCCACGTCGACGTCATCGAGATGGACGCGGCCTCCCACACCGGCATCGACGATATCCGCGACATCATCGATCGCGTGCGCTATGCGCCTGTGTCAGCGCGCTACAAAGTCTACATAATCGACGAAGTGCACATGCTTTCCACGCAGGCTTTCAACGGCCTGTTGAAGACGCTGGAAGAGCCGCCGCCGCACGTCAAGTTCATCTTCGCCACCACCGAAATCCGCAAGGTGCCGATCACCGTCCTGTCGCGCTGCCAGCGCTTCGACCTGAGGCGCATCGACGCCGGCGCGCTGGTCGCGCATCTCAGCGCAATCGCCGCCAAGGAAGACATCACAATCGACGACGATGCGCTGGCGATGATCGCGCGCGCCGCCGAGGGTTCGGCCCGCGATTCGCTTTCCATCCTCGATCAGGCCATCGCGCATGGCGGCGGCGGCGTCAGCGCCGAAGCGGTGCGCGCCATGCTCGGCCTCGCCGACCGCGCCCGCATCGTCGACCTGTTCGAGCATTTGATGAAGGGCGATGTCGCAGCCGCCCTTGCCGAGTTCCGCTCGCAATACGACACCGGTGCCGATCCGGCCGCCGTGCTGACGGACCTTGCCGAGTTCAACCATCTGGTGACGCGGCTGCGTTTCGTGCCGTCTGCCGCCGAAGACGCCTCGCTTTCGGAAGACGAGCGCCGCCGGGGCGCCGCCTTTTCCGAACAGCTATCGGTCAAGGTTTTGTCGCGCACCTGGCAGATGCTGCTCAAGGGCATTCCCGAAGTGCAAAGCTCCAACCGCCCGGTCAGCGCGGCTGAAATGGTGATGATCCGCATTGCGCATGCAGCCGACCTGCCAACGCTGGACGAGGCGTTGAAGTCGCTGGAAAGCGGCGCGCAGGCCTCGGCAAGTCCCCGACCCTCCACCTCTTCGTCGCCGGCCGGATCGGCTGGACGAGACAATGGCGAGACGGCCAGCGCAGCATCCACCGCATCGTTTGCGCCAGCTGGCAACGGCGCGCAGACCATGCGCCTGGTCGAGGCATCGCCCGCTCCGGCGGCCTTCACGCCGCCGCAGCCGATACCCGATGCCCAGCCGGCAATCTCCATCCGGTCCCTTGCCGACATCGCGGCGCTTGCCGAAGACCACCGCGACATGGCCTTCAAGATCCTCTTGAAGAAATACATCCGCCCTGTTCGCTTCGACGCCGACCGGCTCGACGTCAGTCTCACGCCCGATGCGCCCAAGACGCTGCTCAACGACCTTGCGACCAAGCTGCGCAGTTGGACGGGACGCAACTATTTCGTCTCGCTGTCGAAGGAGACGGGCGGGCCGACGCTGGCGGAAATGGACTCGGCGACGCGCGAAAACGCCTTTCTCGACGCGCGCAACGATCCCGCCGTCGCCGCCATCCTCGATCGGTTTCCCGGTGCGAAGATCATCGACGTCCGTATCCCGGATACCGCGCAAGGCAGCGGCGAGGCGGACGAGGACATGACTGCCGAGCCTCTGGTCGAAGACGACGACTGACGTTTCGACCCAACAATCAAGATGAAGGACCCACGATGAAAGATCTTCTCGGCCTGATGGGCAAAGCCAAGGAAATGCAGGCCAAGTTCCAGGCCATGCAGGATGAGATTGCTGAACTGGAAGCGACCGGCCAGGCAGGGGGCGGCATGGTCAATGTCACCTTGAGCGGCAAGTTCGAAATGAAGTCGCTGAAGATCGATCCGTCGCTGTTCAAGGAAGACGAGGTCGAAATCCTCGAAGACCTGATCCTCGCCGCCCACAACGATGCCAAGGCCAAGGTGGAGCAGGTGATGCAGGAAAAGACCAAGGCGCTGACCGCCGGCCTGCCTATTCCTCCCGGCATGAAACTGCCGTTCTAGCACAACCTTCGCGAGACGGTTTGGCGCGCCAAAAACACAAGATTGGCGCTCTGCCATCATTTTGCCGGAAACAGTCTCATTCTTGCCGCAACCTGGGGACGTGGCGGCAACACAGAAGAGAGACGTTTGTTGATCGCCAAGCGTTTGAAGGCGCCATGCGTGTTGGGCGCCGTGGGTTGTTTGTCCCTGTTAGCCGGTTGCAGCCAGACCACGCAGGGGATGTCCGCAGCCAACCTCGCCGACGGTGTCATGCCGGCCCACACAACCTCCTACCAATACACCATGAAAGACAGGACGTGCCTGCAGCGCGCCATGTTCTTCGAGTCCAACCGCTCAAGCCGCGAAGGCATGGTCGGCGTCGGCACGGTGGTGATGAACCGGCTGAAATCTGGCCGGCACGGCAATTCCGTCTGCTCGGTCGTCGGCGAACCCCGGCAGTTCGCGCCCGGCGTCATGACACGGCGCATGAACTCCAAGGCGATGCCCGATGTCGTTGCCGCCGCCGATGCGGTGCTGCAAGGCGAGCGCCACCCGAAGCTGAAGAACGCCATGTTCTTCCACACCGCCGGGCTAAAGTTCAAATACAAGAACATGCACTACGTGGCCGTTGCCGGCGGCAATGCCTTCTACGAGAAACGCGGCCGCAAATGGCAACCATTGCCGCCCGATTCCGCCTTCAAGGTTTCGGCAGCGGCCTCCGTGCCGGTCACATCGCAGACCGTGGCCGTGGCATCGGTCGCAAAGCCGGAATTGCCAGCCGCCACGCCGCCGGTTGCCGACAAGTCGATCGTGACGGCCTCGATTCCCCAACCGGAGCCGCAGCCCGTGATGGCATTCGAGCAGACGCCCAGCGACACCAGCGCGATCGGCGCGCTCATCATCAACCAGAACATGGCGTTTTCGGACCAGTAGACCGGCCTCGGCGGCTCGAGCAGATTGTTTTCAAGGGCGCGGAAAAATCCTACAACCGCGCCATGTCGAAGCGAATCGCCGGTCCTGAAATTGAACGCCTGATCCAGCTTCTGGCCAAGGTGCCGGGGCTCGGGCCGCGCTCCGCCAGGCGCGCCGCCCTTCACCTCATCAAGAAGAAGGAACAGTTGCTCGCGCCTCTCGCCGCGGCCATGGGCGAGGCGGTCGAAAAGGTGCGCATCTGCTCCACCTGCGGCAATGTCGACACGTCAGATCCCTGCATGATCTGCACCGATGCGCGCCGCGATCCGGCCACGCTCATCGTGGTCGAAGATGTTTCGGACCTTTGGGCGCTGGAGCGGGCGGCGGCGATGAACGTGCGATACCACGTGCTCGGCGGCACCTTGTCGCCGCTCGACGGCATCGGCCCCGACCAGTTGAACATCCGTTCGCTGGTGGATCGCGTTGCCGGCGGCGAGGTCAGGGAAGTCATTCTCGCCGTCAACGCCACCGTTGAAGGGCAGACCACGGCGCACTACCTGACCGACCAGCTTTCAGGCATGGAGGTCAAGGTCACCCGACTGGCGCATGGCGTCCCGGTCGGCGGCGAACTCGACTACCTCGACGACGGCACGCTTGCCGCGGCGCTGAAGTCGAGAACGGCGTTTTGACCATGGCGCTCCGCGTTTTCGCATCTGCGCTTTTCCTGCTTGCGGCCACATTCGCGCCGACGGCCTCGGCCGCCCAGATCGACGACCAGTTCCGCGCATGGCTCGCCAACGATTTGTGGCCGGAAGCCAATGCAAACGGCATCTCGCAAAAAACCTTCGATGCGGCGTTTGCCGACGTGAGACCAAACCTGAAGCTGCCGGACCTCGTCATGCCCGGCGAAAAGCCAAAAACCCCAAAAAAGCAGCATCAGGCCGAGTTCGGCTCGCCCGGCAGCTACTTTGCCGAGAAGACGGTGAAGGCGGTCACGGCGGGCGGGCGCTCGCGCGCGGCTTCCAATGCCAAGACCCTTGCCGCGATCGAATCTCGCTACGGCGTGCCGGGTGAAATCGTGCTTGCGGTCTGGGGCCGGGAATCCGGCTTCGGCGCGGCCAAGCTGCCTTACGACGCCTTCGAGGTGCTCGGCACCAAGGCCTTCATGGCCTCCCGCAAGGACATGTTCCGCAAGGAGGTGCTGGCGGCGCTGGAAATCGTCCAGCGCGGGCTGGTTGCCCGCAGCGCCATGAAGTCGTCATGGGCCGGCGCGCTCGGCCAGCCGCAATTCATGCCGACCTCGTTTCTCAAGCACGCGGTCGATTTCGACGGCGACGGCCATCCCGACATCTGGAACTCGACGCCGGACACGCTGGCCTCGATCGCCAACTACCTCGTCCACTATGGCTGGCAGAAGGGGCGCGACTGGGGCTTCGAGGTTGCCGTCCCGCAAAGCGTCTCCTGTTCGCTCGAAGGGCCGGACCGTGGCAAACCCATCTCGCAATGGGCTTCTATGGGCATTGCCCGCATCAACGGCAAACCGTTCCCCGCGCATGAGGCTAAGGCCGAGGGTTTTCTCCTGATGCCGGCCGGGCGCAACGGCCCGGCCTTCATCGTCACGCCAAATTTCTACGTGCTCAAGGAATACAATATGAGCGACCTCTATGCCCTGTTCATCGGGCATGGCGCGGATCGCATCGCCTATGGCGACAAACCCTTTTCAGGAAGCTGGGGTGCGGTCGGCGGCCTCTACCGTTCCGACATTGCGGCCCTTCAGCGCTCCCTTGAAGGCAAGGGCTACGATGTCGGCAGCGCCGACGGCCTGCCCGGCTTCAAGACACGCCGCTCGATTGGCGAATGGCAGGCGAAAAGTGGTGCCAAACCGACATGTTTTCCGGACGCCGGACTGATCAAGGCACTGAAATAGCTCGCTTCTACAGCAAGCTTGTGCGTTGGCGGCAAAGCCGCCGAAAGCGCCATAACACAGACACAATCGAGGCGGCTTGAAGACCCAGCCAACTTGATAATGTCGAGCCAGCCATGAAACTGCAGCGCCCCGTCATCGGCAGCACCGTTCTGTCGGTCCTTGTCGCGGCCTACCTGTTGTTCCTCAACAATGCGACCTTCTGGAGCAAGATTTCCGGGCATTTCACCGGGCATCCGGCGATGCTGGCCGTTCTCGGCGCAGCGATCCTGTTGCTCTACATCGTCTTCCTGGTCGCCTTCTCCGCGCCCTACATCATCAAGCCGGTGCTGATCGCGGCGGTCATGATCTCCGCCGGCGTCGCCTATTTCACCGATACGTTCGGCACCATTCTGGACCGCGACATGATCCAGAACATTGCCCAGACCACCGGGCCCGAATCGAGCCACCTGATCACGCCCGAATTCCTCCTGCATCTTTTGCTGTTCGGTGTCGTTCCCAGCCTGCTCATCCTCTGGGTCCGCATCGACCACAAGCCGTTCTGGCGAAAAGTCAGGACGAATACCGTGCTCTGCCTCGGGCTGGTCGTGGTCGCGGTCGCGCTGATCGGCAGTAATTTCCGCACCTACATCCCGTTCTGGCAGCATGAGCGCAAGGAGACGATGGTCTACCTCAACCCGGCCATGGCGCTGATAGGGTCCATAGACTACGGCATCCATCAATTCAGGGAGGCCAACATCGTCGCGCAGCCCTATGGCGAGGATGCGCGGCAGGGACCGAAACTTACGGACGCAACCAAGAAACGGCTGCTTGTGCTGGTCGTCGGCGAAACGGCGCGGGCCCAGAATTTCAGCCTCGACGGCTACAAGCGCGACACCAATCCCGAACTTGCCGCGCTCAACGTCCTTGCCTTCACCAATGTCACCAGTTGCGGCACCGCCACCGCCGTCTCGATGCCGTGCATGTTCTCCCATCTCGGCCGCGACGGCTATTCCAAGCGGTTGGCACTTGGGTCGGAAAACCTGGTCGACGTGCTCAAGCACGCCGGTCTCACCATCGAATGGTGGGAAAACAACACCGGAACCAAGCAGATCGCCGATCGCATTCCTACCACCATGATGACCGCATCGCCCGATCCGAAGCTGTGCAGTGGCGGCGAATGCCTCGATCAGGTTCTCGTCGACAAGCTTGCCGCGCGCCTCGACAATCTTGAGGGCAACGCCGTGCTCATCCTGCATACCATGGGCAGCCACGGCCCCGCCTACTACCAGCGCTACCCTGCCGACTTCGAACGCTTCAAGCCGGCCTGCCGAAAGGCGGAACTTGCCGATTGTTCCGCCGAAGAACTGACCAATGTCTATGACAATTCGATCCTTTACACGGATCACATCCTCGCCTCGATCATCGACGTGCTGAAGAAGCACGGCAACGACTACGCCTCAGCGATGTACTACATGTCCGACCACGGCGAATCGCTCGGAGAAAACGGACTTTACCTGCATGGCGCGCCCTATATGTTCGCGCCGGAGACGCAAAAGCGCATCCCGTTCATTGCCTGGCTGTCCGATGACTTTGCCGCCGCAAACGGCGTCGACATGGCGTGCCTGCGCACAAAAACCGGCGATGTCTTCTCGCATGACAACATGTTCGACACGGTTCTCGGCATGATGGACATCGAAACCAAGGTCTACGACGTCAAGCGCGATGCATTTGCATCGTGCCGCGGCAGCGCCGTTTCGCAGGCAGGGACCGCCTCGACGGGGTCGGTGTCCCTGTCCAAATAGCGCGTCAGGCGGCCTGCGCCAGCGAGCGCTGCACATCCGCGAGGATCTCGAAGGAGCGCACCCTTGCCGCATGGTCGAAAACCTGCGCCGTCACCATGAGTTCATCGGCGCCGGTTCTTTCCACGAAGGCTTCCAGACCCTGCTTAACCGTTACCGGCGAGCCGATGATGGCACAGGACAGCGCCTGCCCGAGAATGGCGCGCGCGGCCGGTTCCAAAGCCTCGGCATAACCCTCGACAGGCGGCGGCAGCTTGCCCGGCCTGCCGCTGCGCAGGTTGACGAAGGCCTGCTGCAACGATGTGAACAGATAGGCCGCTTCGGCATCGGTCGGTGCGGCCACCACATTCAGCCCCAGCATGACCCTTGGCTTGTCCAGATGCTCCGACGGCTCGAAACGCGACCGGTAGACTTCCAACGCATGGTCGAGTTCGGCCGGCGCGAAATGCGAGGCAAACGCATAGGGCAGGCCAAGCATCGCCGCCAGTTGCGCCCCATAGAGGCTCGATCCAAGGATCCACACCGGCACCTGCTCGCCTTCTCCCGGAATGGCGTGAACGCGCTGGCCTTCCGCCGCCGGCTGGAAATACCCCATCAGTTCCACGACATCGCGCGGGAAATTGTCGACGCCGGCATCGAGGTTGCGGCGCAGCGCATGCGCCGTCAGCATGTCGGTCCCCGGCGCGCGGCCGATGCCAAGGTCGATGCGGCCCGGATGGAGCGCTGCCAGCGTGCCGAACTGTTCGGCAATGACCAGCGGTGCGTGGTTGGGCAGCATGATGCCGCCGGCGCCGACACGGATGGTCTTGGTGCCGCCTGCGACATGGGCGATGACGACCGCGGTCGCGGCACTCGCGATGCCCGGCATGTTGTGGTGTTCGGCCAACCAGTAGCGTTTATAACCCAGGCGCTCGGCGTGACGGGCAAGATCGAGCGTGTTGGCCAGCGATCTGGCGGCGTCTCCGCCTTCAACGATTGGCGAGAGATCAATGACGGACAGGTCTGCCATGGGTCGGTTCCGCATTCAGGTCGCGCTGATATAGGAGCGCATCCCGGGCGCTGCAAACCAGCCAGATGCTATTCATCACTACTGCCAACCAGCCCCATGCACGCTCAAATCGACTGCGGCGACGGCCTTGGTGTCATCGCATTGCAACATTGCTTGAATTTCATGGCAGCCATGCTGTTTTGGCGCTTGAAGTCTTGTCTTCGGCGCGTATGTAAGCCTCGCGAATTTGACTCTAGGGAACTACACTTGGCTATCTACAGAGAAAAAGACATTTTCGAGCGGCGCAACGCCGCGAATGAAGCAAAGAAGGCACTTCTCGAACGTTTCAAGGCACGGCCTACGGAAGATGATCCTGCCGTCGTGGCCCGCAAGGCCGAGCGCCAGGCAATTCTTGCCGCCCGCGCCGAGCGTGACGCCGAGAAGGCAAAGCTGAAGCAGGAACGTCTTGCCCGCGAAGCAGCCGAACGCTCCGCCCGCGAGGCTGCAGCCGAACAGGCAAGGCTTGAGGCCGAGGCGAAGGCTGCCGAAGAAAGCAAGCTTCGCGAAAGCGAAGAGAATGAGCGCATCGCTCGTCTCCTCGCCGATGAAGCCGAACGCAAGGCCAAGCGCGACGCCCGCTACGCCGCCCGCAAGGCGCGCGTCGGCAGGACGCCTCCCGGCTTCGTCGCTCGCTGACACGTCAAGTCGAGCAAGTATCAAGGTCGCCTTGACGGCGGCCTTTGCAGTTCTGCGCACAAAAAAGGCCGGCAATCCCGCAGGATTGCCGGCCTTTTCTCGTTAAGACTACTTGTCCTTGATTCTGGTCGCCTGAACCGGCGGCGCCTTCGCGGCTGGCGCGGCAGCAGGCTTCTTGGCATCCTTCTTCGGCTTACGGGCTTCCTTGCCCGGCTTCATCGTACCTTTGGCCATGATTCGAATCCTCCAATGCTCGGCGCATGGAGTGAACCAAGACTTCTGGTTCCACGCAAGGGCAATGACAGCCGCCCACCGCAGCTTTAGCAGGCGAGCTTACTCGCCGTCTTCCACTACCCGCAGCCGCAACTGGCCGGTCTTGGAATCGGCTGTTCGCCGGCGCGCATCCGCCGTATCAGGCGCGCCGTCACTTTGCGCGTCGCCGACAGGACCAGCGAATTCGAGCGATTCGATTTTCTGCCCGCGCTTGGTCACCTTTGAGGTGGAGACGAGGATATCGTCTATATCCTTTGCGGCCTGGCCGAAATGGCCCTGCAGCTTGCGCACGCGCTCGTCGACGCGCGCCACGTCCTCCATCAGCCGCACCACCTCGCCCTGGATAAGGTGCGCCTGTTCACGCATGCGCGCATCCTTCAGGATCGCCTGGATGACTTGGATCGACAGCATCAACAGCGATGGCGACACGATGACGATGCGGGCGCGATGCGCGCGCTGCACCAGCGCCTCGAAATTCTCGTGGATTTCGGCGAACACCGATTCCGACGGCACGAACATGAAGGCGGTGTCCTGCGTCTCGCCCTGGATCAGGTACTTGTCGGCAATATCGCGGATATGCACCTCGATATCACGCCGGAACGCCTGCGCCGCGACTTTCTGCAGGTCGGGGCTTTCGGCGGCACGGATGGCATTCCACGCTTCCAACGGGAATTTCGCATCGATGGCCAATCTCGGCGCATCGTTCGGCATCCTGATCAGGCAATCCGGCCGGCTGCCGTTCGAGAGCGTCGCCTGGAACTCGAATGACCCCATCGGCAGCCCGTCGGCAACGATCGCCTCCATGCGCGACTGTCCGAATGCGCCGCGCGTCTGCTTGTTGGACAGGATCGCCTGAAGCTGCACCACCTGCCCCGCCAGCGACTGGATATTGCCTTGCGCGGTGTCGATCACCGCCAGTCGCTCCTGCAGTTTGGCAAGGCTCTCATGCGTCGATTTCGTCTGCTCGCTCATGGTCTGGCCGAGCCGGCCGGTCATGGCGTCGAGGCGCTGGCCGATGGATTGAGTCAACTCCGCCTGCCTTGCGCCGAACACATCGGCGATCGCGCCCATGCGGCCCTGCATTTCGGCCTGGCTTTGCAGGATATCGGCCATGCGCGCCTCGGTGTCCCGGGCCTGTTCGGCAGCTTCAGCCGCCGCTGCGGTGCGAGCCTTGGCGCTGCGCCACAAGGCAATGACGAGAGCAACGAAGAGCCCGACGAACACAAGCGCCCCGAAGGCCAGCAACTGCCCCAGCGAAATCACGGTCGCGCCAAGGCGGATAATGGGTTCGGAAAGAATGCTGCTCATCTCGTTCATCATCACAGCATATCCGATTCGGCAGGCTTCGACAGATCAAAACGTGAACAGGATTATGTAAGCGTAGTTGACGCGTTGGGGCCGAGGCCTTACGTGAAACGCCATGACGATCAAGCCGCTTATCATCCTTCCGGATCCCGTCCTGCGCGAGGTTTCAAAGCCCGTCGAAAAGGTCGACGCGCCGCTCCTGAAATTGGCCGACGACATGCTGGCGACCATGTATGACGCCCCCGGCATCGGTCTCGCGGCCATACAGATCGGCGAGCCGCTGCGCATGCTGGTGATCGACCTCGCCAAGGACGACGAGACGCCCGCGCCGCATCTCTTCATCAACCCCGAAATACTCGAAAGCGGCGACGCGCGCTCGGTCTACGAGGAAGGATGCCTGTCGATCCCCGATTACTATGCAGAGGTCGAGCGGCCGGCCACGGTGCGCGTGAAATATCTCGACCGTGACGGCAAGGCGCAGGAAATCATGGCCGACGGCTTGATGGCGACCTGCCTGCAGCATGAGATCGACCATCTCAACGGCGTTCTGTTCATCGACCATATCTCTAAGCTCAAGCGGGATATCGTGATGCGGAAGTTCAAGAAGCTGGCCAAGGACAAGCCGGCCGGCCGGATGGTCGGATAAAGGCGGCAATGGCCCTTCGCGTCATCTTCATGGGCACACCGGATTTTTCCGTTCCGACGCTCACTGCAATCGCCGAAGCTGGCCATGAAATCGTCGCCGTCTTCACGCAGCCGCCGCGCGCGGCAGGCAGGCGCGGTCTGGAACTGACGCCCTCGCCGGTGCAGCGTGAAGCCGAACGGCTTGGCGTCCCTGTCCATGTGCCCACCTCCCTGAAAAGCCATGAGGCTGAAGCCACATTCAAGGCGCTGAACGCGGATGTTGCCGTGGTCGTCGCCTACGGCCTGTTGCTGCCCAAACCGGTTCTCGATGCGCCGCGCCTCGGCTGCCTGAACGGCCATGCGTCGCTTTTGCCCCGCTGGCGCGGTGCCGCGCCCATCCAGCGCGCCATCATGGCCGGCGACAGCGAAACCGGCGTCATGGTGATGCGCATGGAGGAAGGGCTGGACACCGGCCCCGTCGCCATTGGCGAGACGGTTGCAATCGGCCCGGACATGACGGCCGGTGAACTGCACGACACGCTGATGGCGGGCTGCGCCAACTTGATGGTGGAGGCCCTAGCCAGACTGGAAGCCGGCTCACTCGTCTTCACGCCGCAGCCCGAGCAGGGCACGATCTACGCGAAAAAAGTGGAAAAGGCCGAGACTCGCGTCGATTGGCGCTTGCAGGCGAGCGCCGTGCATAACCATATTCGCGGCCTCTCGCCTTTTCCGGGCGCCTGGTGCGAAGCGGAAATCGGCGGGCGGGCAGAGCGGTTGAAACTGCTTCGCTCTACCCTTGGCGAAGGCTTGGGCCCTGGCGAAGGCCGGGGCGAGCCGGGAGGAATCCTCGATGACCAACTGACGGTTGCCTGCGGTTCAGGCGCGGTCAGGCTGGTCGAAGTGCAACGGGCGGGCTCAAGGCCCGTCTCTGCCTCGGAGTTCCTTCGTGGCGCAAGACTGGAAAAAGGAATGAAACTGTCATGAGCATGATGTCGATCAGAGCGGCAACGCCGCGCGACCGCGAGGCAATCCGCCTCGTTGAAGAGCATGCATTCGGCCAGCAGGCCGAAGCCGGCCTTGTCGATGCGCTGGTCAGCGACGGCGACGCCGTCGTCGAACTGGTCGCGGTGGAAGACGGACAGGTCGTCGGCCACATCCTGTTTTCGCGCCTGCTGGTCGAACGGGCCGGCAAGACCTTTCCTGCGGTGGCGCTCGCGCCGCTTGCCGTCGAGCCATCGTTCCACGGCACGGGCATTGGCGGCGCGCTTATCCGCGAGGCCCATATCCGGCTGAAGGACGGCGGCGAGAAACTGGCCGTGGTTCTGGGCGATCCGGCCTATTATGGCCGCTTCGGCTACAGCCACGACCGTGCCGCCAGCTTCGAGAGCGACTACCAAGGCGAGGCGCTGCAGGCATTGGCATGGCAAGAGGCACCGGAAAACGGCAAGCTCGTCTACGCCTCGGCTTTCAACACAGCGCTCGCGGCCTGACCCGGCAATCCGGGAATGCCGCGCTATCGCCTCGACATCGAGTATGACGGCGGCCCCTATGCCGGCTGGCAGCGCCAGGCCGACCAGCATTCGGTGCAGCAGGCAATCGAGCAAGCGGTCGAGAAGTTCAGCGCGCAGGCCGTTTCGCTGCGCGGCGCCGGCCGCACCGACGCCGGCGTCCACGCGACGGCACAGGTAGCGCATCTCGATCTGGACAAGGACTGGCGCCCCGATACGGTGCGCGATGCGTTGAACGCGCATCTGCAACAGGCCGGCGAGCGCGTCGCGATCCTCAAGGCCACACGGGTTCCAGAGGATTTCGACGCCCGCTTTTCGGCGCTCGGCCGCCACTACCTCTACCGCATATCCAACCGCCGCTCGCCCCCCGCGCTCGACAAGGGCAAGGTCTGGTGGGTGCCGAAACGCCTGGATGCCGAAGCCATGGACAGCGCCGCCAAGGTGCTCTTGGGCCGGCACGACTTCACCACATTCCGCTCGGCCCAATGCCAGGCCAACAGCCCCTTGCGCACGCTTGACCGCCTTGACGTTACGCGGTCTGGCGACGATATCGAAATCCGCGCCTCGGCCCGCTCATTCCTGCACAATCAGGTTCGCTCCATGGTCGGCTCGCTGAAGCGCGTCGGCGAAGGCGCGTGGACCAGCGCGGACCTCAAGGCGGCGCTCGATGCGTGCGACCGATCCGCCTGCGGTCAGGTCTCGCCGCCGGACGGGCTCTACCTCGTGGGCGTGGATTATCCCACCTAGGCTACAAGCTTAGGCGGGAAGCTCGATGCCAAGCAGGCTTTGCAGGCCGAACAACACGGCCAGTGAAGCGATCAGCATGCCGGTAAAAACAGCCGAGCCTACAGCCGCGCCCTTGGCGATGACGGCGTTGGTCATGCGCCATGTCAGGACCATCGACAAAAGGAAGAAAAACAGCGTCAACAACGCCACGAACTGGTCCGTCGAGGGCAGGAAAAGCCTGACCAGCGCCGACGGCAGCAGCATCCAGGCGATAAGCGCCGACGCCCAGTTGCTGGCCACGACATAGGGCACGAAGCGCGTCGCAATGCCCGCGTAGCGGGAAACGAAGGCAAGGGCGACCAGCGGCAGCGTCCAGGTTCCTACATCGACCAGCGCAACACGGATCAGCACGCCAAGCCGGCCGGAAAAAGCGTAAGGATCGCCGATCTCGTTGGCAATGCCCACCCAGCCGACGACGAGCGCAGGTGCCGCCACCACCAGAGCGAAGAATGAATTCCAGAAGCCGTCTGCCGAAAGGTCGAGCAGGCGCACTCCGTCAGACTTGCCCATCATCAAGTGCCAGGCGCCGGTGAGTGATGTCTGGATCTCATCCGCCGACAGCATCTTCTGTTAGCCTCGCTCGAACCAGTCGGCAATGAAGCGCTGGTAGATCTGCGTCAGCGTCTCGAGATCGGCCACCGCGACGCGCTCGTCCACCATGTGCATAGTCTGGCCGACAAGGCCGAATTCGACCACCGGGCAATAATCCTTGATGAAGCGCGCGTCGGAGGTTCCACCCGAGGTCGAAAGAGTCGGGCTCTTGCCGACGACCGCCTTGACCGAGCCGCTCAGCGTCTCGATCAGCCGGTCATCTCGCGTCAGGAATACATGGCTCGGGCGGTCGCGCCAGAGAAGATCAAACTCGATTGCTTCCTTGCGGCCGGCCCGGTATTTCCGCCTGCGGCTGGCAACGTCCAGCCGGTTGTGTATCTCCGCCTGAATGGTCTCCGCCGTCCATGTGTCGTTGAAGCGGATATTGAAGGCAGCTGTCGCCTTCGCCGGGATGACGTTGGTGGCGGGATTGCCGACATCGACCGAGGTGACCTCGAGATTGGTCGGCTGGAAATCCTTCGTGCCCTTGTCGAAGACCGGGTACAGCAAGGCATCGACCAGCGTCATCAGCCCGCGTACCGGATTGTCCGCCAGATGCGGATAGGCGGCATGGCCCTGCCGCCCATTGACGGTCAGCAGGCCGGAGATGGAACCGCGCCGGCCGATCTTTATCATGTCGCCCAGCACGTTCGGGTTGGTCGGCTCGCCGACCAGCGAGGCATCCCACTTCTCGCCCTTGGCCGCCGCCCATTCGAGCAGCTTGACGGTGCCGTTGATCGAAGGGCCTTCCTCGTCGCCGGTAATCAACAGCGACACCGAACCCCTGGGTCCGCCGTTTTCAGCGACGTGGCGCGCCATCGCCGCGATGAAGCAGGCGATGCCGCCCTTCATGTCGACTGCGCCGCGCCCATACATTTCGCCGTGGGCGATTTCGGCGGCGAAAGGCGGATGCGTCCATGCCGCTTCGTCGCCCACCGGCACGACGTCGGTATGACCGGCAAACATCAGATGCGGCCCGTTGCCCGAACGCCGCGCATAGAGGTTCTCGACATCTGGCGTGCCATCGTCTGAAAAAACCGGCCGCTCGATGTCAAAGCCCATCGGCTTCAGCATCTTCTCAAGTGCCGTAAGCGCGCCGCCCTCGGCAGGCGTCACGGAAGCGCAGCGGATCAGCGCGGCGAGGTTTTCAACGGGGTCAGTCGGCAGCATCATGGGCAAAGCGATAGTCGAAACGACGGGGACTGTCACGGCCTGACCGTGAGGCCAGCTGCAACATGGCAAACGGAGCGTCAGGCCGGCGCGTTGGTGCGCTGGCCGTAGCGGTTCGGCCCCTGCTGGCCCGGAAACAGGCACAGCACGAAGAAGGCAACTATCGATATCACCGGCACGAAAAGCACGACCGCAGCCAATCCCGTCTTGCCGAGATCGTGCAGCCGCTTTACCGCCAACGCAACATTCGACCAGAGGGAAGCCAGGAAAACGACCATGAAGGTCATCGACCATAGCACGCTCTCCGGCGTTCCCTCCATCACCAGCGTGAAGCGATAGAGAGGAAATGCCTGCGCGATCGCCACCAAAAGGCCGCCAAGGAAATAGGCGGCCCGGCTGACACGGCCCGAAATGCCGAAGAAAAGCCAGAGAAGCTGCGGTCTTTCAGCCACGCGGTTCGTCCT
This sequence comes from Mesorhizobium sp. FG116, assembly GCF_057809835.1. Classification (NCBI taxonomy): domain Bacteria; kingdom Pseudomonadati; phylum Pseudomonadota; class Alphaproteobacteria; order Hyphomicrobiales; family Phyllobacteriaceae; genus Mesorhizobium; species Mesorhizobium sp. FG116. The sequence continues at coordinate 139,452 of NZ_JBMDKS010000008.1, forward strand.
GTTTCTCCAACAATCAGTCGCGCAGCAGCTCGTTGATCGAAGTCTTCGAGCGGGTCTTTGCATCGACGCGCTTGACGATGACGGCGCAGTAGAGGCTCGGCCCCGGCTCGCAGTTCGGCGAAGGCTTGCCCGGCAGCGAACCGGCGACGACGACAGAATTGGCCGGCACCTCGCCATAGAACACTTCGCCGGTCGCGCGATCGACGATCTTGGTCGACTGGCCGATGAACACGCCCATGCCCAGAACCGAACCTTCGCGCACGATGCAGCCCTCGACCACTTCCGAGCGCGCGCCGATGAAGCAGTTGTCCTCGATGATGGTGGGGCCGGCCTGCATCGGCTCCAGCACGCCGCCGATGCCGACGCCGCCCGACAGGTGCACGTTCTTGCCGATCTGGGCGCAAGATCCGACCGATGCCCAGGTATCGACCATCGTGCCAGAATCGACATAGGCGCCGACATTGACGAAGGACGGCATCAAAACCGCGCCCGGCGCGACATAGGCGGAGCGCCGCACGACGCAGGACGGCACGGCACGGAAGCCCGCCTTTTCGAAATCCACAGCGCCCCAGCCCGAGAACTTGGAAGGCACCTTGTCCCACCAGTTGCCGTCGCCCGGCGCGCCCTTGATGATTTCCATCGGATTGAGCCGGAAGGACAAAAGAACCGCCTTCTTCAGCCACTGATTCACATGCCAGCTGTTGTCGGCGCGCTTTTCCGCCACCCGCACTTCGCCGCGGTCGAGCAGGTTCAGCGCCGCCTCGATCGCATCGCGGACCTCGCCGCGCGTCGCCGTCGAAATGCCGTCGCGTTCCTCAAAGGCCTTGTCGATGGTCTGTTCGAGGTTCGCAATATCGGACTTCGACATGAGTTGCTCCACTACACGTGCTGTTAAGGGGCGGCTCTTAACCTGTTTGTAAGCCGCGCGGACCCTATTTGAAGGTAGGAAGAGGGTCAATCGCGGCTGCGTCACGGGACGGCGCTGTTGGGCGGCAAACTTGGGGAACTTCATATGAATCCGATGGAAAAAGCCGGATGGACGCCTCTGCCGCACTCGGACGAGGATCTGGAGCGGGCAAAAAGCGCTCCTGATACGCCGCAGACGCGTGCTGCGACTTATCGTCTGGCGTGGAACGACGAAGAGTTCATGACCCGGCGCGAGCTGCGCCCGGTGCGCCTCCAGCTCGAATTGCTGAAGCCGGAGATGATTCTCGCCGAGCGCGGCATCCGTTCCACCGTCATCCTGTTCGGCGGCGCGCGCATCCCGGAACCCGGCGGCGACGCCTGGGCAGCAAAGAACGAGACGCAAAAGCGCAATCTCGAAGAAAACAGCAAATATTACGAAGAGGCGCGCAAATTCGCCCGGCTGTGCTCGCAGCAGTCGGCCACCACCTATTTCCGCGAGTTCGTCGTGGTTACCGGCGGCGGGCCGGGCGTCATGGAAGCGGGCAACCGCGGCGCCGACGATGTCGGCGCGCCGTCGATCGGGCTCAACATCGTCTTGCCGCACGAGCAGGCGCCCAATGTCTATGTTACGCCGGAGTTGTGCTTCAACTTCCACTATTTCGCGATCAGGAAGATGCATTTCGTCATGCGCGCCAAGGCGGTCGCGGTCTTCCCCGGCGGCTTCGGCACGATGGACGAGTTCTTCGAGACGCTGACTTTGATCCAGACCGGGCGCATGGAGCGCGTTCCCGTCATCTTGTTCGGCACCTCGTTCTGGCGGCGCGCCATCGACCTCGATTTCCTCGCCGAACAAGGCACCATCAGCCCCGGCGACCAGGACATCATCGACTTCGTCGATACGGCCGACGAAGCCTGGGAGATCATCAAGAAGTTCTATCGGCTGTAGCTTGTTCGTTCGCTCTCGTCGGCTTCGAGCGGCTGCGGCCGGCGAACGAGCGTAACTAGCACGAACGATATGATCATCAGTAGATACCAGGAGCCGAGCTTGCCGATGCTCACCGGCGTCCAGGCGTTGTGCTGGCCCGGATAAATCCAGGCTCGCGACCATGTGCCGATGTTCTCCGCAAACCAGATGAACAGCGCCACCAAAACGAAGCCGAGCAGAAGCGGCATTTTCAGGCGAAAGCGAAAGACGCGGTAGTGCACGAAGGTGCGCCAGTAGAGCGCGACCGATGCCGCGAAAAGCCCGTAGCGCAGATCGAGCGTGAAATGGTGGGCGAAAAAATTGACGTAGATCGCCACGCACAGCACGACCGTCGCCCATAGCGGCGGATAATGCGAATAGCGCATGTCGAAGATGCGGCTGATGCGGGCGAGGTAGGAACCCACCGCGGCATACATGAAGCCCGAAAACAGCGGCACCTCGCCGATGCGGAAGAAGTTCGCCTCCGGATAGATCCATGAACCGGCCGAAGTCTTGAACAGCTCCATCACCGTTCCGACCACATGGAATACGAGGATGACCTTGGCTTCGGCCCCGGTTTCCAGCTTGAACACCAGCATGGCGACCTGGATCGCCAGCGCCGCCAGGAACAGGAAGTCATAGCGCGCCAGGATTGCCTGTTCCGGCCACAAAAGCCTCGTCGCCAGGATCAGGAACAGCATCGCCCCGCCAAACAGGCAGGCCCAGCCCTGCTTCAGGCCGAAGACCAGGAATTCGACAGCCGCTCCGGAGAGGCCGCTTGCAGGCAATTTGTCGAGAACGCGGTGGGCGGCGGCATCGATCGCCGCCTCTACCGAGGTGAAACGCGTCAAGCCTGCCCTTCCACGATGGCGCTCAGGAAGCTTGCGAGATCGTCGGTGACAAAATCGACATCGTCCTCATTGTCCGGGTCGCTCTCCCAGATCTCGGAAAATGTCGGCTCGAAATTGCGCGGCACGATCAGCACCGTCGTCATGCCCAGCGCCTTCGGCACTGCAAGGTTGCGGGCGAGATCCTCGAACATCACGGTATTGTGACCCGTCACGGCGTGCAGCGAAGCAAACTTCTCATAGGTCTGGCGGGCCGGCTTCGGCGTCAGGCCGGCGGCGACGATGTCGAAGATGTCGTCGAAATCCTCGAGGATGCCCAGCTGGCGCGCGGCCCGCTCGGCATGGCTGCGATTGCCGTTGGTGAAAATGAACTTGCGCCCCGGCAATTGGCGGATGGCTGCACCCAGAACCGGATCGGGCACCAGCCATGAATAGTCGATGTCGTGAACCCGCATCAGGAAGTCGTCGGGATCGATATTGTAGCGCTTCATCAAGCCGTTGAGCGTCGTGCCATATTCGAGATACAGCTCCTTCTGCAGCTTGCGGGCCTCGTCGCGCGGCAGCGTCAGAAGTTCCTGCACATAGGCCGTCATCCGCACGTCGATCTGCGCGAACAGATTCGAATGATGCGGATAAAGCGTGTTGTCGAGGTCGAACACCCAGTCGGTGACATGGGCAAAGCGGGCGGGATCGGGAAGCTCGGTCATATGATCCTTATGGCATGAAACGGCGTTCGAGGGGTGGAGATTTATCCACAACTTCTGCGAGTTAAAACGCGGCAAAATCGCCAATCGATTCGAATTTTATGTAAGCGGGAAACTCTGCCTTCAGGGCTTGCTGCCAAAGAGGCGGTGCGATCAGGGGGACGGGATGAAGACTGTAATTTTTAGATCCTTTCTGGTCGCCGTAGCCTCCTCCGTGGCTTCCCTTTTCATTGCATATGCGGCGGTTTCAGCCTTGGGAGGCAGCCTCGACGGTATCGCATGGATCCTATGCATCGTCTGCCCGCTTTTGATTGCATGGCCGGCCAGCGCCTACACAATGTGGCAAAGCGACAGGCTGAAAAGCGCCCATCGCGACCTGTCGCGGGCACACGCACAACTGGCAGCGGCGCATCGCCGCCTCGCCGACAAGGCCCGGCACGACGAGATGACCGGCATGCTCAACCGCGAGAGCTTCTTTTCCACGCTCGACCGTTCGCAGCGCAAATCGGATCGCGGAGCCCTGCTCATCATCGACGCCGACCATTTCAAGTCGATCAACGACCGCTTCGGCCATCTGGTGGGTGACGAGGCGCTGCTCCTGATCGTAGCAGCACTGCGCGGCGGCATCAGAAGCGGCGATGTGCTCGGACGCATTGGCGGCGAGGAATTCGGCGCCTTTCTCATCGGCGCCAGCGAGACGGAAGCCGCGCGCATCGCCGAGCGCATGCGCCAGGAAGTCGAACTGATCCGCTTCCGCCCCGATGGCGAGCGCACCATTCCGCTCACCGTCAGCATCGGCGGCACCATCTGCGGTGAAGGCGCCACCGTCTCCGAACTGATGCGGCGCGCCGACAGGCGGCTCTACAACGCCAAGAATCGTGGCCGGAACCTTGTCGTGTTCGACCGGGACATGCCGGAAGCGGCCTGACGGCTTTTGAAAAGTCCGTCTCTTAAGCAATGAAGCAACTTCGCCTTTACCGGAAAGGTGTACCAAGGCCGCCTGTCCAGTCGCGAACATGTCCATGCCAGATAAGCCTCACACACGCCGCGCCATCTTGAACCTTTTGCTGGCGCTGCCCTTTGTCCCCTCCCTGCTTGGCCGCCCGCGGCCACCCGCCAGTGGGGGTGACCAGATCGTCGAAGTGAACGGCTGGATCCTGAAGAAAAGCGACCTGGCATGATCTTCGACAGCTACGAGGTCTTTCAGGCCGCTTCGCTCACGCCAAAGGTCGTGGTGATCGGCTCGGGACCGGCAGGCATTACCATTGCGCGCAAGCTCGGCACCGCCGGGATTCCGGTCGCGGTCCTCGAAGCGGGCGGGCGAGAATTCAGCGACGAATCCCAGGATTTCTATCGCGGCACAACCGTCGGCGACCCTTATTTCGACCTCGACATCACCCGGTTGCGCTACATGGGCGGCAGTTCCAACCATTGGGCCGGATGGTGCCGCGTCCTCGACGCCCACGACTTCAAACCCAAGGCATGGGCGCCAGACACCGGCTGGCCGATCGAACGCAAGGACATCGAGCCGTTCCTGCCCGAAGTCCACGACATTCTCGAACTGCCGGAATTTCGCGCCGACGTGCCGATTTCAGACGACATGCGCTGGGTCCAGTTGATCAAGAGCAATGCAGTGCGCTTCGGCGAAAAATTCGCGGACGAACTGACCAAGAGCCGCAACATCGCACTGGTGCTCAACACCTCCGTCACCAACCTTGCCGGCGACGGCAGCAAGATCACCGGCGCGCAGATCTGGTCGAACGGCAAGCAGGCCGGCTTGCTCAAGGCGGACTACTTCGTCGTCTGCACGGGCGGGCTGGAAAATTCCCGCCTGCTTTTGTGGTCGAACGAGGTTTCAAACGGCGGCGTGGTGCCTTATGCCGAGGCGCTGGGCAAATACTGGATGGAGCACCCGACCTTCGAAGGCGGCAACGCCATCCTCGCCAACTATGACGAGTTCGAAGTCGATGCGGCAAACGAAGCGTTCTTCTCGCCCTCGCCGGCGGCGATGGAACGGCTGAAAATCATGAATTTCGGCATCCGGCTGATCGAAACGCCTTATCCCGGGGCCAAGCGCCTCATTGCCGACCTTGCCTGCAACGCGCCCGACTTTGCGGAATGGGCGGCGGCCAAGCTCGGCCAGCATCTTCGCTGCGCCGCCCAGCTTTACGTCGCCTGGGAACAGGCTCCGCGCGCCGACAACCACATCGCGCTTTCCGTCGCCGACACGGATCATGCGGGCGTGCCGCGCATCGAACTGCACTGGAAGAAAAGCGAGCTGGAGCGGCGCACCATCCTCGAAGGCTTGCGCCTCTTCGGCCAGACGATGGCCGAAAAGAACCTCGGCCGGGTCCGCATCGACGACTGGCTGACTTCGGGCGAGGATTACCCCACCAATCAGGAACTGGCCGGCCATCACCACATGGGCGGCACGCGCATGGGCACCGACCTTGCCAAAAGCGTGGTCGATGCCGACTGCAAGGTCCACGCGATGGCCAACATCTATGTCGGCGGCTCATCTGTGTTCTGCACCTCGGGCGAGTGCAACCCGACGACGACGATCACCGCGCTGGCATGCCGTCTCGGCGACCACCTGACCCGGAAAATCGCAGTCTAAAGGCTTGCCGTTGGGAGACTGGCCGGATCGAGCGTCGGCTGGTCCTTCCAGCGCCGCACGATTGCCTTCAGGTCGGCCTGTTGGAAGGCATCGCGCAACACGTCGAATGACGGCAGCACGAAATAGGCGCGTTGGAACTTGTCGATCTCATAGGTCGTGCGCATCACCGTCTCGAGGTCGAACGGCACGCGATGCGCCTTGGTGTCGGTCACCGCGAAGCTCAATTCGGTGTAGGACGACATCAGCCCCGCCCCGAAGGCTTTCAGTTCCTGTCCCGGCTCGTGCATCAGCCCGTATTCGGCGGTGTACCAGTAGAGCCGGGTGATCATCTCGTCGCCACCGGCTGCAATCGCTTCCTCGGCGCGCGTGCCGTAGCTTTGCATGAAATCGGCGAAGACCGGCTGGGTCAGGATCGGCACGTGGCCGAAAAAGTCATGGAACATGTCCGGTTCGACAATGTAGTCGAGCTCATCTTCGCTTCTCAACCAGTTGGTCACCGGAAAGCGGCGGTTGGCCAGATGATCGAAGAAGGGCCCCGCCGGGATGAGGCCCGGTACGGCGACGATTTCCCAGCCCGTCAGCCTGCGCAGCCGTTCGCTGACTTTACCGAAATCGGGAATGCGGTCGAGCAGGCCAAGCGCCTTCACGCCATCAAGATAGGTGTGGTGCGCCAGTCTTTCGGTCAGCTTGGTCTGGCGGTCGCACAGCGTGCGCCAGACCTTCTGCTCCGCCTGGCTGTAGTCATAGTCCTGCCGAACCGTGAAGTCCGTGCGACATACCGAATAGTCGCCGCGCAGACCCTGTGCAGCGCATTCACGGGCATAATCGGCAACGCTGATGGTCATGATAGCTCTCCCGCGGCAAAACCAGCCTGATCTGCCGGCAGATTACCGCCTTTCGGGAAGGCAAATCGGTTTTTCCTATCGCTGAAACTAGGATTTTGAGGCAATATCCTTCTATGGATAGCATTGCGGAGTGAAAATGCCTCAGTTCGACGATTTCGAGATCAGGATGCTCGACATCCTGCAACGCGATGGCCGCAAACCTGTTTCGGAGCTCGCGCAGGAAATCGGACTCTCCACCACGCCTTGCGCGCGCCGCTTCGAGGCGCTTCAGGAGACCGGCATCATCAAGAGTTTTGCCGCGCGGATCAGCCGCCGCGCAGTCGGCCTGTCGGTCGAGGTCTTCATCCAGGTTCGCCTGACCAGCCATAGCGACGGCTCGCCCGAGGCCTTCATCGCCGCCGTCGAGCACATGGACGAGGTGTCGTCATGCTGGACGATGACCGGCGATCACGACTTCCTGCTGCACGTCATGGTGCCGTCGGTGGACGACCTCAACGCCTTCGTCATGCACCGCCTGATGCGGCTGAAGGGCGTGCGCGACGTCCACACGCAGCTCGTGTTGCAGAACATCAAGGGACCCGGCCACGTGCCGCTGTCCCATCTGCGTCGATAGAGCGCTATCAGGGCACGATCAGCGTGCCGGCGCCATGTTCGGTGAACAGTTCCAAAAGCACCGAATGCGGCGTCTTGCCATTCAGGATGACGACGCCTTCGACGCCGCGCTCGATCGCCTCGATGCAGGTCTCGACCTTCGGGATCATGCCGCCGGAAATGGTGCCGTCCTTGATCAGCGCCTTGGCCTCGGCGACCGTCAGCTCGTCGATCAGCTTCTTGTTCTTGTCGAGCACGCCCGGCACGTCGGTCAGAAACAACAGGCGCTTGGCTTCCAGCGCACCGGCAATCGCGCCCGCAAACGTATCGGCATTGATATTGTAGGTATGGCCGTCGCGGCCGGGTGCCACCGGCGCGATCACCGGGATCATTTCCGAACGCGCCAGAAGGTCGAGCAGCGTGCGGTCAACCTCGACCGGCTCGCCGACGAAGCCCAGATCAAGCACGCGCTCGATGTTGGAATCGGGATCGACCATGGTCTTGCGCGCCTTTTCGGCAAAAACCATGTTGCCGTCCTTGCCGCACAGGCCGATCGCCCACTCGCCCTCGGCGTTGATCAGCGCCACGATCTCCTTGTTGATCGAGCCGGCCAGCACCATCTCGACGATCTCGACCGTCTTCTGGTCAGTCACGCGAAGTCCGCCTTCGAATTTCGATTCGATGCCCATCTTGGCCAGCATCGCGCCGATCTGCGGCCCGCCGCCATGCACCACGATCGGATTGACGCCGGACTGCTTCAAAAGGGCGATGTCGCGTGCGAAAGCCTGGCCAAGTTCGGTGTCGCCCATGGCGTGGCCACCATACTTTACCACCACCGTCTTGTTCTCGTAGCGCTGCATGTAAGGCAGGGCTCTCGAAAGAAGCGCGGCCTGCATTTCGGCGGTGGCGGCAATATCCGACATCAAGGCGTTTCCCGGCTTTTCTAAAGGAACGGGCGGGTCTTAGCGGGAAACCTCGACAGGGGCAAATGGCTTGTCGCCCTTTTGGCAGCCAATGGCAGTTACCATTGATGCAGCATTGCAAATGCCTGCTGATCGCATAATTTGAGCCGCGATGGAGCCGCAGGATATCACCAAGCTCATTGTCCGCACTTCGATGAAGGACCGGGCGGCGTTCGATCTGCTCTATCGGCAGACGAGCGCGAAACTTTTCGGCGTGTGCCTGCGTGTCTTGAACGATCGGGGCGAGGCTGAAGACGCGCTGCAGGAAGTCTACGTCAAGATATGGACCAAGGCAGACCGCTTCGCGGTGTCGGATCTCAGTCCGATCTCGTGGCTTGTGGCGATTGCGCGCAATCATTCGATCGACCGCATCAGGGCGCGACGGCGACCGGCTGCCGATATCGAGACCGTGCTCGACGTGGCCGACCCGACGCCTGGCCCGGAGGCTGCGGCGGTGTCGGGCGACGAGGCCGGCCAGATCCATCGCTGCCTGGAGGAACTGGAAGACGACCGGGCCGGTGCCGTTCGCGGCGCCTACCTGAAAGGTGAAAGCTATGCCGAGCTGGCCGAACGTTACAAAGTGCCGCTCAACACGATGAGGACCTGGCTCAGGCGCAGCCTGATGAAACTACGGGAATGCCTGGAAAGATGACGCTGACGGGTGAACACGGACCGGAACGGGAAAGCGACGATCTCATCGCCGCCGAGTACGTTCTTGGCGTCCTGTCCTCAGCCGAGCGGCAGGAAGCGACCCATCGCATCGACACGGATCCAGCCTTCGCGCGGCTGGTCGATGAATGGGAAGTGCGGCTGTCGCCCCTGGCCGACGCCTATCCAGCGGCCGAGCCTTCCCAATCGGTCAAGGCGGCAATCGACCAGCGGCTGTTTGCCTCCGCCTCCACATCGCCCGCAGCCGCACCCCGCACCGGCATCTGGGCAAGCCTCGGCTTCTGGCGCGGGCTGACCGCCGCTGCCGTTGCCGGCCTCGCTATCGCCGTCGCCCTGCCCTACCTGCAGCCACCGGCGCCGCAGCAGACCCGGCTTGTCGCCTCGCTTGCCGCCGACAGCAGCAATGTGAAGTATCTCGCCGTCTACGACGCCGCCCACCATAATGTCGGCCTGTCGCATCTCTCCGGCGAGCGCGACCAGGGCAAGGACTTCGAACTGTGGCTGATCGAGGGCGACAAGCCGCCCGTTTCGCTCGGCGTCATCCCAGTCGGCGCGGCGACAACGGTTCCGGTCACGCCCACCATCCAGCAGCAGCTCGAACAAGGCGCGGTCCTCGCCGTCAGCGTCGAGCCTCCCGGCGGTTCGCCGACCGGCCAGCCGACCGGACCTGTCGTCGCGACGGGCGACCTGAAGAATATCTAGGGTCAGGACCTATTAATCTGGCTGGAATTCTTCGCGTCCGCTGAAACTCCTGCAAAGTCACACCGTATCTCCTTGCGGCCCCACCAATGGGGTGTTCGAAATCCAAGGAGACTTGATATGCGCAAGATCGCCACTGCACTGTTCGCCGGCGTCGTCGCCCTGTCCGCGCTCGGAACCGTCGCCTATGCCGAAAACCCGATGGTCGGCGGCGCCGCCATGTATGCCGACAAGAACATCGTCGAAAACGCCGTCAACTCGAAGGACCACACCACGCTCGTCGCCGCCGTCAAAGCCGCCGGCCTGGTCGAGACGCTGCAGGGCGCAGGCCCGTTCACGGTGTTCGCGCCGACCAACGCGGCCTTCGAGGCCCTGCCCGCAGGCACCGTCGACACGCTGCTCAAGCCTGAAAACAAGGACCAGCTCACCAAGATCCTGACCTGCCATGTCATCGGCGCCAAGGCGATGGCGGCTGACGTGATGAAGATGGTCAAGGACGATGGCGGCGCGCACAAGGTCAAGACCGTCGGCGGTTGCGAACTGACGCTCAAGGATGAAGGCGGCAAGGTCACCGTCACCGACGAAAACGGCAATGTCGCCAACGTCACCATCGCAGATGTCGAGCAATCGAACGGCGTCATCCACGTCATCGACAAGGTTCTTTTGCCGAAGATGTAACGCCGGCGGCCCTGCCTGCGAATAGATCAGGAAGACGTCAGGCTGCGCGGTTTCTTCAACGACCGCGCAGCCTCGCCATTCACCGCGTCACCGCATTTTGATTTCCCGGCGCGGTCGTCGTCTGGCAAAATTCTGCGAAAGGAACTGCATCATGAACCGTCGCCAACTGCTCCTGAACGGCACCGCATCCGCTACTTTCCTGACCGCAGCCGCAGTGTTCTGGCGTTCAGGCAGCGTCGCAGAAGCACAGGCCGAGACCTTTGCCGTCACCAGGACCGATGCCGAATGGAAGCAGATGCTGTCGGCGGACCAATATTCGGTGCTGCGCCACGAGGCGACCGAGCGACCATTCACCAGCCCGCTGCTTGAAGAACACCGCAAGGGCACATTCGCCTGCGCCGGCTGCGACCTGCCCCTCTACGCTTCGGACACCAAATTCGAATCCGGCACCGGCTGGCCGAGTTTCTGGGAATCGCTGCCGCAAAGCATCGGCACCCGCGAGGATTCAACGCTCGGCATGGTGCGGGTCGAGTGCCATTGCAGCCGTTGCGGCGGCCATCTCGGCCACATCTTCGATGACGGCCCGCCTCCGACCGGCAAGCGCCACTGCATCAACGGCCTGTCGCTCAGCTTCAAGCCGGCCTGAAGCAACTCCAGGAAAAATAACAACCGGTTTTCCGTCCGGAATTGCGAAATGAGCTAGTGCATGTCTCCCGAAAGTGGGAACCGGTTTCGGGATAAAGACGTGCATAAAATCAAAGGACTAAAGCGTATTGAGCGAATCTGAAAGATCGCGACACGCTTTAGAGCCCGTTCGCGGCCAGCACGATCGCCGCGCGCAACTCGTCCAGCCCTTCGGCCTTTTCCGATGATGTCGCCACCACGCCCGGGAAGGCCGCCGGGCGCTTGCGGATCTTCTCCAATGTTTCCTCGATCAGGCGCGGCACGCCGGCCGCCTTGATCTTGTCGGTCTTGGTCAGCACGATCTGGTATGACACCGCCGCCTTGTCGAGCAGCGACAGCACCTCCTCGTCGTTCTTCTTGATGCCGTGGCGGGCATCGATCAGCACGTAGACGCGCTTCAGCGTCACCCGGCCTTTCAGGTAGTCGAAAACGAGCTTGGTCCACTGGTCGACCTGATCCTTCGGCGCCTGCGCATAGCCGTAGCCCGGCATGTCCACCAGCGCCATCGGCGGCAGGTCGCCGCTTTCGCCCGAAAAGCCGTCCGGCACGAAGTAATTGAGTTCCTGCGTGCGCCCCGGCGTATTCGAGGTGCGCGCCAGACCCTTATGGCCGATAAGCGCATTGATCAGCGACGATTTGCCGACATTGGAACGGCCGGCAAAGGCGATCTCGGGCGGTCCCTCGGGCGGCAGGAATTTCATCGCCGGCACGCCGCGGATGAACACCCAGTTGCGCGTGAACAGGTTGACGTCGAGCAGTGTCTGTTGAGCAGTCAAGCAGCGGCCTCCAGCCGGTTCAGGTCGCTGCCGCGAATGGCATTGAGATTGCGATTGATCTTGTCGAGCGGCCAATCCCACCAGGCAAGGCGGATCAGCCTTTCGACCGTCCTGTTGTCGAAGCGCGTCTTCACGACTTTCGCCGCGTTGCCGGCAACGATGGCATAGGGCGGCACGTCGTGCGTGACAACCGACTTGGCGGCAACGATTGCGCCGTCGCCGATGGTCACACCCGGCATGACGATCGCTTCCATGCCGATCCAGACATCATTGCCGATAACGGTATCGCCGCGGTTTTCCTTTTCCCAGCTCGCCACGTCGAAGCCCTCTTCCCAGCCGTGGCCGAAAATGTTGAACGGGTAGGTGGAGAAGCCCGACATGGCATGGTTGGCGCCGTTCATGATGAAGCGCGCACCCTCGGCTATGGCGCAGAACTTGCCGATCACCAGCCTGTCGCCGATGAACGGGTAGTGATGCAGCACGCATCTCTCGACGAATTTGTCCGGCCCGTCCGGATCGTCATAGTAAGTGAAATCACCGATCTCGATGTTCGGCGCATCCACCAGCGCCTTCAGGAAGCCGACGCGCGGATGCATGAAGATCGGATGCTTGATGTTGGGATTGGGTCCGGTCATGGCAGCGTCCATTTCGAATGGGCTCGGGACGGGAAAAGGCCCAGCCGACCACCAGCCCGGCCCGACTTCCTGTCCGCGATCCAGCCGGTTGATGTTTTCGATCTTATAGGAAAGCCGCACAGCCGCGTCCAGACGCGCCGCCGAACGCAGTTGCCGCCAAAAACCAAAAGAGGCGCCTTGTGGGCGCCTCCTTGTGTTGGTTGCGGAGGGTTGCTCCGGTTGTTGTGCGGCTCAGCTCAGACCCTGGATGTCGCCATTGTCGTCGAGATGGATGTTCTCGGACGACGGCTTGGAGGGCAGGCCCG
>NZ_JBMDKS010000080.1:0-3372 GCF_057809835.1 Mesorhizobium sp. FG116
CGGCGCGTCGGCATCGAAAAGCTTCGCGGTCATAGCGAGTGAACATACCACGAACGAGGTCGCAATGCAAAGGCGAACCAAACGGAGGACGGATGTGCAATGACTATCGCCTGAAGGTGGAAATCTCGTCGATCATGGAGGAGTTCGCCGACCTCAAGATCAAGATCCGGTTCTCGGAGGGACGGCCGAACATCGAGGCGCGGGACGATATCAAGATCTCGGACGTCGCGCCGATCCTGCGCACCGTCGAGGGCGAGCGGGACGAAGGTGACCTCGTGCAACGACGCTGGAGTTGGCCGGGACCGAACAAGCGGCCGGTCTACAATTTCCGCTCCGATGGGCGCGAGTTCACCTCTAACCGCTGCATCATCATTGCAGACGGATTCTACGAACACACGGACCCAACCGAGAAGGCAAAAAAGCGCAAGGACAAGTGGCTGTTCACGAAGACGGGCGAGCCGATCTTCGCGATCGCGGGCATCTGGCGCGACACAAAGGAGGTCGGCGAGGCCTTCACCATGCTGACGACGGAGCCCGGTCCCGACATCGCGCCCTATCACGATCGTCAGATCGTCATCCTGGAGCGCGGTGCGCGGGCCGACTGGCTCGATCCGTCCGTGCCGGCGCAATCGCTGATCCGGCCACTGCCGGCCGGGACGCTTACCGTCGAACAGGTCGGTTGATGCGCTTCGTCTTTCCGCATAGTCATGCGTTTCCGCGCGGCCGCGTCACGGTCGAAGACGACGGAAGCGACAGACCGGACTGCCTGGTCGAGTTCGGCGACGGCGTGACCGTGATCGGACGATGGCAACGCGATGGCCAGACGATCGACCTTCACGTTCCCACCTATCGTACAGGAAGAGGCACGCAGGTCGCGGCTCATGACTGGCGCCTGACCCGGCGCAAGGACGGCACGTGGCGTTCGGAAAAGCGCGAACCGTCAGGCGGAGCGCCCGATGTGCGTTAGGAATCCCGGAGGACGGTCACTGAACCGGAACCAATGTCCCGACCGAAGGCAATCGCCTATGCGATCGGTCTGCCGCCGGCGCTGTTGGCGCTTGTCTTCGCGCCGGCCGGCCGGCTTGCCTGGGCGCCGGGCTGGGTTTTCATTGCGTTGCTCGTCATTGTGTACGGCTTTTCGGCTTTGGTCCTGTGGCGGGTAAATCCCATCATCTACCGCGCGCAGCCGCTTCCAGCCCGGGACGGAACGCTGGGACCTGGTCCTGCTCTGGCTGATGCTGCCGGCGATGGTGGCGGAGATCCCGCTGGCGACCCTCGACAGCGGCCGGATGGGGTGGCCGGCCGTTCCGCTATCGATCGTGATCGTTGGCTACATCCTGGTTGGCGCAGGCACCCTGCTGGGGACGTGGGCGCAAGCCGTCAATCGCTTCTTCGAGCCCGGCGTCCGCCTCCAGAAGGAGCGCGGCCAGCAGGTTATCTCCTCCGGGCCTTATGCGATCGTCCGCCATCCGGGATATGTCGGGGCGATCATGATATTCGCAGGCCTCGCGCTGGCGCTGGCCTCATGGTGGGCCTTGGTCCCGGCGGCTTGGGCCCGCGCGGTGCTGATCCTACGCACGAGCTGGGAGGACTCCCTGCTTCGTGCCGGGCTGGACGGCTATGCGGACTATGCCCGCCGTGTTCGTTTCCGCCTCTTGCCTGGAATCTGGTGAGACGGAAGGACAAGCGCGCCCAGCGGGTTCCACGGGCATGCGCCTCTGGGCTCCGTCCCAAAGCAGCTATTTTCGACGAAGCTCCCGTAGGAGATGCGTCACGCCAGCCGAAGGCCGCGAACTTCCAGGCCTTTCTTGCCTTGCCCACATTCCATGATTACCGCCTGGCCTTCGGTCAGTACCGTTATCCCTGATCGGCTGAGCACCGTCGCGTGGACGAAAACGTCTTTCCCGCCGTCGCTCGGAGCGATGAAGCCGAATCCCTTCTCCGAATTGTACCACTTCACCGTGCCCGTCGTTTCGCCGGAAGCGACGCGATCAGGCTCGGCCGGCAGCGAACGCGATGGCGCGCCGGCAGGCGCTTCGCCGATTTCCAGGACCTGCGCCACCTGGCGGCCGCGCTGATTTTCCTCGACGATAACCTTGAGCGGTGTTCCCTCCGAGACGCTGCTGCGCCCCGCGGCTTCGAGCGCGCGGATGTGAAGATACGCCTCGGCGCCGTCCTGCAATTTGACGAAGCCAAAACCCTTGCCTTCGTTGAACCATACCACTTCGGCATCGACCGGCAGCGCTTTCGCGGCGGCAGAACGCTGGAAATAGCTTGGTTCGGAAGTCCTCTCCGGCAGAAAGTCCGCCTTGTCATCGGTGCGACGTCCGCGTCGCTCGCGATGGCCTCTGTAATTGCCCATGATCGTCTCGACCGAGTGAATATCGCCTGCGCTCTTTCAGGATAATCTCGGTTGGACGACGTGGTTGTGTCAAATCACCATTGGGACGCGCCGCGATGGCAACACGAATCTTCCGGTGCTTTTTGCGGTCACATAGCCGCACCGAGACCATTTGTCGGGCGATGCTGCCAACCCTTTGAATTCAGATTCTTTTTGACTGCGGAACCATACCGGCGGCCAATGTCTTTATTGATTCGCATAGGTTGTGCCGGAGTGTGAGTGTCATGGTTGCAGCGCGGCCGAACTGGAAGGGTTACATCAAGTTCGGCGAGGTCGCCTGCGCGGTGGCGCTCTATACAGCCGCCTCCTCATCGGAACGCATCGCTTTCAACACGCTCAATCGTGCCACCGGCAACCGGGTGCGCCGCGAATTCGTCGATAGCGAGACGGGCGATCCGGTCGAGCGGGACGACCAGGTCAAGGGCTACGAGATCGAGAACGGCGATTTCGTCGTGCTCGAACCGGAAGAGGTCGCCGCGGCGGTTCCGGAGAGCGACAAGACCCTTAAGATCGAGGCTTTCGTGCCTTGTCACGAGATCGACGACGTCTATTTCGACAAGCCCTACTATCTGGCCCCGGACAGGATGGGCGCCGATGCGTTCAGGCTGCTGCGCGACGGAATGCGGCAGGCGAAGGTCGCCGCGCTCGCCCGCACAGTCCTGTTCCGCCGGTTACGCACGGTGCTGATCCGCCCACACGGCAAGGGCCTGATTGGAACGACGCTTAACTTCGACTACGAAGTCCGCTCGGCCAAGGAAGCCTTCGACGACATCCCGGAGATGAAGATCGAGGGCGAGATGCTCGACCTCGCCAAGCACATCATCAACACCAAGAAGGGCTCGTTCGACGCCAAGAGCTTCGACGACCGCTACGACGCGGCGGTCGCCGAACTGGTCAAGGCCAAGATCGAAGGCAAACCGCTGCCGAAGAAAAAGACGCCGCTGCCCTCCAAGCCGAGCGATCTCCTGCAG
>NZ_JBMDKS010000081.1:0-3368 GCF_057809835.1 Mesorhizobium sp. FG116
GCGCAGGTATAGGCCGGCCGTTCAAAATTGTATGAGCCATCACCGTCTCTTCAGTTTGGTGGTCAACCTAGCCAGCTTTCGTGTCAGGTAACGAGCTGTTCGCCTTGAGTGCCGCCATCAGCATCGGTCCGACTGAAAACTGCCCTGCCCTCGCCTTTTCGGTGAGCACACGCAAATACCCTCCAGCTGAATTGATGTGCTGGGCGCGCTGCAGGATGCAGGCGACGACGATCGGCGCCGTCTCCTGACCCATGACATGACAGGCCTCCTCATATGCCGAAGGCGAAACACCCAGATAGCCCCTCACCTGCGCTGCGGTCACCATCAAATCGCGCCAGCTGTGGATACCGTCGACGGCATAGTCGGCGATGTCGGGGCAAGCTTTCAGCACAAGTCCCAGCGGATAGGTCCTAGGCTGCTCTTCCCGTCGGGGTTGTGGCTCGGCGGCGGCCCTGGCTTTCTCGAAAGCTGGTTCAAATTCAAAAATAGAGTCGGGGTTTGAATCAGATTGCTGCCGCTCATTTTGAGACTCATTGGCGCTCCGATTCTGAACATTAATGAGCCTTTCCAGTGAGATATCGACTTCATCGCGAATAGCATCGAGTTCCGTCGCGAATGGCTCCAATTCAGAGAGCATCGCCTTGCGCGGAAGGCGCTCCACGACGGCCCTGAACCGCCGCCACAGGCTTGCCCAGGCACCCGGAGCGCTTTCCTCGATCGCCGTCTCGATCAGTTTGCCTATATCGCGGCGTTGCAGCGTGATGCGCTCGCGTATCAGCCTCAGCGCACGGTTCTCCGCACGCACCCGTTCAGCCGCGGCGTGGAATTCATCGGTGCGAGCTAAGAGCGGCGCCAGCGAGAAGCCGAAGGCGTCCTCCAGTTCCCCTCCCCTGCCCTTGCGGGCATAGCGCTTGCCGTTCGGGCTGTCCCTGCGCAGGATGATGCCGCACTCGAGCAGCACAGCCAGGTGCCGACGCAGCGTGGCATCCGCCATGCCGTGCGCCCGGAGCGCGAGTTGCCGGTTCGACGGGAACACGATCAGCCCGTTTTCCGCCGACAGTTCGTCATCCGGATAGAACGATAAAAGCCCTGCCAGCACCGCCAGCGCGCGGTCGCCGACGCCGATGATCGCCTTGCCCTCGCACAGGTCGCGATAGACCTGCCATTTGTCGGCGGCCTTGCCCTCAGGTATCTCCGCCGCCTCGTGACGCGCTGCCAAAAGCGCAATCGACATCGCCCGACTCCCGAAGGGAGTCGTTGCAATTTCCCTCTCCATGTTCCTTCACCTTCATTGAGGCAAAAGAAACTTGCTCGCCAAAACGACGCCAAGACTCTTGACAGTGATTCGCGAATTTGCGATTCTCAGAGTTGCTACACGACTGAGAAGGGCTTCCGCGCGGAGACGTTCGGGGGCCTTTTTCTTTTGCGGGTTTTTACTCTCCTGCTACTCCTTCGCGGACTTCCGGAAGGCCTCATAGAGGTCATCAAGTTGTCCAATGATGAAATCAGCAAAGCGAAGGCCGTCGCTACTCCCGAGAGTGACGGTGGCTTTCTTCGCTATTTTTTTGACAGTCACGCTAACCGACTTGTCGGCGGGCACCCATGCTTTGTCGTCAGACTTTATCACTGCCTTACGGACTGCCATTCCACTCGTGTTCACGGCAGCAAAGAGGCGCTCAAACCGTTCGGTGCTCTCAAGTTTGCTAAATTCGGAGGCCGAAACAATGTCGTTAACTACGTTGGATTTCTTACTGACGAGAAGAGACAGGGCTACCCAACGCTCACGGCCAACTTCGGGCGCGGAGCCAATTGCCTGAATAACGGCAACCGGAATTCGGATGGCAACAGAAATCATTTTTGACACGGCAGCTTCATTGGATGCCAAGGCCGAGCAAATGACATCGCGGCCGTATCCCAGTTCCTCAAGACTCTTGGCGAAGGTAGCTTTCTCAATGAAACTCAAATTCGCTCTGGCAGAGTTTTCCTGCCCCTGAGCGATAACATGGGCGGTATCGTCGATGGCTTTAACGACCGCCCTCACCTTTCGGCCGAGCTGTTTGGCAACTCGAAACCGGCGGTGCCCAAACACGATCATATAGCGACCGTCTGCCCTTGGATGCGGGCGCACAAGGATCGGTGAATTCTGACCGTTCTCCCGTATTGCCTCAAGCAGTTCAAGATATTGTTCTCGGTCGTCCTCGATACGATCTGCCACGAAGGACGCATCGATCACTGCCGGATCGAGATCAACAATTTGCTCGCCTTCCAGATAGGCGTCGGCTTGCCTGGCTAAGTCATTGACGGACCGGATCATCGACTTGGATGCGCCTCGCATCGGGTATGCGGGCGCGGAGCCTTCTGAGATATTGTCATCTATCCCTACGAGGCCAGACAGTAGGTTCTTACGAGCCATCTACCCGATCCCCAATCCGTTCAGCGCATTGATCTGACATGCAAAAAGCTCGATTTTGTCAGCGGACAAGCTGGCGCCCCCATGCTTCATGGATAAGCCCTACGATTTCGCCATTCACATCTTCCAGAGCTTCCATAGCTCGATCATATGTTGACCGCGTCATTGCGCTTTTCTCCACTTCATAGAGTGTCTGTTTCGTAATTCCTGCGTCAGACACCGCGGTAGATTTTAGCATCTGGTTCTTGAGCACGAATTCACCAAATAGCGTTTGCAAGAACGCGACCATCTGGGCTTGAGGCTGGTCTGTCGGCTCGTACCGCGTAATCAGATAGCGATACCATTGAAGATTCACGGCTGCTCCAGCGCTCCTGATAGGTTCCAAGATACCGCCGAGCATGAGCAGGAACTGACCCATCGACATTACATCCAACATCTGCGGATGAATCGTAATCAGAACCGATGTCGCGGACGTCAGTGCAGTGATCGTCAAGTAACCAAGTTGTGGCGGACAATCGACAATGACAACGTCGTACTGCTCATCGACCTCTGCCAAGGCGTTAGAGATACGGGTGAAGAACGCCTTCCCCTCGTTCGAGCTTTTGTCCGACATTGCAAGCGGAGTGTCGTACTCGAACTCCTGCAATTCCAGGTTGGCCGGAACGATGTCGAGGCCAGGGAAATTCGTCCTCTGGATAACCTCCGAGATCGGGACTTTCTCCCCATCGTATCGGATCGCGTCATAGATCGATTTGACTTGGTCAAGTTCTGGCTGAAAGCCATGTAGCGACGAAAGAGAGGCCTGCGGATCGAGGTCGAGAGCCAGCACTCGATGTCCAGTCAGAGCTAAATGCTGCGCAAGATGGGCTGCAGTAGTTGTCTTTCCAGATCCGCCCTTGAAGTTTACCACAGCCACGACCTGAAGTTTCTCACCTCCACGTCGATGAGGGACATACAT
>NZ_JBMDKS010000082.1:0-3361 GCF_057809835.1 Mesorhizobium sp. FG116
TCATGGCCGACGATGACCACCGCAATGCCCGGCACGACGCCCGTCTCGGCGATCAGCCTGTCCGCCTCGGCCTTAACCTTGGCAACCACATCCGCCGCTACAACCTTGCCGTCTATTACAGATGCCATTTTCCTGTTATCCCTCCCGAGATGCTCATCCGGCCGACGTCCGGCTACTGCCTTGCCACCCGAACACGGGTCGCCAAAAGAGCATTTGCGTATTCCCCATTTCTAACAGCGATGCCTCGCGAAAGTCAACTGCTGTTCAATATTCTTTCATACAAAGAAATATCACTGATGCCCGGGCCCGCTTGTCGAAGCTACTGAAAAATAAGGATTTTCCCAAAATGCAGAAGGCCGGCATGGAGCCGGCCTTCCATTTTTCAGATCGATTTCGTCAGATGACGAAGAACCAGTTCGCCAGCAGCACCACGGAAATTCCGCCTGCCAGGGTGAGGTAGGGAAGAATGCCTGCCTTGCGGTTCTTCAGGTCTTCCTGGGTGATGCCGAGATCATCCAGCATGTGGGTCGGGAAGCGCCCGCCATCCTGGATGTAATGCCTGAAGCAGAACACCGGGATGATCAGCGCTGCGGCGATGAAGCCAGCCCACAGTGCCCACGGGTTCCACACCTTGGCGCCGGCACCCATGAACATCGCATTGACGAAGGACAGCATGCCGCCGATCGCGATGAGGAAGGTCGGGGCGCGCCACGGACGATGGATATGGCCATTGTCGATGCGGTGGATCCAGCCCGAGTTGAGGTTCAGGAAGTTGAAGATGATGTAGCCACAGTTGGAAACGGCGAGGATGAAGAAGAAGCTTGCCGCATCCGCGCAGGCAATGGCGAGAAGACCGAGGTTGAAGATCAGGTCGGTCCACATCGCCCTGGTCGGCGCACCGTGGTGGTTGACGTGCGAGAGGTAGCGCGGCAGCCAGCCATCGACCGAACCCTGGTAGAGGGTGCGCGAGGAGCCGGCCATCGCCGTGTTGATGGCCAGCATCAGCGCCAGGATCATCAGCATGATCATGATCGAGGTGACGAAGCCGGAACCACCGACCATCTGCGCCATCGCATGGCCGACACCCGAACCGTCGACGATGTCGGCGGCCAGCATGCCTTCAAGGCCGAGCACGCCTTGGAAGGTGAACGGCACCAGCGTATAGAGCAGCAGGCAGAGCAGGCCCGAGTAAAGGATCGCGCGCACCGTGTCGCGGCCCGGGTTCTTGAACTCGCTGGTGAAGCAGATCGAGGTCTCGAACGCGTAGGCCGACCATGCGGCGATGAACAGGCCGCCGAACACCAGCGTCCAGCCGGAGATGTTCCATTCGCCGGGCGCCGGAACATAAGCCTCGGCCAGCGGAACGAAGGGCGTGTAGTTGTCCCAGTTGATCTGGCCGGTGACGATCGGCACGATGCCGACGATCAGCATCGGGATGATGACGGCGAGGCCAATGTACTTCTGGACGTTGGCCGTGCCGAGAATGCCGCGGTGCTGGATCGCGAAGGTGATCAGCATCAGGACCGCGCCGATCACGAAGACCGAGTTGAACGAGAACGACACCGGGCCGAGCGAGCCGCTATAAAGCGTCCACTCGCGGATCGCCGGCGTGCCGGCAGCGGTCAGCGCGGTGATCGCATCTGCCGCAGCCTTGCCGGCATTGGCCGGATCGGCGAGCCAGGCGACAACCTCGGGCGAGGCGTCGGTGAAGGCCGGGATCGGCGCAAGTGCGTTCAGGATGTAGGCGGCCGCGATCGAGCAGCCCAGCGAAAGCACGGGCGTCCACGCCAGCCAGTTGCACCACACCGACAGCGGCGCGATGAACTTCGAATAGCGCAGCCAAGCGGTTGCGCCGTACACGGAAGCGCCGCCCGACTTGCTCGGGAACAGGCCGGCGATCTCGGCATAGGTGCAGGCCTGGATCAGGCCGAAGCACACCGACACGATCCAGATCGTGTAGGCCGGAATGCCGACGGTGCCGGAAATACCGCCGATGGAGAAAAGCACGAGCGCAGGCACGCCGCTGGCCACCCAGAATGCGCCGCGCCAGTCGATAGTTCGATGTAGTTGTCCCGCTTCCGCAGAATGCGGTTCTGCAATCACGCTCATGGCGATGTCCCCTTACTGCATTTTTGAGATGTTGGATGCCTGCGCCGAATCTCCCAAAGGGCGCGAGGCATCTGTAGTTTCCGCTCAGTTTTATTTCTTTCTTGTTGGTGAACATCAGCCGAATTTGCCCTTTCGTCAAGAGGTTTGTAGGCTTTGCGCCCATTTCAAAACGGGGATCGGCACCGGCATCGACAGCGGTTTCGACGCAAAACCCCTGTACTAAAAGGAAAAAATAATTCATGCTGTGAATTGCCGTCACCAATCCGTCATGATCGGGACGATCGTGTGGAACCATGAATCGAGGCTATGGCGGCGTCGGGAGGTCACTTGGGCAGATGAGCATCGACAGGATGCAACGGGAACCGGAAGCAGGTCAGGGGAGGCGCTTGTGACGTCTGCCGTGAAATTCCGTGTGCTCGTCGCGGAACGCAACCCCCTGGTGGTGTCGGCGCTGGCCGACATGATCACGCGCGACGGCCGCTTCGACCTCGCCGGCACGGTGCAGACCGGGGAAGACTTCCTGCGCGAACTGTCGTCGCCCAACCGAAGCTTCGATCTGGCCGTGCTCGGCTGGAAACTGTCCGACATGGACAGCGGCGAAGTGCTCGCCGAAATGCAGCGCCGTGCGCTCGAGGCGCGCATCGTCATCTTCTCGAACGACCACGACGTCGCCATCCTCAAGCAATGCGTGCGGCTCGGCGTGCAGGGCTATTGCTACCAGTTCGACGACCCGCAAATCCTGTTCGACACGCTGATGGCGGTCGCGCACGGACGCATCTGCATCCCCTATGTCGATGTCTCCAAGATCAACGACACACCTCTGTCGCGGCTGACGACGCGCGAACGCGAACTGCTCTCCGTGCTCGCCGACGGCTGGACAAACCTGCAGATCGCCTCGCGCACCGGCATTTCGGAAAACACCGTCAAATACCACCTGAAAAACCTCTACGACAAACTCGACGTCAGGAACCGCGCCATGGCGGTCGCCCTTTATGCCGGCGCCAAGAAGCGCGGGAGTTCGCCAAACCCACAGTAAATCCCGGTGACAACGGGTTTTCCGCGCCCTTCAATGTCGGCGAGAGCGCGAAAGCTGCAAAACCGGTCTTGCAGTCGCCGTCAAATGCAACTATTCTCCACAATTAAATATATTTACGCATAGGAAAATCTAACCCCGGGGCTGTTGCTGATATGACCTCGTATCCTGGAATAGTGAGTGGTCCGCCGCGTCCGAGTCTGGTTTTGCGGCCCGGGA
>NZ_JBMDKS010000083.1:0-3199 GCF_057809835.1 Mesorhizobium sp. FG116
CGTTCCAATCAATATGGAGTTATTCTGGCTCAAGCTAAGGAATGCCATACCGAGGACCGGCTGTCTTCGAGCATCCACGAAAATACGCCCAAGCCTCATTTGGACCGCTCCCCTGATCGGCATAGAGAAAGCGCCCGCACCTGACGTAGCACATGCTCAACCGCGTGCTAGACCGCGGTCTACGGCTGCGCAGTAAGGACCGCGACTGAATTGCATCCCGCTCCACGTGTTTCCGGAACAACGCGTGGTGCTACGTTGAGCCCCTCCACGCCGCAAAAATCCAATGTCCGGCTGGATTAAAGGCGCCGATGTGCTCGTGGCTCGAAATCCCGTCGCTGGGGCAGAAGGCGGCACCGGTTTAAGAGCCCATCGACTGCGGAACGTTTGCTCTGCTGCCACGTTGGAAAACGGCAAGCACTGATGCATCGAATGACACAAGAGGAATTTAACTATGGCGACCACGACGAAGCACTCTTCCAGTGAACATCATCAAAACGCGGCCGCGCATCATGAGGCGGCGGCCCACCATCATCGTCAAGCTGAGCATCATCATGATACGGGCAGACATGATGAGGCCAAAACGCACGCCAGCACCGCCAAGGAGCACAGCCTTAAGGCGCATAACCATTCCACGACCGCACATGAGCATTCGCAAAAGTAGCTCTTTTTTCGACCGAGCCCGGTGAAACAGGATATGCTGTGCTCGGTCGAAATTTTGGCGAGCGCATTTTGAACGCGTGACGAAATCTGGGCGCCGGGCTCCACGTGGAAATTCCTTCTTTTATTAGCAGTGCATGACACGCTGAGTATCATACGGGCTCTAGAACCTCTCCGTCCCGTCCTCTCGCGCAGGCCGAGTTCTCCAACCGGATTGAGTACGCCCAGCTTCGGGACCTTTTGCCTATCCTGAATCAGGCTGGTCGAGACGAGACGATCGGCCGTATAGTACTAAATCGACCATATCGGGCAATTTTGAACTCGCGACGTTCACGCAACCGTCGCTCCGCCGCGGCAAGGCCCTCCTGCGGAAGCAGCGCGGCGACCGGCAGCGGCTCAAGCCAGCTCGCGTTGTTCAGCACCTCGATCTCGGACCATGCCTCGAGCAGGATGGCCACGCGCATCGCCACCGGCAATGCCCGCGTATCTACGACGATATCCTGCCATTCTCAAAGCCGCGCGTCCTCGTTCCAGTCGAGGTCGTAAACCAGCGTCGGCCGAGCGTCTGTTCTCTTTTCGGGCTGGCACGGCCTTGCCTTCCAGCACCTTGGTGGCGCTCAAGCACCGCGTCAATTGCCGCGAATTCTTCGCTCCAGCTGGTCTATCCCTTATGCCTCAATCGGATCGCTGAGTTTGGTTTCGATCGCAGCGGCGCCCTCCCCTTCCCGAGAGTCTTTTGTTTTGACCCGGCCAAGACGCAGCGACCGATGAGCTGTCGCAGTCCGTCCGGGCCGAGCGCCCAATCAGGTGGGCGGGCGCGCACCACGGCATGTGCAGGTGTAAGTTCGTGGGTCGGCGCGCGAACATCCATATGGACGGTGTGCAAGACAAGATCTTCAAGATGGACAAGCTCACCCTCGAGCCAGAGTGCTGCGGCCGCGTCGACAAAGTTCTGACGCTCGATCCACCCCTTCGCGAATAGGAGAACGCGCCAACCGCTCATCCAAGCGGGCCAAGGCCTCGGTTGTTTTCGCTTTACTTCCCGGTTTCAATCGGAAGAAAGCCTGCTTTCGCGAGGGTTTGAGCCCGTCAAGGGCGTGATTTTCATCTAACAGTTTCAATTTCCGTTCGCTGCGCGGCCGTCCACGAGTCTGGAGGTGTGCGAGACGTATTTCCGCAATGGGGTGGTTTGCGAACTGGCAGGTTTCGGGTCACTTCGCTGCGAAAGCTGCCGTTCACAGGGTTCAATGAGTTTCGGCGGCAACGCGCCCCCATTCCGGCCATTACAATGAGCTGTTGGTTATCCTAAAAGCAGCCGACCATCTGCAGCGGTTCGTTCGGACGCTATGACAGCGCACACTTCACGAAACGGTCCGCCGCGTCGCCGAGGAAGATCTGGTTGACGTAGTGCCCGGTCGCCTCGGCATGCGAACGCGCCAGCCGGGGCAGTTCTGTTACTGCGCGATCGACATCATCGAGGCCTATGGGGTTTTCCGATTCTGGCGGATCGATGCGAACAACATTCTGCTTGCCGATGAGAAGGTAGGCCTGGCCAAGGGCGTTGTGAGACTGGGCCTTCGCCGCCGCGCGAAAGATCATCGGCGCCTTGCTCAGCCCGGGAAATACCCAGCGCAAGAGGCCCCCTTTCCGGACGCCTTCGTCGAGCCCAAGGACCTCGTCTCCCGTGCCGATGGACAAAACGCGAATGTCTTCCCGCGGGAGATCGTAGCAGGCGAGCGCATCGACCACGGCATTCATAACAGGGTTGTTCGCCCAGATGCCGCCGTCGATCATGATGTGGCCGTCATTCTCGACCCCGGGATAGTATCCCGGCGCAGCCGACGTATGCAGCGCAACATGCGAGGCTTTGGCGTGCCGGTCCTTCTTGTAATCGGGGTGGTGCGGGGTTTTGTAGATGTAGGGCTCTCCATAGCGACCCTCGAAGCTCGGGATCACAAGGCGCGTCGTTGCATCGTCCAGAAGACGCTCGCCGAACACCTTCAAAAGCTCGTCCTTCAGGACGTTCTGGTCGTGCTTCGGGTGCCGCAACCACCGCGGGAGATCAAAAATGCCCCCGCCCCTCGGAAAGATCACGGACCCTCGTTGGGTGTAGATCTCGGCAGCCTGCCGGGCAGTCATACCTGCCGCGAGCGCGAGCGCGATGATGCCGCCGGTCGACGTGCCGGTGATCATGTCGAAATGGCTGGCAATCGACTGCCCGTCCAGGAAACGCCTCTCGATCTCGGCCAGATAGGATGCGCTGAACACACCCTTGATGCCTCCGCCGTCGATGGACAAGATGCGGAAAATCCGGCCTTCCGGCCACGGCTCCTTCTTTCGCGTCTGCTGAAGGGTGCCGTCAGAACGGCGGGGCGGCTGGTAGGTCATGATGCAACTCCTGCTGCACGAGGAGTCGGGTGACGTCCGCCGCCGGTCCAGCGACCGGTCATGAGCCACAACTCGTAGCAGGCGAGCCAATCAGCGCTCCAGGGGACGATCGTTTGGGACAGGTGCATGCTTTCGTCCCACTCGTCTGTCGCGG
>NZ_JBMDKS010000084.1:0-3131 GCF_057809835.1 Mesorhizobium sp. FG116
CTCCGTCGCTCCGCACAAGGCGATAGCCGAGAAAGCCAAACACCAAGAGCACTGCAAGCAGAAACCAGTACCATTCATTTTGCGAAAGCTCGATCGTACTGAAGCCGCTGAGTCCTTGGCTCGCGCCAGTTAGAGCGCCGCCGCTCAGAACAACCTGATAGAATACCACGCCAATGGCCAACGTAACTACTGAGACGTAGAACGGGAATATCAGGCTGATGCGGGCGTAGAATATGAACCAACCCAGCGCTGCGGCCACCAGGACTGCGGTTATCGTGCCTCCGATCAAACTAATGCAGGCACCAGGCCATGATCCGATATAGTGAGTGAAAACGATGCCGACGGCGTAGGCGCCAATGCCAAAGAAGGCAGATTGACCGAGGCTCAGAATCCCTGCGTAGCCCCATAGAAGGTCGACGGTCATCGCGAGCAATGCGAAACAGAATGCCCGAGCCATGAGGCCGATCAGGTAATTATCGGCGACTACGGGCATTGCGGCCATCAGTACCGCTACGAGAGCTACTGCTAACATTTGCCACGTGGGCCGCCGGGCACCCACTGCCTCGGCTGACGTAATTTGACCGTGCATGGCTAGCGCCCCTTTCTGCTTCCGGCGGCAAAATCGCGGATGGCACCCGGTGTCAGGCCAGTTGGGAATACGCGGACCAGCAGCACGGCTAGTACTACGATCACCAAACTCCCCATGATCTGGTTTCCATAGATGGACACGAGAGTCTGGCAGGCACCGAGGATGGCAGCGCTAAACGCCAGACCCGTCAGAGAGGGGCCGGCGACAAACACGATCATGAATGCAGGTATGACGAAGGGAACGCCAAGGTTGGGGTCGATGCTGGACATCGGTGCGATGGCGGCGCCGGCGAAGGCGGCAAGGGCGGAGCCCACCGAGAAGGTTATAAGGCGGACGCGGCCCGTATTGATTCCAAGGGCTGCGGCCAAATTCTCGTTCATGATCACTGATCTCGCGATCAGGCCGTACTCGGTGAATCGGGTAAACGCTGTGAAGGCGGCCCACAGCGCGAATGCGATGCCGACCATGATGAGCCGATACGTCGAGTACCGAATGTCAGCGATCTCGACGAAGCCGCGGACGGGCATGTTTACGAACTGGGCCCCGCGGCCGAAGTACAGGGTAACCAGCTGGATGATGACGATGCTCAGCCCCCACGTAGCCAGGATGGTGTCGAGGGGTCTGCCGTAGAGCCGGCGCACGACCAGTATTTCAATGAGGCTTCCGCACACAAAGCCGACGGCCGGAGCGAGAAGAAAACTCCACCAGGGACTGATATGGAGCTCGGTCGCAATCAGGCCGGCATAGGCCCCAAGGACGATGAACGCCCCGTGTGCCAAATTGATAACTGACATAACGCCGAAGACGATCAGCAACCCGAAGGCGACGACATACAGCAGCGCCACCGTGGTTATGACGTCGAGAAGATCAAATAGCATCGCTTAGGCCCACTCCTGTGGCTTTGCCCAACGGAGGCGAGCACCATCCGGGACCCGCGCTGCACGCGGGTCCTCGGTCGTTGGCACGCACCGTTTGTTGCTTACTTCGACCCGAACTTGGGTTCGGGGTCACATTGCCTGGAAGCGTCGATGGTGCCCAAAGACTGGACGATGTCGAACTTTCCATCGCTCCTGGCCTTGCCCAGATAAATGGGCAGGCTGGCATGTCGGTCTGTCGTCAGTTTCACCGTGCCCCGCGGTCCGCTGAAAGAGACTTCGCTCAAGGCCTTCAGGACGGCGCTGCCTTCCAGGGTTTGCGCTTTCTGCGCTGCCAGCGCAAACTCATGGATAGCGTCGTACGTGGGTGCCGAAAAGAAGGTCGGCGTGGCCATCTTGTCCCCGAACTTCTTCTGGAGCGCCTCGGTGAATTTCTTGTTTTCCGGGGTGTCCACCGTCGAGAAATAAGATCCCGGAACGTAGATGCCCTCACCATCAGGGCCCAGGGCGGCAAGAGCGCCCTCCTCAATGTCGAGGCTGGCAACGAGGGCCGGAGAGCCGGAGGCGTTCTTTTGCTTCATTATCGAAACATTGTCCGCGCCGCCGGCGAGGGCCAGCAGGACGACGCTGGGGTTTGTGCGGTTGATCTTGCTCACGACCGACGCCCAGTCCGTCGTGCCAATTGGAGCGTATTCCTCACCTACGACCGTGCCGCCGGCCGCCTCGATGACCTTCTTCGCGATTTCGAACGACTTGTGGGGCCACAGATAGTCGCTCCCGACGAAGAACCACGTCTTGGCACCTTCCTTCTCCGTCAGGTACTTTACCAGCGGGTCAGTCTGCTGGTTCGGGACTTCCGCATTGGCATACAGCGTCGGGTGGCACGACGCTCCCTCATAAAGCGAGGTATAGATCGCTGGCACATTGGCTTTCTCGGCGACGGGGATGCCGGCCTCTCGCCCAGCGCTCGTCTCCATTGAGATGATGAAGCTGGCATGCCTCTGGTTGATGAGGCTATCCCAAGCTTGCTCCGCGATGCGCGGATCAGTGCCGTCATCGCCGTTCTCGATGCGAACCTTGCGCCCCAGGATGCCGCCGTTGGCATTGACTTCGTCGGCCGCGAGTTGCGCAGCCTGCAACACCGGAGGAGACAGGACGCTTCCCGGCCCGCTCAGAGCCTGAACCAGTCCGATCACGACATCGTCGTCCGCGCGAGCGCTTTGCGGGAGACCGAAGGCAGCGGCACCCGCAAGCATCACACCGAAAAGGGCAGCAGTGCTGCGAAGTTTTCTGAATTCTAGCATTAGATCCTCCCTAAGTTTGGATTCTACCTACCGACTGCCGTCCAACGAGACGGCGGGTTCGCAAAACGGCTCTGGGTCCAGAAACCGCTCCAGGACGTTGCTGGTTATTCTTGAGACGTTGTTTTGATAGTTGTTGTGGGACAGACTTCCGGCCCAGGCGATTGAGCTAACCGAGAAAACCGCACCCCCAGCGGGCGTCTCGTAGAAGACCAGATCAGCCCGCACGAGTGGGCTTTCCTGCCCGGACATCCCGGGCGTGTTGGTCAGCAGCTCTTCGCAGACCACCATGTAAATATCGGTGTGGTCCTCCGACGAGGCCAGCACCAGCGCGTTGGGAGGCGTGCCCAGCAGCGCGTCCGCCCG
>NZ_JBMDKS010000085.1:0-2940 GCF_057809835.1 Mesorhizobium sp. FG116
GCGCCGCCAGCATCTGGCCGGTCTGGTTGGCGTCGTCGTCGATCGCCTGCTTGCCGACGATGATCAGGTCCGGCTTTTCCGTGTCGGCGACAGCCTTCAGAATCTTTGCCACCGCAAGCGGCTCGACCACCCCGTCTGCGCGCACCAGCACGCCCCGGTCGGCGCCCATGGCCAGTGCCGTGCGCAAGGTTTCGGCCGATTTCTCGGAGCCCACCGACACGACGACGATCTCGGTCGCATGCCCGGCTTCCTTGAGGCGGACTGCCTCCTCGACGGCGATCTCGTCGAACGGGTTCATCGTCATCTTGACGTTGGCGAGATCGACGCCGGAACCGTCCGCCAGGGCACGTACCTTGACGTTGGGATCGGCCACCCGCTTCACCGCAACCACTATCTTCATCTGTTCCTCCCTTGCCCGACCCGGAGCGGCCACGCCATCAGGCGCCGCCGCCCTTGGCGGATTGCCTCAGCTTTCCGGTCCGGCATATTTGCCGGCGGTTGCGGGGAACATGTTCTTGATGATCTTCATCCGGCTGACGTCGACCGTCGCATCCATGTGCAGGAAGATCGCGGCATCGCGGAACAGCTTCTCGATGCCGAACTCGAGCATCGCGCCGTTGCCGCCGTGCAGTTCGAGCGCATGGGTGGCGACTTTCATGATCTCCTCCGAAGCATAGACCTTGGCCATGTTGCAGAGGATGTCGGCGTCGGGATGGGCTTCATCGACCGCCTTCGCCGCACGCTCGACCAGCGACCGGACCGCCTCGATGCGGGTCGCCATGTCGGCGAGCCTGAGCGCCACGGCCTGGTGCTTGATCAGAATGCGACCGCCCTGGACATAGTTCTGGACGTAGTCGGCGGTGCGCTCGAAACAGGCGACGCCGACGCCGAGGTTCTTGGCCGCCTGGATGATCTTGCCGGCCCGGAAGTACTGGCCGGCAGAGGCCAGCGCCGTGCTCTTGACGAGCAGGTGGTCTGCCGGCACGCGGCAATCCTCGAAGACCAGCTCGCCATTGTTCATGAAGCGGCAGCCCATCGTCTCGTTGCACTTGGTGACGGTGAGGCCGGGCGTGTCGCGGGGAACGAGGAAGCTCGACGTGCCCTGCAGCATGCCGACCGACGGGTCGGTGTTGGCATAGACGACGTAGAGGCTGGCATCGAAGCCGTTGGAGATGAACTGCTTGCGGCCGTTGATCACCCAATGGTCGCCGTCGAGCACCGCCTTGGTGTGCATCGACGCCTCGGGCACGTTGTAGGGCAGCCAGCGGTCGGAGGCGCCGCGCGGCTCGGTCAGGCAGTGCGCGAGCAGGAACTTCGGGTCTTCCAGCAGGCGCGGGAACCACTTTTCCTGAAGGTGCTTGGCCGCGAACTGGCGAATGACGATCGAGACCTTCCAGTTCTGCACCAGCTTGTCGGCGAGACCGGAATCGCCGCGGGCGATTTCCTCGGAGATCAGGGCGAAGGTGCGAACCTCCGTTTCCTTTTCCAGGTCGATGCCACCGAATTCTTCCGGCACGCCGAGGGTGCGGACGCCGATCGCTTCGGCGCCTTCGAGGATCGCGCTCGGCAGGCGCTCGCCGGGGCTCATGTCCCATTCGCGCTGCCAGTTCGAACGGATGAACGGCGTCACCACGTCGTCGACAAACGACCGGCAGCTGTCGCGCATCAGGCGCTGTTCCTGGGACAGGATCCCATCATCGGCGTGAATCATTTTCGCTCCCTTCGAGTGCAAAGCGGTCGGCTGCCAGTGCCGTCCGTCATGCCCAAATTGGTACCAGCGCCCGGGTTTCGGGATCAGGCCGTGATGTCCGCTAATGGTGGACTATCGTCCAATTATTGGTGGATGTTTCTCGCAACATGCTTGCACAATCAACCAGTCAGCCGGCGAGTGCCGGCTGACGTCTGCGTCGGGAAATTGATCTTCTCTAGGCCCTGAACCGCTCCGCCAGCCAGTCGGCGACAAGCGGCCGGTAGAGCCAGGGGATGTTGTTGCAGACATGGTTTCCGGCGGGGAAGACATGCAACTCGGCGCCCGCCCGGCAAATGTCGGCGCATTTCTGCGCCTCCGACGGGGGAAAAATCTTGTCTCGGGCGCCATGCAGGATGAGCGCGGGGACCGTTGGCCCCTCGACGCCGGCCAGGGTGAAGCGGCGCGCGCTCTCCAAAACATCATCGCCACCGAGCGCGAAGGTCATGTTGTCCTGATAGACCTTCGGCAGCGTCGGCCACATCGCGCCGAGATCATAGAAGCCGTTGATGGAAATCACGCCGGCAAGCCCCTCCAGCGAGGCTGCTGCCCGCAGCGCCATGAAGCCGCCAAAGGCCATGCCGACCAGGCCGACGGCGCCCGACAGGCCAGGCTTGCCCTTGACCGCCGCGATGGTCGCTGCGATCGCCGTGGTGATGTCGGCGCGCAGATAGCCGTGCGAACGTCCCTCGCCCTGCCCCGGACCGTCGAGCGACAGCGTCGCGATGCCACGGCTGAGGAAATGACGCTCGAACGCCGGGAACTCTTCCTTTGTCGAATCCGACCCAGGGATGATCAGCGCCAGCGGATGCTGCCCGGACCCTTGCGGCCGCCGGAGGTAGGCGCGCAACACGCCATCTTCGTACGGAACCTCGACCAGTTCGCCGGGCTGCTCGAGCAGTGGCGCGGCCTTGCGGTGCAGCGCAACCTTGCGGGCCGACGCCGCGTCCTTGGCCTTCAGGTCGTCGAAGGCCATGAACTGGCCGAAATGATAAAACAGGCTGGCGCGGGAGAAGGCCTCGCCGGCGGTGATGTTGCGTCCCTGCGCGAGCGCTTGTTCGCCCATCTCGGCGTGGCGCTCGCCTTCGGCGCTCCATGCCGCGAGCCAGTTCTCCCAGACACCGGCGGCATCGATCACCGACCTGGCCGTTGCCGATGGAATGCCGGCGACCTCCATGCGGGGCAGCCAGTGT
>NZ_JBMDKS010000086.1:0-2932 GCF_057809835.1 Mesorhizobium sp. FG116
GGGATGCGAGCCCGACCCCAGGCCCAGGGGTGCTCTGTCGCTCGTCCCGCTCCAGCATGTCGCCGCCGCCTATGCCGCCGCCGGCGCCGAAATCTGGAACATGCCGGATATCGCACCTGACCCCTCTGTTGCGAGGGAGCCAGGACGATGAGCGCGCGGCCCTTGATCCGTCTCTATACGACCTTGCGGCAGTTCGAGGGGTTGCACGACCGCCACGACCGAACCCGCAGCACCAGCAAGACGGTGACGGTCGACCGGCAGGCCTTGATCAACGTGCTGATGGATCACGCCCGGATGCTCGAAGCCCTGCGCAAATCCGGCCGCGTCGATGTCGAGGATGGCGACTGAGATGCCCGCGCCACGCCGGGGAGCCCCCTTGCGCCGCCGCTTGCGGCGGCGGTGCGGCGACGAGAGGGAGAGGGGGAGGGGTTTTCGTAGCGGGTTTCGGCGGTCGGAGAGTGGCTCCGGCCGGCCCGCTATGGAGAAACGATATGGCAAAGGCCATTCAGAAGATCACGCTCAATCAGGCGGAGAACATCCCCTTCGACAAGATCAGCCTGTCGCAGAAGAATGTCCGCCGCATCAAGAACGGCGTCACCATCGAGCAGCTTGCCGAGGACATCGCGCATCGCGGCCTGCTGCAAAGCCTCAATGTCCGTCCCATCCGCGATGCCGACGGTGCGGAGACCGGCACCTTCGACGCCCCCGCGGGTGGTCGCCGCTACAAGGCGCTCGAACTGCTGGCCAAGCAGAAGCGCATCGTCAAGACGGCGCCGACGCCCTGCATCGTCAATCGCGCCGAGACGACATCGGCGGAGGAGGATTCGCTCGCCGAGAACACCCAGCGTGAGCAGTTGGATCCGCTCGACCAGGTCCGGGCCTTCAAGACCCTGAGCGACCAGGGACTCGACAATGCCGAAATAGCCGCCCGCTTCTTCGTCACGTCGACGGTCGTGGAACATCGCCTGAAGCTCGCGAAGCTTTCGCCGAAGCTGCTCGAACTCTACGAGAAGGGGGAGATCAAGCTCGGCCAGCTCGAAGCCTTCGCCGTCTCACCTGATCATGATCGGCAGGAGTTGGTCTGGGATACCGTAACCCGGACCCACAATCAGGAGCCCTACTATATCCGGCGGCTGCTGACCGAATCGGCCGTGCGCGCCAATGATCGCCGCGCGGTCTATGCCGGCATCGATGCCTATGAGGCGGCCGGCGGCCTCGTCATGCGCGACCTGGTCGAAGAGGATCATGGCGGATGGTTCAAGGATGCCGCGCTTCTTGAGCAAGTCGTGTTCGAGAAGCTCGCGGTCGATGCCGAAAAGCTGAAGGCCGACGAGGGCTGGAAGTGGGTCGAAGCTGGCATCGACTTCCCCTATGGCCACACCTCCGGCATGCGTCGCTTCTACGGCAAGCAGGCCCCCCTCACCGAGGACGAGCTTGCGCGCCGCGACGCCCTGAAGGCGGAATACGACAAGCTCGACGCCGAGTATGCCGAGGCCGGGGACTATTCGGAGGAAACCGAGACCCGGCTGGAAGAGATGGGCAACGAACTCGACGCATTCGACGACCGTCCGTACGTCCTCGATGCCGACGAGATCGCGCGCGGCGGCGCCTTCGTCTCGCTCGGTGCCGACGGCGAGCTGAAGATCGAACGTGGCTTCGTCAAGCCGGAGGATGAGCCCGAGGCCGAAGACGAGCAGACCGGCGACGACGGCGACGAGGACGATACGGCGTCGGAGACCGGCGGCGTCACGGTCAACGGCAAGCCGATCGGCGCGGAGCAGGAAGAGGAAGATGATGGCATCCGTCCGCTTCCCGACCGCGTCGTCGAGGACCTGACCGCGACGCGTACGGTGGCGCTCAGGAACGCGCTCGCCAACGATCCGGTCATGGCCTTCATCGCAGCGCTGCACACGTTCGTGCTCAAGACTTTCTTCAGCTACCGCTCCGATTCCTGCCTGGAGATCACGGTGAAGAGCACCAGTTTCGGCCAGACGCAGGGATTGGGCGATACGGTCTGGGCGAAGGAGATCGAACAGCGGCATGAGGCCTGGGGCCAGGACCTGCCGGACAACCCCGGCGATCTCTGGGCGTTTCTGGTCGCACTCGACGAGGCCAGCCGACAGGCCCTGTTCGCGCACTGCGTGTCGCTCTCGCTCAACGCCACGGTTCAGCCGTGGAACAAGCAGCCGGCTGTGATCGCTCATTCCGAGCAGATCGCCCGCTCGATCGGCTTCGACCTGGTCGAGGCCGGTTGGGCGCCGACGGTTGAGAACTACCTCGGCAGGGTGACCAAGGCCCGTATCGTGCAGGCGGTCCGCGAGTCCAAGGGCGAGGAGACGGCGCAGATGATCGGTCACCTCAAGAAGGCGGACATGGCACGCGAAGCCGCCCGGCTGATGGAAGGCAGCGGCTGGCTCCCCGAGCCGCTGCGGCCGACCGTCGACGAGGCTGCCGCCGGTAACAGCGTTGACGTTGAGGTGGGCGAGATCGATGCCGGCGACGTGGAGGAAGCCGGCGCCGAACTGCCGGCGTTCCTCGCCGACGGCGAGGAGGAAGCCGCCGAGGATGATGCCGACCTCGACGAGGAACGCCACCTCGACGCCGCCGAATAATCGGCCCCAACACACGCTCCCACGGCCCGGCCATGCGCCGGGCCGTTCTTTTTTACCGGACAAGGAGAAGCATGGATGTCCGTCATGAATATCTACGAAAACGCGCCGCCCGGCAGTCTGGTCAGATACCGGGACCTGGCCGCGCAGCCGTCGGAACACGACCGCGTGGCGATCGACGCCTGGCGGCAGCGCAACGGCGTCGGATGGCTGGTAAGGCGCCGACCGCCCCGCGAACGCCCGGCCTGGGCGACCTCGGGCACGATCACGCTTCAACACGGCGATTTCGTCATGGACCTTCATGCCGCGATCGCGGCGGGCCG
>NZ_JBMDKS010000087.1:0-2797 GCF_057809835.1 Mesorhizobium sp. FG116
CCAGCGTGTCGACGCCGATGTATTTGTGGCGGCCACGGAAGAAGTTGAAGATGTCGAAGGGCACGGCACGGTCGAAGGTCGAGATGAAGATCTGCCGCGCCTGCTTGGCCATCGCCTTGTTGGCGATCTCGAAATAGGGGCTGCCGACGGTGTTGAAGACGATGTCCGCACCGTGGCCGTCGGTCATATCACGGACGATCGCCGCGACGTCGTCTGATGCGCTGTTCAGCATCGTGACCGGGCCGTTGGTGTGCCCCATCAGCGGCTGGTCGTTGTATTCGACGGCGAAGACCGTGGCGCCGGCCAAGGTGGCGAGCTGGATCGCCGCCTGACCGACCTTGCCGTTGGCGCCGCAGACGAGCACCACGTCGGTCGGCTGGGCACCGCCGGCCTCGCGCAGTCCTTCATAGGCGGTGATGAACGGGACGCCCACCGAGCCGGCCTCTTCCATGGAGAAGTTCTTCGGCTTGGCGCGGACCGCCTTCTGGTCGAGCACCATCCACTTGCCGTGGCTGCCGTCCTGGCTGATGCCGAGTTCGCCGCCGCCGCCCCAGATCTCCAGGCCGATCATCTGCGAGGGACCCTCGCGGACGATGCCGCCGAAATCGCGGCCAGGCGTGCGCGGCCAGATGGCATGCGGCATGTGGCCGAGCGAGGCCTTGACGTCGCTGGGGTTGACGCCGGCCGCGACGATCTCGACCAGGACCTGGCCGGGACCGGGACGCGGGGCCCCCACTTCGGCGACGTCGATCAGAAGATTGTCGAGGTCGGGCGATTTCTGCGTCACCCTGAGGGCGTTGCCGGCCTTGGCGCTTGCTTGAATGTTCATCTTTTTCAATCTCCTTTAGTCAAGCTGCGCCGCTCAGGCAGCAAGCCCCAGCATTTCCCTGGCTTCCGACGGGCTGGCGATCTGCCCGCCGAGTTTTTCGATGAGGTCGCGGGCGCGCTCGACCAGTTCGGCATTGCCCTTGGCGAGCACGCCCTTGGCGAGATACGAATTGTCCTCCAGGCCGACCCGGACGTGGCCGCCGAGCAGGTAGGCCTGCACCGCCATCGGAAACGACATCCGGCCGACACCGAAGCCCGTCCAGACGGCATCGCGCGGCAGCATCCGCGCCGCCGTCGCCATGACATCGGTCGTCGCGGGGAAACCGTACTTGACGCCGGTGACGATGGTGAACATCGCGGGCGACTTCAGCACGCCCGCCTTGATCAGGTCCTGCGCCAGAACGATGTGGCCGGTGTCGAAGACCTCGAGTTCGGGCTTGGAGCCGGCCTCGTTGATGATGTCGGCCATGATCTTGACGTTGGCAGGCGTGTTGATCACCACCTCGTTGCCGAAGGTCATGGTGTT
Source organism: Mesorhizobium sp. FG116 (assembly GCF_057809835.1). Lineage (NCBI taxonomy): Bacteria > Pseudomonadati > Pseudomonadota > Alphaproteobacteria > Hyphomicrobiales > Phyllobacteriaceae > Mesorhizobium > Mesorhizobium sp. FG116. The sequence continues at coordinate 1,355 of NZ_JBMDKS010000087.1, forward strand.
GAGGTCGAGCGTGGCGATGTCGGGCTTCAGCGCAACGATATGCTCGACGCGCTTTTCCGGCCGGATCAGCGTGGTGCGCGGGCCGGCAACCGCCGGGTTTTCGTCGCTCGGGTGGTAGCGCCCGCCGGGGCCCGTGGTGACATTGAGGATCAGGGCGTTGTTCTTCGCCCGGATCCTCTCGACCACCTCGCGATAATATTTCAGCTCCATCGACGGCTTGGCCGTCTCGGGGTCGCGGACATGGATATGGGCGATGGCCGCGCCGGCATCCGCCGCCTCCAGGCAGGAATTGGCGATCTCCTCCGGCGTCACCGGCAGGCCGGGATGGTTTTCCCGGGTGGTCAGGTTGCCCGTGACGGCGCAGGTGATGATGACTTTGGACTGCATTACAGGTGCCTTCCCCCGTCGACGACAATCCGGCTGCCGGTCGAGAATTTCAGATGGGTCGCGCAGGCGACGATCGCCTCGGCCACGTCGACCGGGCTGGTGATCCGCTTGAGCGGCGTGGTTGAGGCAACCTTGTCGGTGAATTCCTTGCCGCGGCCGGGCACGAACTGCGTGTCGACCGCGCCGGGCGACACCGCCATCACCCGGATCGCCGGCGCCAGCGCACGGCCGAGCGAGTTGGTCATGATGTCGACGCCGGCCTTGGCGCCGCAATAGGCGACGTTGGAACCGATGCCGGTGAAGGCTGCGATCGACGAGACGTTGACGATCAGCCCGTCGCCGCTTGCCTTGAGCGCGGGCGCGAAAGCCCGGATCGTGGCGAAGACGCCGCGCCAGTTGTTGATGAAGATGCGGTCGATCAGCTCGTCGGTCAGCGCGTCGAGATCGCCATGCGCCACCGGCTCGGTGATGCCTGCCGTGTTGACCAGGATGTCGGCCCGTCCGAACCTGTCCGCGACCGCGTCCCTGAACGCCTCGATCGTGGCCGTGTCCTCGATCGAAACCGGCAGGGCGAAGTGACCCTCGCCGACCAGACCTGTGGCGATCTGCTCGGCCTTGTCCTTGCCTGAGCGATAACCGACGACGACGGTGGCGCCGGCATCGGCCAGCATCCGGCAGGTTTCACGGCCGATGCCGCCCGAGCCGCCGACGACGACCGCGACCTTGCCTTCAAGCGGACGGTTGGAATTCTGCGCAGTCATCGCTCAGCTCTTCTTTCCCGAGATCGGCGGGATGGGGAAAGTCGGCGTGCCAACCACCAGCTTGAAATTGTACACGCAGGTGTAGAAGGGCAGCGTCGCTCCGGGATAATCGGGATGCGGCTCCGTGTGCATGACGAAGTCGCCGACGATCTGCTGCTTGGCGCCGAACACCACGTCGGCGGCGAGCGCCTCCGGAGAGTCGGAGAAGATCTGCGTGATCAGCGTCTTGTGCTTCGGTGCCGAGACGATGAAGTGGATGTGCGCCGGCCGCATCGGCGTCCGCTTCTGGGCGCGC
>NZ_JBMDKS010000088.1:0-2727 GCF_057809835.1 Mesorhizobium sp. FG116
CGACCTGATGGTCGGCCGCATCGATGCCGTGGCCAATACGTTGCCGGCCCTGTTCATGCTGACCCAGAAGCGCGCCGACGATTTCGAGGTCGTCCAGCCCGCCTTCGGCCCTAGCCGCTATATCGCCTGGGCAGGCCGCAAGGACGAGGACAGCGCCGGGCTGGTTCGTAAGATTGACGAGCGTCTGCAGGAGTTGAACAAGAGCGGCGTTCTGGCGGAACTCCAGAAGAAGTGGATCGGCAACTCCGCCGATCTGCCGCTGACGCTCCCGGCTCCGCAATAAGCACCGGCCACCAGGGCAACCCCGGTCTTTCGCAAGAAGCGCCACCTCGCGACGGTGCCGCTGAACAATCTCGCGCGGACCGGGGCAGGAGGAAAAGCGGATGGAAATACTGGACATCGCATGGGCCTACAAGGAGACGCTGCTGCTGGGCGCAGTAACGACGGCGCTCATCTCCGGCATTTCCATTCTGCTGGGAATGCCCTTGGGCCTCGCCTTCGCATTCGGCCTCGTCTCGCAAAACCGCCTGATCCGCCGGCTCTGCGCCGTCTACCGCAGCTTCTGGCGTGGCACGCCCTTGCTGGTCCAGATACTGCTCGTCTTCTACCTGCTGCCGACGGTCGGGCTGGACCTGTCGCCGGTCACCGCCGCGGTGCTCGCCTTGACGCTGAACACTTCGGCCTTCCAGGCGGAGATTTTCCGCGGAGGCCTGACTGTCGTTCCAAAGGGACACGTGGAGGCCGCTCAAATGCTTGGTATAGCGCCAGTCACGATTCGCAGGCGCATCGTCATCCCGCAGTTGATGCGACTGGTGACGCCCGCCATCGTCAACGAGTTCATCAGCATCTTGAAAAACTCGTCGATCATCTCGGTAATCTCGGTGACCGAATTGCTGCGCACGGGACAGCAGATCGTGTCCGCCACTTATAGGCCGCTAGAGGTCTACGGGCTGATCGCCGTGGTCTACATACTCATGAATCTCGTCATTGCCCAGTTCGGCCGCCGCGCCGAGGCGCGACTTGCACGTGGAGCCAAGTCGTGACGATCATCGAAACAATTAGCCAATACCAGTTCCTACTCCTGTCAGCCGCCTGGATCACCCTTTACGTGACCTTGCTGGCGACGGTCCTGGCGCTCGGCCTCGGCCTGGTGATATCGCTGCTCTATGGAATGTCGCTGGCCCCGGTTCGGTGGTTGTGCAGGACATATATCGAGATCATGCGCGGCACGCCGGTGCTGATCGTGCTGTTCATGCTCTACTATGGCGGCCCATCAATCGGGCTCATGATGGATCCGGCACCTGCGGGCATCATCGGGCTCGGCGTCTACGGGGCGGCCTATTTCGCCGAGATATTTCGGGCCGGCTTCCAGTCGATCCCGCGCGGGCAGGTCGAGGCGGCGGAAATGCTCGGCCTCTCGCGTGCCAGCATCGTCCTGCGCATCGAGATTCCGCAAATGCTGCGCCTCATCATTCCCGCACTGTTTGGGCAGATAGTGATGATGTTCAAGGAGTCAGCGTTGCTCTCCATCATCACGGTCAGCGAGTTGACGAAGGTCGCGACCGAGATCGTCAATGAGACATCGTCGATAATCGAACCCTACATCGCAGTCACACTCATCTACTGGGTCATCATCGAGGCGGTTGCCCGGAGCGGCCGGTTCCTGGAGCGGAGGTTTAGTCATGGAGCTTGATGGTCAGTCCGGGATTGACCTGGCTGCTTCCGACCCGGAAGTTGTCATCGAGGTCGAGAATCTCACCAAGACGTTCGGCGCGGTGCCTGTTCTCAACGGGATTGATCTAAAGATCCGAAGGTCGGAGGTGGTCTGCATCATTGGCCCTTCCGGTTCGGGCAAGAGCACGCTGCTCAGATGCCTTGCCTTCCTGGATCCCTACACCGGCGGCCGGGTCAGCATCGAAGGGCAGTTGCTGGGCTACAAGCAGCAGGGTGCGCGCCGTCTGCCGCAACGTCATGGCGAACTCGCCAAGGTTCGCCGCAATGTCGGCATGGTCTTTCAGCACTTCAACCTCTGGCCGCACATGACAGCGTTGGAGAACGTCGCTCTGGCGCTGCGTGCTACCCGGAAGCTGAAGGCCGAGCAGGCGGAGAGGGAAGCCCGCGAAGCGCTCGCCAAGGTGGGGCTTGGCGACAAAGCCGGCAACTATCCCTCCCAGTTGTCCGGCGGGCAGCAGCAGCGGGTGGCGATCGCCCGCGCGCTTGCGATGAAGCCGCACGTCATCTTGTTCGACGAGCCGACTTCGGCGCTCGACCCCGAACTGGTGGGCGAGGTGCTTGGGGTGATGCGCCAGCTTGCCGAAGAAGGCATGACGATGGCTATCGTGACTCACGAGATGGGCTTTGCCGCGCAGATTGCCGACACCGTCGTGTTCATGGACAAGGGCATCATTCTCGAGAAGGGCAGCCCGGCTGAGATTTTCAGGGCACCCCGGAATGACCGCCTCAAGCAATTCCTCGATACCTGGAGAACACGCTCCTTCTAGCGGAGCGCTGGCGCAAGCCGGCCGCGGTTGCCCGCGAACTCTCCTCCAACCCGCAGGTCAGGCAAACGGAACCGGATCGGGCCGATCCGGGGCCTGCGGGCGTGTCTGCGAGAACCATTTATCAACTGCAGAAGTGGAAGCGACAATGACTGATAGCGCCTTCGAGAACCCCCGGCTCGTCAAGCTGATCTATGGCGACACACCCAGCTTCATGGCCACGCCGTAC
>NZ_JBMDKS010000089.1:0-2717 GCF_057809835.1 Mesorhizobium sp. FG116
GTTCGATATAGGTCTTGTGGTGTGACGCGGTGCTGCTGTTCTCGGTCATGATGGTTCTCCGAAACGGCCGCCGGAAGGGATTTCCAGCTCCAAGCCGTCACGAAGAAAACCGCCCCCCTGTTGCCAGGAGGGCGGCCGACGACGCGCTTAAGACGTGGAAACGCGGGGTCTGCTGCGGCGTTCGTCCTCGTCGTCGCACCAGCCCCAGACCACCTTTCGCCGTCCTCTGCGGCCCGATCGGCTGTCGGTTCCGCTGTTCGACAGAGCAAGCGCGATCCAGCCATCGAACCTATAGAGATTGCCCTTGTGCATTGCCTTGTCCTGGTAGGAGATCGCCCACCGAAACCCATGCGCGATGGCAAGCTCCGGAAACACGAACACGCGCCACAGCCAAAGCATGGCGCGGCTGAGGTCCGGTCGGGACGCGCCGAGCCGTGACAACTCCACGGCTTCGCTGCGCGTGAGCCCGGCCGCCTGCTGGCGGATCAACCGGTCGGTCGAAGCGACGGCGACAGGGCGCCCGTCCTGAAGCAGCGCGTGGGCCCAACCGCTATAGGGCCGCCTGATCGGACCCATGCGGTGTTGCCAGGCTGTGAGCCAGACATTGAGTTCCGGCCGTCCGATCTCTTCCAGGGTGACCGTCGGAAAGCGAAGAGGCGCGGTCACGATCCACCGCCTGCCGGCTTGTTCAGCCAGGCGGCCATTCGTTGGCGCATGATGCCGATCGGCGCGCAGATCTCCGCCACGACGGCGTTGCGCGTGACGTAGCCGCGCTCGCGGAAGAGTGCCACGAAATGGCGCATGACGTCGACATAGAGCGCCGCCGACCAAGCAGAAGTCGTCGAACGGCTTTGTGCCGCCGCGCGTCATCGCATGGATGTGCTTGCCGGCATGCTCGCGGGGCAGGATGATGCCGCGGTGGATATCCGGGCGCGGCCAACGCGTGCCGAGGCCGCCGGCCTTCATACGGCCCGCGATCTCCTCGCTGAGGAGACAGTCGTATTGTTCCACCGGCGAGGTGGCGGCGCGAAACCCGCAGCGCGCCGAGACGAATGCGACCCTTGCCTTCTGTTCCAGGGGGTCGGCGTGGCGCAAGGTCTGCCAGAGCGGGCCGTCGTACCGGTCGCGCGCCGGCATCGGCCTCACGCTGACCCGCTTGACGTTCGAGCATGCCAGGATCAGCAATCGGTGGGGTTTGACGACGTTGCTCATGCCGCCCTCCCCTTGCTGGACCGGATTGCAATCAGTTCGGCGTAACGAGCGTGGATGGAGGCGCGGTCAAGACAGCGCGAGCGGAGCCCCAGCATGCCGCTGACCTCGGTGCGAACCTCAGCAAGGGTGTCGGCCTCGGCGTCGGAAAGCATACGGGTCGGCCAGCCCTTCACATAGAGCGTGGGTTTCGTGATGCGCCGCTCCGCCTCGACACGCCGGCGGGCTTTTTCCTTGGCCACGGTGAGGGCGTCGCGGAGCCGGTCGGCGAGGAGGTGCGGGGCGATATCGCCGAGCCATCGCGATCCCTGGAACGCGAACGTGCTGCGGCATTCGAGGGCGACCATTTCGCGGTAGAGGTCGTGGGTTTCCGCCTGAGCAGTTGCGGCCGTGAGGTCCGCCAAGCTCGACATGATGCAGAACCGGCACGAGACGCGGGAGAGTCCGAATTGTCGATAGGCCGGATGGGGAGCGAGGTCCCTGGCGTCAATCTCCGCGAAGACGTCCGTGTTGGACCACTCAAGGATCGGCCGCCAGGTCCATATGCCGGTCGATTTATCCTGGTCGGCGATTCCGGCATGGGCGCGCTGGCGGCTCTCCTCACGGCGCACGCCCGTGACGCTGATGATGGGCAAGCCCTTGAACCTGCGTTTCAGGTAGGAGTGGATTTGGCTCGTCTTCTGTCCGGAGGTGCAGAAGCGCATCCGTGGTGTGCTCCAGCAGGGCACGAGCGTGACCGTGTTGAGGTTCTCGTATCGGGTGACATTCGATCGCCAGCGGGTTTCCCACTGCTCCATCAGACCGCCTTGTTTTCGCTGGACGACGACGAGCTGTGCCCGCAGGAACGACGCAAGGCGCTCGCATGTGGGCAGCGAATCCCTCCATTCCACCGATCCGAGATCCGCGTGGATGAGCAGGCGCGGACCAGCATGCCCGATGCGGTCGAGATGCTCGAAGGTCGTAAAAGCCGCAGCTTGGCTGTCCTTGCCGCCCGACACGCCGATTGCGACCGCGGCGTCGTTTCTCAGCAATTCCTCGATCGCCGGGATGGTGGACAACGCATGAGGTGCGTTGGCAGTCGGCGTTGCGCGGAGCAGGCGCGGCGTTGCGGGTGCTCTTGCAAGCTGAGAATTCGGGCGCATGGAAACGGCGCGACGGCGTGGCGCGCTCGCAGAACGATATCGCTGTGGCATTGTGCGGCTCCGTGGCGAGCGACCGGACTCTCTCCGGCCTCTAACCCGCCGCTCCCCGCCGACCCCCCTCCCCTCCGCAGCCCCGCCGCTCCGTATCCGCCATTTAGGCAAGGGCTTTGGGATTGAACGGTTGTGTTTTCGAGGTCTGGGCTGAACTCGAGTGAATTCACCTGGCGCCGTTTGCTATGACGTCGGGACGCCTGTGTCGATTTGCGATCCGAAGTTAAGATCAGTGCCGACGACAAGTCCGAGCTGAGGGCAAATCCCTAGAGAAGGTCAGAAGGCTCGGATGGGGTGGGACGATAATGTCGGTGC
>NZ_JBMDKS010000009.1:0-117500 GCF_057809835.1 Mesorhizobium sp. FG116
CACTGGCATGATGAATTCGCTTCGCGAACCGGCTGCTCACCCCCGTAAACGGGGACAGGAGCGCTGCTTCTGCACGGCTTTCGCACTGCCGCAATGTCACGGAATGGATCCCGGCTCGCGGTCGCTATCGCTCCCTTGGCCGGGATGACGAATCGGAGGGGTTTGGGTGGCGGAGCGAGGGAGAGACTATTCCAGCACGGTCCAGACAGGCTGGTGGTCGGAGCCGTCGGCGTCGTTGTCGATCCAGCAGTCCTTCACATGCGGGGCGAGGCCCGCGGAGACGAAGCAGTAGTCGAGGCGCGAATGCTTGTCGGCTCCGGTGAGGTCCGTCCAACTGACGCTTTCTTCCGGCGGCGGTCCGGCAAGGCGCGAGGCATCGACCGGGTGGTGGGCAACGATGCGGCGGCCGAACAACGGATCGGGCGCGCCGGTCATTTCGGCATATTCCGGCTCGCCGGGGCGCATGTTGAAATCGCCCATGAGCGCGAAATCTTCCGGGCAGGGCGGCTCGGGAAAGCCGTATTCGCCGGCGCCGGTGATGGAGCCGCCTTCCTTCGGGTAGCCGAAGGCGCGCTCCTTGAGATAGCGGATCTGCGTGATGCGCTCGTCCATGTTCACATGGTCGAGGTGGACGCTGTAGAAGCGCAGTGGCCCAAGCGGCGTGACGATGAGGCCCTCGAGGGCGGCGCGCTGCAGGTTGGCCTTGTCGTAAGTGCGGCTGCGCGGCAAAAGCAGGTTGCGGCTGGACGCAATCGGCCAGCGCGACAACAGCATGTTGCCGAATTGGAAGCGGAGCGCCGGCTTGGGCGGATTGGGCGCCAGCGCGCCGAAGTCGATGTCCATCGCCGCGCCATAGACATGGTAGTGGTCTGGCAACAGCGCGGTGAGGCCGGCGACCATGTCGATGCCGCCATTGGTGGGATAGTTGCGGGTGACTTCCTGCAAGGCGATGATGTCGGCATCGGTAACGCTTGCGGCAATGCGCTCCAGCCCGACCTTGGCATCGCGGCCGACACCGAATTGCACGTTGTAAGTCACCAGCTTCATTGCGATATCTCCTGCTCACCGGCAGAATCGTTTTGTCTGCTCTCGCGCTTGCCCGCACCATAGGGTAGGGAAGGCCGGATAGCGAAGCGCAATACAGCAGAAGTGCGTAACGGAACGGCAAGTAGAGATGAAATTCCTCGATCAGGCCAAGGTCTACATACGCTCCGGCGACGGGGGCGCCGGTTCGGTGTCGTTCCGGCGCGAAAAGTTCATCGAGTTCGGCGGGCCGGATGGCGGCGACGGCGGCCGTGGCGGCGACGTGTGGGTGGAGGTCGTGGACGGCCTCAACACGCTGATCGACTATCGCTACCAGCAGCATTTCAAGGCCAAGACCGGCATACACGGCATGGGCCGCAACATGACCGGGGCCAAGGGCGCCGACGTGGTGCTGAAGGTGCCGGTGGGCACGCAGGTGATGGCCGAAGATAACGAGACGCTGATCTGCGACATGACGGTGGTTGGCCAGCGCTTCCTGCTCGCCAAGGGCGGCAATGGCGGCTTCGGCAACCAGCATTTCAAGACCTCGACCAACCAGGCGCCGCGCCGCGCCAACCCCGGCCTGCCGGGCGAGGAGATGAACATCTGGCTGCGGCTCAAGCTGATCGCGGACGCCGGGCTGGTGGGCCTGCCCAATGCCGGCAAATCGACATTCCTGGCGGCGGTGACGGCGGCCAAGCCGAAGATCGCCGACTATCCGTTCACGACGTTGCACCCTGGCCTTGGAGTGGCCCGCATCGACGCGCGCGAATTCGTCATTGCCGATATTCCGGGCCTGATCGAAGGCGCGCATGAAGGCGTCGGCATCGGCGACCGCTTTCTCGGCCATGTCGAGCGCACGCGGGTTCTGCTGCATCTGGTTTCGGCGCTGGAGGAAAGCCCTGCCAAGGCCTACAAGACCGTGCGCGCCGAGCTTGAGGCGTATGGCAACGGCCTTGACGACAAGCCGGAAATCCTGGCGCTCAGCCAAGTCGATATTCTTGATGCCGATCAGCGCAAGAAGAAGCTCGCCTCGCTGAAGCGGGCTGCGGGCAAGGCTCCGATGCTGTTGTCGGCTGCCACCGGCGAGGGGGTAGAGGCCGTGCTGCGCGCGCTGATTTCGGTGGTGGAAGATGCGCGGCAGAGCGTCTCCAGCGCCAAGGCGGTCGATGACCGATGGAAAGCCTGACGGCAATGGCGACGGGCTCGACTGCGCTTTCGCTGAAGAAATATCGCCGCATCGCGGTCAAGGTCGGCTCGGCCTTGCTGGTGGACCGCAGCAAGGGGCTGAAGCGCGACTGGCTGGCCTCGCTTGCCGACGATATCGGCGCGCTGACCGAGGGAGGCGCCGAGGTTCTGGTGGTGTCGTCGGGCGCGATTGCGCTTGGCCGCACCATATTGGGGCTTGGCCGCAAGGCGCTGAAACTGGAGGAGAGCCAGGCGGCGGCGGCGGTCGGGCAGATCGCGCTTGCCGGTGCATGGTCGGATGCGCTGGGAAGTCACGGACTGAAGTCCGGGCAGATTCTTTTGACGCTTGGCGATACCGAGGAGCGGCGGCGCTACCTCAATGCGCGCGCGACGATCTCGACGCTCTTGAAGATGAAGGCGGTGCCGGTCATCAACGAGAACGACACGGTGGCGACTTCCGAAATCCGCTACGGCGACAATGATCGGCTGGCGGCGCGTGTCGCCACCATGATGGGCGCGGACCTTCTGGTGTTGTTGTCCGACATTGACGGGCTTTATACGGCTCCGCCGGCACTGGACCCCAAGGCGACGTTCATTCCGCTGGTAGCGCGCATCACGCCCGACATCGAGGCGATGGCCGGGGCGGCGGCGTCGGAGCTTTCGCGCGGCGGCATGCGGACCAAGCTCGATGCCGGCAAGATCGCGACCGCTGCCGGGACGGCGATGATCATCACCGCCGGAACGCGGCAATCGCCGCTTATGGCGATTGAGCGCGGCGAGCGGGCGACGCTGTTCAAGCCGAGCAACCATCCGGTGAAGGGCTACAAGACGTGGATCGCGGGTCAGCTTGAGCCGGCGGGACGGCTGACCGTGGACGAGGGCGCGGTGAAGGCGCTCTTGTCGGGCAAGTCGCTGTTGCCGGCGGGCGTGAAGCTGGTGAGCGGCAACTTCGCGCGCGGCGACACGGTGGCGATCCTTTCGCCCGACAGCCGCGAGATCGCGCGCGGGCTGGTTGCATACGATGCCGCCGATGCCGTAAGGATCGCGGGATTGAAGACGGCCGAGATCGAGGCGGTGCTCGGCTACGAGGCGCGTTCGGCCATGATCCACCGCGACGACCTCGTGGTGAGCGACGTCGATGCGTAGGCGAAAGGATGAGACATGCTGAAGGCGCATGACCGATCCGGGGACGACACCATTGCCTTGATGGCCGAGATCGGCCGCAAGGCGCGCGCCGCCGCACGACCACTGGCGATTGCCAATGCCGAGCGCAAGCATGCCGCGCTGGTTGGCATGGCCGAGGCGATTGCGCGCCGCGAACAGGACATTCTCGACGCCAACGTCATCGACATGGCGAATGGCGAGGAGGCCGGCCTGTCGCCGGCGATGCTGGACCGGCTGAAGCTTTCGCCGGCGCGCATCCGCGCCATGGGCGACGGCATCCGCGCCATCGCAGACCTGCGCGATCCGGTGGGCGACGTGATCGCAGAATGGGATCGGCCGAACGGGCTGCACATCGAACGCGTGCGCACGCCGCTTGGCGTTGTCGGCGTGATCTATGAGAGCCGGCCGAACGTGACGGCGGATGCGGGCGCGCTTTGCCTCAAGGCCGGCAATCCGGTGATCCTGCGCGGCGGTTCGGATTCGCTGAATTCATCGCAGGCGATCCATGCCTGCTTGGTGGAAGGGCTGAAGGCGGCGGGTCTGCCGCAGGACGCGATCCAGCTCGTGCCGACGACCGACCGCGCCGCCGTCGGCGAGATGCTCAAGGGGCTTGCCGGCAATCTCGACGTGATCATTCCGCGCGGAGGGCGCAGCCTGGTCGAGCGCGTGCAGACGGAAGCGCGCGTGCCGGTGTTCGCGCATCTGGAAGGCATCTGCCATCTCTATATCGACAGGTCCGCCGATCTCGACATGGCGGTGAAGATTGCCGTGAACGCCAAGATGCGCCGGACGGGCATTTGCGGCGCGGCTGAGACGCTGCTGGTGGATCGGGCTGTCGCGGCCACGCACCTGAAGCCGGTGCTGGAGGCGCTGAAGGCGGCGGGCTGCGAGATACGGGCGGATGAAGAGGTGCTGGCTGCGTTCGGCGATGCGGTTCCGGCGAGCGATGCCGACTGGCGCACCGAATATCTCGACGCCATCATTTCGGTGAAGCTGGTGGACGGCATTGGCGGGGCGATCGAGCATATCGAGACGTTTTCCTCGCATCACACCGAGGCGATCGTGGCGGAGGATGCCAAGGCGGTCGAGCGCTTCTTCAACGAGATCGATTCGGCGATCCTTCTGCACAACGCCTCGACCCAGTTTGCTGATGGCGGCGAATTCGGCATGGGCGCGGAGATCGGCATCGCCACCGGCAAGATGCATGCGCGCGGGCCTGTTGGCGTCGAGCAACTGACATCGTTCAAGTATCGCGTGCGCGGCTCGGGGCAGGTGCGTCCGTGACCGATTGCCTGGGCGGAGCCTGAGGGGACGTGCCGTCGTCAGGCGCTGCCATCGCAAGGCCGTACCTGCGCATGCCGCATGTCGAGAAGGGCATGCAGGTCGGGCTGTTCGGCGGCTCGTTCAATCCGCCGCATGCCGGCCATGAGCTTGTTGCCGACATCGCGCTGAGACGGCTTTCGCTCGACCAGCTCTGGTGGATCGTGACGCCGGGCAATCCGCTCAAGAGCACGCGCGAACTGGCACCGCTTGCTGAGCGCATCCGGCTCTCGGAAAAAGTGGCGCACGATCCGCGCATCAAGGTGACGGCCTTCGAAGCGGCGTATCATGTGCGCTACACCGCCGACACGCTGGCGCTGGTGCACGCCAAGAACCCGGGCGTCGATTTCGTCTGGATCATGGGCGCGGACAGCCTGCGCGATTTCCACCATTGGGAGCGCTGGCGGCAGATCATGCTGACCTTTCCGATCGCGGTCATCGACAGGCCGGGGGCGACGCTGTCGTTTTTGTCGTCGGTGGCGGCAAAGACTTTCGATTATGCGCGTGTCGATGAACGCGATGCACCGCGGCTTGCGCGCATGAAAGCGCCGGCCTGGACGTTCGTGCATGGGCCCCGTTCGGTGCTGTCATCCACCGCGATCCGCAACGGCGCCAAGGCGTAGTTTCATCCGAGCCGTGTCGCTTTTAATGCCGCCTTTGGATCGGCGCACAGCCATGATGCGACGATGAGCAAGGACGTCAACCGACCCAGTGCCAATGACAATCCGGGGGATGTGCGGGAATCCGCACCGTTGATCGCCATTGCCAGCGTGATCCTGTCGATGTGGCTTGTCGCCATCGGCAACGGGCTGATGTTTGCCTATATCCCGGTGCGCCTCGGCGCGGAGGGCTTCGATCCGACCTGGGCCGGGCTGATCGTGACGGGGCTCTCGGCCGGCGGCCTTGCCGGCTGCATCTTTACCGGGCCGCTGGTGCGCCGCGTCGGCCATGCGCGCGCCTTCATGGTGTTGTCGGCGCTGATCGTGCTTTCCAACGCAAGCGTTGGCGCTGGCACCTATCCAGTGCTGTGGATCGGGGCGCGGGCGCTCTACGGATTTGCCATTTGCGGCCTGTTCATCGTGGCGCAGAGCTGGCTGAACGACGTCGTTGCAAATTCCATACGCGGCCGGGTGATGGCGATATTCTATGTCGCCTATACAGCCGGTCTCGGTGTCGGCTATTTCACGCTCGCCTTCATCGATCTCGAGGCTGCGGAGGCACCGCTGATCGGCATCGCCTTTACCGCGATTTCCATCCTGCCCGTTGGCTTGACAAGACTGGCGCAGCCGCCGCCACCGCTGGCTGCCTCGGTGGCCTTGAGAAAGGCGTGGCGCATCTCGCCCGTCGGGCTCGCGGCGATGCTGGCGGTTGGCGGCCTGTCGATGACGATCACAGGCTTTGCTCCGATCCACGCGACCGCCAAGGGTTACAGCCAGGCGGACGTGGCGCTCTTGCTGTCGTGCATGCCGCTCGGCACGCTGCTGCTGCAGATACCGTTCGGCTGGATCTCCGACCGCACCGACCGGCGCTACGTGCTGATCGGCGCTTCCGCATTGGCGGCGGTCAGTGGGCTCCTCGCGCTCGGTTTCGATGGCGGCGCACTTGCGTTGCTCATCGTCATCTACGTCATCTGGGACGGTGCGGCGGAATCGATCTATTCGCTGGGCAGTGCGCACGCCAACGACCGCGCCGGCAAGGACGATCTCGTTGCCTTGTCGAGTTCGCTGTTGTTTGCGTGGTCGCTGTCGGGCTTCATCGTTCCGGGCATCGTCACCGGCCTGTCGGCGGTGATCGGAACGCAAGCGTTCATCTATGTCGCCGTGGCCATTGCGGTAGCCTTCCTGGTGTTCGTGATCGGGCGCGTCGTCACGACACGGGCAGTGCCGGCGGAGGAGACCGGCAGCTTCGCGCCAATGACCGCACAGGCGCCGTTGCCGGTGGAGCTTGCCTTCCTGCCCGACGACGAGCCGCATCGACGTTGAAGCAGCAACCGGGCGATGAATAAAGCTTCCAATCGAGCGGTTGCTTTTTCGAATTCGCCAGCCTATATCGCCCTTCTTGGCTGCGCCCATCGTCTAGCGGTCAGGACGGCGCCCTCTCACGGCGCAAACCGGGGTTCGATTCCCCGTGGGCGTACCAGTTCTGTGCAAAACTGCGATTACCGGAAGCGGCAAAGCTCTTGCCGCGCCGATTGCTCGTTCACGGCTCGTCTTGTCCCCCGTGATTTGGATTACATCGTCATCCTCTCGATGCAATCGATGGCCGAACGCAAATAGATCTTGCGGGGCGTAACCTCGCCTGTGGTGAGATTAAGACGTTGGTCGAGCGCTATCAGCCGGGGTGGCCTGATGAAAATGCTGCGCGGTGCGCCGCGCGCCTTCGTGACCGAGTGCGACAAAGCCCCGGCGGCGTTTGGCCGAGCCAAGGCCATGACGGGGTCGAAACATTCGCCGCCTCGATATCCGTAGTTGCGACAAACAAAGATTTGGATGAGCCGCTCTAAATTGAGCGCCCGCCATCGATCGGCAGGCAAACGCCGGTAAGGAATGCAGAGGCAGGCGACGCCAGGAAATTGACAACGCCGGCAATGTCCGAAGCTTCGCCAAGCCGCCCAAGCGGTATGGTCGCTTCGATCTGGCGGCGGCGCGCCTGCGGATCGGCGCTGCCCAGAGTGTCCTTGGTCATTCCGGTGAGCGAGGCGACCGGCGCGACGGCGTTGACGCGCACGCCGTCGGGCGCAAGTTCGATCGCCAGCGCCCTAGTAAAGCTGATCATTGCTCCCTTGGTCGCTGCATAGACCGACTGCCCCCAGCGCGGGTGTTCGGCGGTTATGGAGGCAATGTTGACGATCGCTCCCTTGCGCTTGCGCAGCGCCGGTATGGCTTGTGTCGTCATCAGGTAGACGGATTTGAAGTTGACCGCGAGAACCAGGTCGAAATCTGCCTCGCCTATTTTCTCGACCGGAACCGGCGGATGCGTGATGCCGGCATTGTTGACCAGAACATCGATGCCGCCGGACCACTCGATTGTCGTATCGATCAGCCTTTGTGTGGAGCGCGCATCGGCCACGTCAGTGTATTGAAAGCGGGCTTTGCCACCTGCGGCCTCGATCTCTTCCGCCACGCGCTGGCCGCCGGCTTCGTTGATATCGGCCAGCATGACGGCGTCGCCTGCCGCCGCGAAACTCTTGGCGATCGCCTCGCCGAAGCCGGACGCAGCGCCCGTGACGATAATAGTGCGAGCCATGTTTCAGCGTCCCTGGAAGATCGGTTTGCGTTTCGTCATGAAGGCTTCGACGCCCTCGTCGTGATCTTTGGTCTGGAAGCTGAGCCGGACTTGCTGGCGTTCGGCATCCAGGCCGGCTGAAAGCGCCGTCTCATAGGCGGTGCGCACTGCCTGCTTCGCCAGGCGCGCTGCAACGGGTGCCTTGGCGGCGATGCGGGCGGCGATTTCGACGGCGCATTGCACGGCCTCGCCGGCCGGCACCAGATCGGACACCAGCCCCCAGCGCTCCGCAGTCACCGCGTCGATGGCTTCGCCGGTCAGGACCAGTCGCATCGCCTGAGCCTTGCTGAGGCTGCGCGGCAGACGTTGCGTGCCGCCATCGCCAGGCAACGAGCCGAGGTCGATCTCGGGTTGGGCGAAACGGGCCTTGGCTCCGGCAACCACAATATCGCACAGCATGACCAGCTCATGCCCGCCGCCGAAGGCAATGCCCTCAACCGCCGCAATCAGCGGCTTGTCGAACGCATCGATAGCCTTCCAGGCATTGAGCCGGCGCGGAGTGTAGATCGCATCGATCCCGGCAGCGGCCATTTCATGCACGTCCGCACCGGCAGAAAAGGCGCGCTCGTCACCAGTCAGCACGACCGCTCGAATTTCGTCGCTTGCAGAGCAGGCACGCAGTTCCGCCGCAAGCTCGACCAGAAGATCGCCGCTCAATGCATTCAGCCGGCTGGGCCGGTTGAGGCGGATCAGTCGCACGCCGCTCCTGGGCTCGCTCGTCTCGATCAATTCGGCTGTTGTCATTAGAATGAAAACGCTTTCATAAACTGGACCGATCTGTCACATTGAAAGTCTCAAGTCAACGATACGCTTGGATAATATACATAAAAACATATGGTTGTATGGTAGTTCCAAAAGCCACCGACTTGTTCAACATGTAAACGCTTGCAAAAATTGGAAACACAGTGACCCTTCTCGACGGCGTACGCATTGTCAGTTTCAATCATTTCCTGATGGGGCCGGTCGGCGTCCAGCACCTTGCTGACCTGGGCGCGGACGTTGTGGCGATCGAGCCGCTTGGCGGCGGTCAGCAACGGCACTGGGCGGCGGCAGGCAAGTGGATCGGCTCCGATACGCCGCTTTTTCTGGCCGGCGGCAGGAACAAGCGCAGTCTTGCGCTCGATCTCAAATCGCCTGCGGGCGCGGAGATTGCGCGGCGGCTTGTTGCCCAGGCAGATGTCGTGGTGGAGAACTACCGGCCCGGCGTCATGGATAAACTCGGTCTCGGCTACGAAGCTGTCCAAGCCCTCAATCCCAGGGTCGTCTACGCATCCGCCTCCGGATTCGGAGCCGATGGCCCTTATCGCGACCGCCCCGGCCAGGATCTCCTGATCCAGGCGATGAGCGGACTGGCCGCGATCACCGGGCGCGCTGGGCAAACAGCGCGCCCGGTGGGCGTTTCGGCGGTTGACCATCATGGGGCGGCGTTGCTGGCGCTCGGCGTTCTGGCCGCTCTTTATCGACGCGGCGTCACCGGAAAGGGCTGCCGGGTCGATGTCAGCCTGCTCAATGCGGCGATCGACCTGCAGCTTGAATCCTTCGTCACTTACCTGAACGGTCCGCGCCCGGAAGCGGGCATTGCAACGGAAGGCTCGCTGGGCGGCTGGTATTTTCCTGCACCCTACGGCATCTACCGCACTGCCGATGCGGATCTGGCGATTTCTCTCACCAGCCTCAAGGCGCTGGCCGAGGCAACCGGATCGGCGGACCTGGCAACCATCGACGATGCGGACGCGTGGACGGAGCGCAACCGCATCTGTTCTCTGCTGGAAGACGTGCTTGTCCAGCGGCCCGCTATCGAATGGGAAGCAATCTTTGCCAGGGCCGGCATCTGGCATGCACGGGTCGGAGACTACGAATCGGTGCTGGCGGACCCGCAAGTGCGCCACAACGGCTGCTTCTTCGATACACAAAGCGCCGCCGGCGAACCGATCACGTTGGTGGCTCATCCGGTCCGCTATGACGGGGCCGCGCCGGCATTGCGCCTGACGCCGCAACCGCTGGGCGCCCAGACCGCAGAAATCCTTGCCGAACTTGGTTATTCGGCGGCCGAGCGGGCGCGCTTCTTCGAAGATGGCGTTTGCAAAGGTCCGGCGTCCGCAGAGCCGCGCTGAGCCCTCGCTCTTGCAGGTTCGGGCGGGCGCCCGGTTGATTCACGCACGATGAAGGACGCCTTCAGGCGCGTGGAAGATGGGGCATCACGCCCCTCTATACGGGCCAACAGGTATTCGCCCACGCGCCGGCTTTGCTCGGCAAGCGGAAGCCGAACGGTGGTCAGCGAAGGCTGGGTGTGCTCGGCAATATCGAGATCGTCGAAGCCGATTACCGACAGCTGCCCCGGTACGTCGATGCCGAGGGTCCGGCACTCTGCCAGAGCGCCGAATGCCATCAGATCGTTGGTGCAGGCCACCGCCGTGACATGCGCGTTGCGCTCGACGAGACGACGCAGGCCCTGGCGCGCATCTGTCAGCGTCGATGGCACCTCGACGACATCCGGCTTGGGTAGGCCGTGGTCGCCAATGCAGTCCCGCGCGCCTGCAACGCGCGCTGCAAGACGCTCGTTGCCGGCAGTCTCCGCAGTCAACACGCCGATATTGGTGTGTCCGAGATTGATGAGGAAACGGGTCGCATCGTAAAATTCCTGGCGATTGTCGACGCCGATGCAGGGGTAGGAGGATTCGCCCGCATGTTGGAAGGCCGTAACGAACGGGAGTCCTGATCTTTCGAGGAGCTGCCATAGTTCGGGTGCGTGATCCTGGCCCACCAGGACCATGCCGTCGATGCCATGCTGCAGAAGCGCCCTGACTTCATGGTATTCGCGCGCCTTGTCGTATTCGGAGCTGGCAATGATCAGGTGGTAGCCGCTGCGATTGAGCGCCTGCTGCAAAATCTCCGCCGATTCGGCAAAAACCGCCGTGCGCAATGTCGGCACGATCAGGCCGATGGAGTGCGTCCGGTCCGAGGCAAGGGCTCGGGCCGCGCCATGGGCGACGTAGCTGAGTTCCTGAACGGCGCGGGCCACGCGTTCGCGAACCTCTTGCCGCACAAGTTCGGGCCGGTTGATGGCCCGCGAGGCGGTTGCTTCAGAAACTCCGGCGCGACGGGCAACGTCGGCAAGCCGCATCTTGCGCTTGGCGCTTCGGCGGGAGCGGTGGCGCTTCGGTTCGCCTTGCTGTGACTGCGTCATCGAGACTCCTTCCGCACCAGGCGAATCCAGTAACGCCCAGCGTAGCATCAAAGAAACACCATTGCCAAATGTATGAAAGCGTTTGCATTACAATATATATATGAAAAACAACTAGTTAGAAAATTCTGTGTGAAAATAGCACAGAAATCATGCAGATTTTACCCCTTTTCATACCAGACCTTCGTCGTATCCGAGCCAAAATCCATATCTGCCGCTTGACTCGCGGTTTGGCAAAAGGCTAGGTTTTCCGGCTTATCCAAGAAGTAGAGGCCGATCATCGGCGCACAATCAGGCGCGCCGTTGCTTTTCAGAAGAAAATGAAAGCGGTTTCATACAAATTGGGAGCGACACGCAACTGAGACATGTGGCTCGCACGGATTGATGGCTGTGCTGGTGGCGTGGATCGGACTTCTTGGGAGGAAATTTATGACACGAAAGTTAGGCGGGCTGCCTTTGGCCGGGAGCTTGTTGCTCGGCATGGCCGCGATCGGGGTTACCCCGGCGCAGGCGGAGGACACGCTCAAGGTCTGTTACATGAGCCATCCCGTCATCGAGGCGAATGTCGCCATGATGGAAAAGTGGGCCAAGGCAAGCGGCGTCGAGTTGGAAAAGAACCCGATGTCCTATTCGGTCTACCTGCCGAAAATGAGCCAGATGCTCAGCAGCGGCGGCGCCGACTGCGATATCTTCTGGCACAACGACGACTGGGGTCAGTTGTGGAAGCAGTGGGTCGAGCAGACTTCGGATGTCGCCGGCATGGACAAGATCCGCAAGGGTCCGATGCGCGCCTTCCCCAATGACGAAGGCCAGCCGACAGCGGTGCCGCTGGCGCATACGGTCGGGACCTTCTTCTACCGCACCGATCTGGTCGACGAAAAGGACGTGCCGAAGACCTGGGCAGACATGGTGGCGGTTGGTCACAAGCTGCAGGAAGAGGGCAAGACCAAGTGGGGTTATGTCGGCGGCATGACGCACCAGAACACCTGGTTCTCGATCTGGTGGTCGCTGTGGACGAACGGTTGCGACATCTTCAATCCGAAGTTCGAGCGCGACAACGCCGTTCTCGACAAGAGCGGCTGGGTGCCGACGCTGACGGAAGACTGCCACCGCGAGACCATCGAGTTCTGGTGGGACAATCTGCACAAGGACAAGATCAGCCCCGAGGCCATGATTTCCTATGGCCGCAACGAGGCAAACGCCATCTTCATGGCCGGCGAATCTGCCTTCACCTTTGCCGACTCCACTTTCTGGGGGCAGTTCAACGACCCTGAGAAGTCGAAGATCGCCGGCAAGGTCGGCATGGCGCTGTGGCCAATGGGACCGCGCCTCGACAACAATGTCGCCTGGGACACCATCTGGGCCTGGGGTATCCCGAAGGCCATCGATGCCAAGCAGAAGGACCTCGCCAAAAAGGCGCTCGGAGCAATGCTGCTCGACCACGAGGGCCAGATCGCGCAGTGGAAGAGCACGGGCGGACCGCCGCCAAACACCGACCTGTGGCCTGAACTGGCCGCGCAGGACCCGGTGTTCGCCAAGCTCAAGGCCGTGGTCTTCGACGTGAAGGACCAGGTCCTGTCGGCCTACTACTTCCCCAACTGGCCGGCAGTGCAAAAGGCCTATGCCGATATCTCGACCGAAGCCTTGAGTGGAAAGCGGGAAGACATACCTGCCGTGTTGGAGCGGGGCATGAAGACCTTGCACGACGCAGCCGTACAGCAGATCGCGAAGTAGCGTGATGCCGACGGTTGCCGCAGATCAACAAAGCGCGTCGCGGGGAGCAATCCCCGCGGCGCGACGCCGGAGCCGATTGATCGGCGAACGGCTCTCTTTCCAGATCGGCCTGATCCTGCCGTCCGTGCTTGTATTGTTGCTGTTCCAGGTCGTGCCGATCTTCATCGGCACGGATGCAAGTTTCCGCCGCTGGTCTCTTTACGACCCGGACAAGACCTGGGTCGGGCTCGAGCACTATCGTTATGTGCTCAGCGACACCAATTTCCTCTTCACGGTACTGCCCAACACGTTCCTGCTCATCGTCGCTTCGGTCGGCCTGTCGCTGGCACTGGGCATGGCGGTCGCGCTACTTCTGCATCGCGGTTTTGCCGCCCAGCGTCTGGTCCAGACCGTGGTGCTGCTGCCGCTTATGATTGGTCCCGTCATTGCCTCGACGATGATGCGCTGGACCTTCAACGACCAGTTCGGCGTGGTCAACGCATTCCTCGGCTGGCTGGGGCTCGGCCAGCCGGCCTGGCTTGCCGACCGCTGGTATGCGTTTGGCGTCATCGTCTTCACCGATGTCTGGATCTGGACGCCGTGGTTTGCCCTGTTGTTGCTTGCAGGGTTGAAGAGCCTTCCCAAGGAACCGTTCGAGGCGGCCGCACTCGACGCCGCGGGGCGCTGGCGCATCTTCACGCATATCACCGTGCCGATGCTGCGACCGGTCATCGGCGTCTGCGTCGTCATCCGGGCGATCGATTGCTTCCGCACCTTCGACCAGGTCTGGTTGCTGACCGGCGGCGGTCCGGCGCGCTCCACCGAAGTGTTCAGCATCTACGTGTTCATGGAAGCGTTCCAGAACCTGAATTTTGCCCGCGGCTCGGCGGCTGCCGTCATAGGCACGCTGATCATCATGGTGGCAGGGCTGGCGCTCTACGCACTCATCAACCGTTTCATGGATGTGTCCCGATGAGCCTCGCTTCCTCTGGCAGCACCTTGCCGCGACGCACCGGCCTGTTCGACATGCTGCGCCCCGGTGCGCGCGCAGCTTTCATGACGCTCGCTGTCTCAGCAGTACTTCTCCTGTTCCTGGCGCCGATCATCATCCTGGTGGTGACATCGCTGCGTCCGGGCTGGGGTGTCTACTACATCTATCGCGGCACCGAGTTCACGCTGGCCAACTATGTCGAGGTCTTCCAGCGCGGCGTGGTCATAGAAGCGTTTTTCAACTCGTTCCTGGTCGCGACGGCAGCTACGGTCCTGTCCCTCGGCGTCACCGTGACCAGTGGCTACATGCTGTCACGCTTCAAGGGCTGGCTGCCGAAAACCTGGTTCACATCGATCTATGTGTTCCGAACGGTACCCTACATTTCCTGGGTGCTACCCCTCTACGTGGTCAACGAGTCGCTTGGACTCTACGACACCTTCTTCGGCATCCTGGCGGCACACGTCGCAGTGCATGTGTGCTTCTTCTCGTGGATCATGAAAGGCTTTTTCGACGGAATCGATCCGTCGATGGAATATGCCGCGATGATCGACGGCTGCACGCGCTGGGGCGCTTTCCGCCGAGTGGCGTTGCCTGCCGCAGGTCCTGCAATCGCCGCGCTCGGCATCCTGTCCTGGCTGTGGACATGGAATGAATTCCTGTTCGCCCTCATCCTCACCGGCAACCGTACGCCGTTGCTGACCGTGACGATGGCGCAGTTCGTGACCGAACTCGGCACCGAGTGGAACCTGATGAGCGCGATGGCGGTGATGGCCATGATTCCGGCTGTCATCATTACGCTGTTCGCCCAGAAATACGTGATCCAGGGCTTGCGCATCTGAACGCGCCCCAATTCGGAGTTTTGATATGGCTGAAGTCGTTTTGCGCGACGTCTGCAAGCGCTACGGTAGCTACAACGCCGTCGAAAACGTCAACCTGACCATCCGCGACAAGGAATTTCTCGTGCTTGTCGGTCCGTCCGGCTGCGGCAAATCCACGACGCTGCGCATGATCGCAGGTCTCGAGGACATTTCCGACGGCACCATCGCCATCGGCGACCAGACGGTCAATGACCTGCCGCCGCGCGACCGCGACATTGCGATGGTGTTCCAGAACTACGCGCTCTACCAGCACATGACAGTCTACGACAATCTGGCCTTCGGCCTGCGCAATCGCAAGGTGCCCGAAGACACGATCAAGACGGAGATCGACCGCGCGGTCGACATCCTCGGCCTGCGTGACCTGCTCAAGCGAAAGCCGCGCGAATTGTCCGGCGGCCAGCAGCAGCGGGTTGCGCTCGGCCGTTGTATCGTTCGCAACGCCAAGGTTTTCCTGTTCGATGAACCGCTGTCTAATTTGGACGCGAAGCTGCGCGCGCACATGCGCCTTGAACTGAAGCGCCTGCATCGTCGCGTCGAGACCACCGCCGTTTACGTCACGCACGACCAGGTAGAGGCGATGACGCTGGGCGATCGTGTCGTTGTGATGAACAACAGCCGCATCGAGCAGGTCGGCACGCCATGGGAAATCTATTCGCGCCCGAGCACGCGCTTCGTGGCGAGCTTCATCGGCTCTCCGGCGATGAATTTTCTCGACGGCAAGGTGAAACGCAACGGGTCAGGCTACCATATCCACGCACCGGGCGGGGCAATCCATGTCCCAAATGAGAGCGCACGCGGGCTGGTCGGACACGATGGGCGCGACGTCATTGTCGGCCTGCGGCCGGAGCATATCCGCTTGCACGATTCCAAGACTGACAACGCT
The DNA here is from genome assembly GCF_057809835.1 of Mesorhizobium sp. FG116. Classification (NCBI taxonomy): domain Bacteria; kingdom Pseudomonadati; phylum Pseudomonadota; class Alphaproteobacteria; order Hyphomicrobiales; family Phyllobacteriaceae; genus Mesorhizobium; species Mesorhizobium sp. FG116. The sequence continues at coordinate 15,630 of NZ_JBMDKS010000009.1, forward strand.
CTGCACGGTCGGGTCGAACTGACCGAGCAACTTGGTGCCGAGCAACTGGTCGAGGTCATTGCCGAAGGGGCGCGCATCATGGTTTCGCGCGTCGAGGCGGAGCGTGAGCTGAAGCCGGGCACTCCGGTCTATCTCACTGTAGAGCCCGGCCAACTGCGCTATTTCGACTGTGCGACAGAGCAAAGCTTGGTTTGAGCGGTCGCCGCCGTGGACGACCCTTGTTGGCGAGCGTGTCGTGGCAAGGGTGATGTCGGCCCAGTCCAGTCTCTAAAGCGCTTCCAAAAAGCCTGCGCCTGCTCTTAAACCCGGGGTGCCGCTCCAGTGCTGCCGCGCACGATGATGCGGATCGGAAGTTCCGTCTGGCGCAGATGCCGCTTCTGGGTGGCGGGAGCGAGGATATAGTTTGCGGCAAGGCTGCCCATCTCGCGGGCCGGCACCTCCAGCGTGGTCAGTTCCGGTGCGGTGAGTTCGGCAATCTCCAGATTATCGAAGCCGACGATGGACATGTCCTTCGGCACCACGATGCCTTGTTGGTGGCAATATTTGATGGCCCCGGTGGCAAGGATGTCGCTGCCGCAAAACACGGCGGTCGGTCGGTGCTGCATGTCCATCAGCGACCGCATCGCCTGCCTGCCGCTCTCGACCTTATATGCACCTTCGACTACCGGCACGGCCTCGGGATCGTGCCCCCGCGCTGCAACTTCGGCCAGAAAACCGTCGAGGCGCCCCTTCGCGCGGTCGTTGTTCGTGGTGATGCCTGCGATCATGCCGAGCCGGGTGTGGCCCAGATCCAGCAGGAAACGGGCCGCCGCCGCTCCAGCCTTTTCATTGTCGAAGCCAATGGCCGCGCCGGATTCGACAGCAGCCGAGGTATAGGTAAACACGTGGTCGACGCGCTTCTGGTTGAGCAAGGCCATTGTCTGTGCACTGTGCGTCGAACCAACCAGCACGATCGATTCAGCACCGCGCTCGACAAGCAAGCGTGCCTGCTCGAGTTCCAGGTCGAGGTCATAGTGCGACGTACTGATGATGACGGAGACACCGTTCTCCGCCAACCTCGCCTGCAGACCCTCGACCATGGTGGCGTAGATGGCATGATCCAACGTCGGGATGATCGCCCCCACCAACCGCGAGCGTGTGGAGCGCAGCGCCCGCGCTGAACCGTTCGGCACATAGCCAAGCTCCGCCGCCGCGCGCATGACCCGCTCGCGTTCGTCCTGGCCTACACGCGGATTTCCGTTGAGCACGCGCGAGGCAGTTGCCAGCGAACAATTGGCAAGACGGGCGACGTCGACCAGCTTGGCGCCACCGCCGTCCGCTCCCTGTGCCCGATCTACCAAGCAATGCTCTCCCGTTTGTGAAAACGTTTTATCATTTTTTCCTGATCTAGCACAAGCACATAGCCAATCGAAGCGAAAACTCGCTTGACTTGCAAGTTTTGATGTGAAAACGTTTTCTCAACAAGTTGCTCGGGAGGAGAATTGCGGATGCTGCTCAATGGCATCAAGGTTGTCAGTTTTTGCCATTTTCTGCAGGGTCCGGCCGCAGATCAGTATCTGGCCGACATGGGCGCGGATGTCATCAAGGTCGAGCCGCTCACCGGCGCCTACGAACGCCATTGGTCGGGTGCGGACGTCTATGTGGAAGGGGTCAGCGGCTTTTATCTTTGCGCCAACCGAAACAAGCGTTCCATCGCGATCGATCTCAAAAGCCCCGAAGGCAAGGCCGTTGCCCGGCGGCTGATAGCTTCGGCCGATGTCGTGTCTGAGAATTTCCGCCCCGGCGTGTTTTCGCGGTTGGGTTTCGATGAAGCGGCGCTGCGTGAGATCAACCCGGATCTGATCTTTGCTTCAGCCAGCGGCTACGGCTCGAGCGGGCCGATGGCGCAAAAACCCGGCCAGGACATTCTATGCCAGGCGCGCTCGGGCCTGATCAGTGCAACCGGGACGCCGGAAAACGGGCCGACGCCAGTCGGCGTTGCCGTGGTGGACCAGCATGGCGGTGCGCTGATGGCCATGGGCATCCTCGGCGCTTTGATACGCCGGTTGCGCGAAGGGCGTGGAACGCGCGTCGAATCCAGCCTCATCAACTCAGCGATAGACCTGCAGGGCGAGGCGCTGGTCAACTATTTCGCCGGCGGGATGACGCGCGAGGTTTTGAAGCGCGAACACAATCTGGCGACGTGGTTCCACGCCGCTCCCTACGGTGTCTATCCAACGCGCGATGGCCACGTCGTCATCTCGCTCTGCGAAGCAAGCGTGCTGGCCGAAGCCGTGGACAGCGACGAACTGCGCGCTGCCGCGACGGTCGACCGTTACAAGAACCGCGACGACTATGCCCGCATGCTCGACAGGGCAACCGCGGTCTTCACAACCGACGAACTCGCCCATCGGCTCGACGAACGCGGCATATGGTGGGCGCCAATCGCCTACTACGACGATCTTCTATCAGACCCGCAGCTTGCTCATATGAACGTGTTCCGGCGCATCGACGTGAGGGGCCGCACCATCCATCTCGTCAACCACCCCAACCGTTATGACGGCCAGGTGCCGGATGTTCGGGTTCTTGCACTCGAGATCGGCGAGCATACCCGCGAAATCATGGGCGAACTCGGCTACTCGAGCGCCGAAACCGAAGGCCTCATCGAAGCGGGTGCCGTAACTGCCTCGCGCGCCGAACAGACCAAAGTGACGGAGCCGTCATGACCTTGAGAGAGCCTCCTCCGCGCGCAAGCGAAAAGGCGCTGCCTTCAGACGCAGGTCTGGGCGAACGTGGCGTCGCCCTTGTTACGGGCGGGCGCCGCGGCATTGGCCGGGCGATCTGTCGCGAACTGGCCGCCAATGGCTTCGACGTGGCCGTCGTCGACATTGTCGATGACGACAATGGCCGCGAAACCGTCGAAATGGTCAAGCGGGCGGGGCGCAAGACGTTTTTTCGCCAGTGCGATATCTCCGATACCGGCTCCTACTCGGCCCTGCTCGATCAGGTTGAAGGGGAACTCGGTGCGATCAGTTGCCTCGTCAACAATGCCGGCATCCAGGTTCCGGTGCGCGGCGATCTGCTCGATGTGTCGGAAGAGATGTTCGACCACCTGATCAACATCAATTTGCGCGGAACCTTCTTCCTGACACAGGCCGTGGCGCGCCGAATGGTGGCGCAGACTGCGCCGGTTGCCGAACGCTCCATCATCACCATTACCTCCGCCAATGCAGGCCTCGTTTCGCCGGAAAAGGGGCCCTACTGCGTGTCAAAGGCCGGACTTTCGATGGCTTCGCAGCAGTTTGCATTGCGGCTCGCCGCCGAAGGTATTCGGGTCCACGAAATTCGTCCCGGCCTGATCCGCACCAGCATGACGGCAGATGTTTACGAGCGCTATTCGCCGCTGGTGGCGGCGGGCGACATCTGCCCCATGCGCCGTTGGGGTGAGCCGGAAGACATCGCCCGCGGCATAGCCACGCTTGCGACGGGCGCGATGCCGTTCAGCACCGGCGATATCTACAACATTGGCGGAGGGATGCAGATCCATCAGCTTTGACCGCTTGAAGGGCATTTCGCGCACTGGTTGAGAAAACGATTTCTCAACTTAATGAAAGAGGATCGGAATTCATGCTTCTGGAAGCAATCTCGAAGGGGTCCCACACCTTCGATCCGACGATGATCCTGCAGATGGCCGGCATCGCCAAGTCATTCCCGGGCGTGCGGGCGCTGGATGGCGTCAGTTTCTCGGTGCGGCGCGGCGAAGTGCATGCGCTGGTGGGCGAGAACGGCGCCGGCAAGTCCACGCTGATGAAAATCCTGTCCGGCGCCTATCAGGCCGACCAGGGCGTGATCACCTTCGACGGCAAGGCGGTCGCCTTTCCCACCCCTTCGCAAATGATCGGCCTTGGCATCGCGGTCATCTACCAGGAATTCGCACAGGCGCCGCATCTGACGGTTGCGGAAAACATCTTCCTGCACCGCTTGCCCCGAACCCGCCTGGGGCTCGTCGACTGGAAGAAGGCGGCGGCAGAGGCCAAGCGCTACATGGATCGCCTCGGCTTTTCGGTCGACCCGCTGGCGCGCATCGATCGCCTCAGCGTAGCCCAGAGGCAGATGGTCGAGATCGCGCGTGCGCTTTCGCGCAATGCCCGGCTGATCGTGCTTGACGAACCTTCGGCAGTTCTCGGCGACAACGAATTGCAGAAGCTTTTTTCCACCATCCGCAGCCTGCAGAAGGAAGGCGTGTCCTTCATCTACATTTCGCACCGGCTGAAAGAGGTGTTCGACATCAGCCAGACGGTCACCGTGCTTAGGGACGGCAAGGTGGTGAATTCCACCCCAACGCGCGAGATGACGACCGACGACCTAATCCGCTCAATGGTCGGACGCTCGATCGGCGACTACTTCCCCCCACGCAACCCCAAGTTCGGCAGTGACGTGCTGAAGATCAGCGGCATCAATCGCGGCAAGGTGTTGAAGGATATTTCGCTGAACCTGCGCGGCGGCGAGATCGTCGGCATCTGCGGCCTCGCCGGAGCCGGGCGCTCCGAACTGCTGCGCGCCATCATCGGCGCCGACGCAATCGACAGCGGCCGCATCGAATTGCGCGGCAAGGCGCTGACTATCGACACCCCGCGCAAGGCGATTGCGCTCGGCATCGGCTTTGCACCGGAAGACCGCAAGACGGACGGCCTGTTCCTCTCGCAGTCGGTGAGCTTCAACATAACCATCTCGCGCCTGCGCGACGTGCTGAGCGGCTTCTGGCTGAACCTCTCCCATGAGCGCAAGACGGCCCAGGATTTTGCCGCCAAGCTGCGGGTCAAGACGCCTAACGTCGATGCACGCGTCGGCAACCTGTCCGGCGGCAACCAGCAGAAATGCGTCATCGCCAAGCAACTCAACGCCAAGTGCGACGTGCTTCTGGTCGATGAACCAACGCGCGGTGTCGATGTCGGAGCAAAGCGCGAAATCTATGAATTGCTGGTCGATCTCACCGAGCGCAGCGGTCTCGCCATCCTCATGGTCTCGTCCGACCTGCCGGAGGTCATCGGCATGTGCGACCGCATCCTCGTCATGTGCGAGGGCCGCATCACGGCCGAACTCGCCAAGGCCGATGCGACCGAGGAAGAAATCATGAACCACGCCACGGTTCACTGAGGAGGAGTGATGCGCCAGCCCATTTCCTTCATTGCCCTTGACGTCGACCGCACGACGCTGACCGACGACTATCGGTTGCTGCCGGCAGTGATCGAGGCCGTTGCGCGGGCGGTGGAGGCGGATGTCCAGGTGGTCGCGGCGACGGCGCGTGCGCCAAACGCGCTGCGCGGCATTGCCGCCTCGCTCGGCCTCAAAGGCCCGAGCGTGTGCCTCAACGGCGCCTGGACCGGCACGATCCTGCCCGGCGAAGCGATGATGGAACACGGCGCGCCGATGAACTTCGCCAGGACCAAGGCACTGATCTCGCAGGCCGAGGCTGTCGGCCTCAATCCCTGCTGGTTCACGGAGACGGATTGGCACGCGCTGTCGCACGGCCACCTTGTCGAGCGAGAGGCACATGCCACTCAAACCAATCCGGTCCTGGCGTCATCGCTCGATGAACTGGCTCAGCCAATATTCAAGGTGCTTTGTCTCGAGACCGCAGGCACTGGTGATGCACTTGAGAAGCTGGCCGACAATTTTGCCGGCGATTTCAATTTCGTGCGCTCCGACAGGCATCTGGTCGAGATCACGTCTAGCGGCGTTTCCAAGCAGGGTGCGGTCGCGGCTCTTACCAAGCGCCTCGGCGTCGACCGGGAAAACGTCGCGGCAATCGGCGATTCGGAAAACGACCTCGACCTGATCCGCTGGGCGGGTTTCGGCATTGCCATGGGCAACGGCTCGGAAGCCGTGAAACGCGCCGCAGACTGGGTCACCTGGTCGAACGCCCATGCCGGCGCAGCCTTCGCCATAGACACAATCATCGCCGCCAACCGGGCGGCCGCCTGTTCTCCAGAGGTCTGACAATGAGCGACATCAGCACAATGGAATCGCGGTCGAACATGCAGAAACTCTCGGCGTCGATCTTCAAGGCCTCCGGGCTCCTGTGGGTATTCCTCGGCCTTTGCGTGGTCGCCGCGCTATTGTCGCCGGCCTTCCTCAACCCAGCCAACCTGATGAACGTTTTCCGTCAGGTAGCACTCTACGGCATCGTCAGCGTCGGCATGACCTTCGTCATCCTGACCAAGGGCATCGACCTGTCGGTCGGGTCGATCCTCGGCGTCTGCGCGGTTTCGACGGCTCTCCTGCTCAGCGGCGGCTGGTCGCCCTGGCTCGCAGTCGTCATTGCGCTGCTGATCGGCACCGGCCTTGGCGCGATCAACGGCATCGGCGTTGCCATCGGGCGCGTGCCGCCTTTCATCATGACGCTTGGCATGATGGTGATGGCGCGCGGCCTTGCGCTGACGCTTGCCAACGGCCAACCCATCGGGCTGAAAGACGCAGCGGCCAATTTCGCCTGGCTCGGTCGTGGCGCCATGCTGGGCATTCCGGTGCCGGTCTGGATCTTCGCCGTCGTGGCGGCCATCGCCATCTTCGTGCTGCGCTACACCCCGTTCGGACGCCAGATCTACGCCGTCGGTTCCAACGAGGAAGCCGCCCATCTATCCGGCATCAGCGTCAATCTCATCAACTTCTACGTTTATGTCATCAGCGGCTTTCTCGCCGCGCTGACGGCGCTGATTTTCGTGTCCCGTCTCACCGTCGGCGAGCCTACTGCGGGCACCGGCATCGAGCTTGAAGCCATCGCAATCACCGTCATCGGCGGTACCAGCCTGTTCGGTGGCGAGGGCGGCATCTTCGGCACCATCATTGGCGCGGCAATCCTCGCCGTGCTCGCCAACATCATGAATCTGGTCGGCATTTCGCCGTTCACGCAACAGATCGTCAAGGGAGCCATCATCGTGGGAGCCGTGCTCTACGAGATGCAGCGCAAGCGCAAATGATCACCTTGACCCACCAACTTCGCCTTCGCGAAGACCGCCGCAGGACAGTGCGGAAGACGCTGGAAACAGAGCCAACACCCAAGGGAGGACTATCCATGTCATTAAAACAAAACCTGAAGAAGGCCGGTATCGCTCTTGCCGGAGCCGCTGCGATGGTGGCCATGTCGGGCGCGTCGTTCGCCGCCGACAAGATCCTGATCGGCTTCAGCCAGGGCACGCTCAACCATCCTTGGCGCGTGGCCATGGTCGAAGGCAACAAGAAGTACGCCGAAGAGCACTACAAGGACGTCGAGCTGGTCGTGACCGACGGCCAGAATGACTCGGCCAAGCAGGTTGCCGATGTCGAGAGCCTGATCGCGCGCGGCGTCAAGGTGCTGATGATCAGCCCGCTGACATCGGATGCCCTGACGCCTGTCGTGCAGCAGGCCCTCGACGCGGGCATCAAGGTGGTCACCATGGACCGCAAGGTCAATGTCCCGGTAACGGTACATGTCGGCGCGCTCAACCTGCCGATCGGCGAATCTGCAGGCAAGTTCCTGGTCAAGGCGCTCGACAACAAGGGCAAGGTTATCGAGCTGCAGGGCACCGGCGGCGCTTCGGCGACCGTGGACCGTCATGACGGCTTCATGAAGGGCATCGAAGGGTCCGGGCTGGAAGTCGTCGCTTCCCAGAACTGCGATTATCTGCGCGAGAATGCGGTGAAGTTCATGGAAGACCAGTTGCAGCGCTTTGGCCCCGGCGAAATCCAGGCCGTCTATGCACACAATGACGAGATGGCGCTGGGCGCCATCCAGGCGCTCGAGGCCGCCAACCGCCTCGGCGAAGTGAAGGTTGTCGGCGTCGATGGCCAGAACAACGCTTTCGAAGCGATTGCCGCCGGCAAGCTCGCCGCCACCTTCACCTACCCCTATGTCGCGCCTGAAGGCATCGAGATCGCCTACAAGCTCGCAAAGGGTGAGAAGGTCGACGCCGAAGTCATCCTTCCCGGCAAGCAGATCGACGCGACCAACATCAAGGAAATGCTCGGCACCGGCTTCTGAGCAACCTCGACCATGCCGCGCGGCCCCATTGGCCGCGCGGTTTTCATTCGATCATTTTATAAGGAGAACTCTCGTGGCCCAGGCCAAGCATTTTGATCCGAAAGGCGTGATCCCGGCAGTATTGATGCCGTTCGACGCCGATCTTGCCGTGGACGAGCGCGCCTACCGCGATCATCTTGCCGACGTGGCCTCGGTCGAGGGGATTGCCGCAATCACTATCAACGGCCACGCCGCCGAGGTGCATGCGCTGACGCTGGATGAACAGCACCAGGCGATCGTCACCACCAAGGATGTGCTGCAGGAACGCGTGCCGACCGTCGTCGGCATCTTTACCAATTCAAGCCTCGAAGCCGCCCGCATGGCTGCGGACGCCGAACGCGAAGGCGCCAACGCACTTCTGGTGTTTCCGCCGGACGTACTGGTGCTTGGCGGCCATCTGCGGCCCGAGATGATCTATGAGCACCTGCGCCGCATCACCGACGCCTCAAGCCTGCCGATCATCCTGTTCCAGTTCCCGCTCGGCTCCAATCTCGCCTATCCGCTGCCGACATTGCTTGAACTCTGCCAACGCTTCCCGACGATCAAGGCGATCAAGGACATGTGCGGCGACGGCAATCTGCACGAACGCCAGATCCGCGAACTGAAGGCGCTGGACCGCCCGGTCAAGACGCTCACCACGCACAGTTCCTGGCTGCTCGGCTCGCTGGCGCTCGGCTGCGATGGCCTTTTGTCGGGCGCCGGCAGCGTCATTGCCGACCTGCAGGTTGCGCTCTTCCGTGCAGTGCAGGCCGGCGACCTCAACGCGGCCAAGGCGATCAACGACCGCATCTACCCGACGGTGCGTGCCTTCTACGACCATCCACTGGTCGACATGCACAACCGCATGAAGGAACTGCTGGTCATCCTCGGCAAGATGAAGTCTGCCCATGTGCGACCGCCACTGGTGAAGCCTACCGCAGCCGAGATCGAGAAGATCGGGCGGCTTGCCGCGCAAGCGGGCCTGACGCCAGCCTCGGTCTACAGATACGCAGCCTGATCGGGAGGATCGAATGGCTGATTTCTATCTCAAGGTCGGCGACGAAGTCAGCCTCGATCGCGAGGTCACCGAGCAGGCCGTCAATACCTTTGCCGATCTCAGTGGCGACCACTCGCCCAACCATGTCGATGAAGGCGAGATGGCCGGTTCGACCTACAAGGGGCGCATCGCTCACGGCGCGATGTTGGTCGCGTATATGTCGGCCTGCTCGACCGAGATCGTCGAGCGGGTGCCGAACGTGCGGGCGACCGAGACGCCGGTTTCGCTGGGCTATGACGGCATACGCTATATCAAGCCCGTCTATATCGGCGACCGGCTGAGGCTCCGCTACGCCGTCAAGGAAGTGGATGCCGAACGGCGGCGGACACGCTCGGGCATCACCATCACCAACCAGGACGGCGACCTGGTCTGTGTCGGCGAACATATCCTGAAATGGGTGTCATGACGCCAGCCGCAGCGAACACCTATGACTATGTCATTGTCGGCGGTGGCTCGGCCGGTTGCGCGCTGGCCAGCCGGCTGAGCGAAGACCCCGAGCGCCGCGTGCTTCTGCTCGAAGCCGGCCCCGCCGACCGCAGCCCCTACATCCATTTGCCTGTCTGCTACTACAAGACCACCAAGGGGCCGCTGACCTGGGGCTTCGAGCTTGCCGCACAACAGCGCCAGGAAGGAATCACGCCGGCCTATGCACAGGCGCGCGTGCTGGGCGGCGGCAGCTCCATCAACGCGCAGGTCTATATCCGTGGCAGCGCCGAGGACTATGACGGCTGGGTCGACGTGGGATGCCCCGGCTGGTCCTACCGTGAGGTGCTGCCCTATTTCAAACGCTCGGAGGCCAACGAGCGGCTGGCCGGCGCATATCACGGAACCGACGGGCCGCTCGGCGTTTCCGACCAGCGCCACACGCACCCTCTCTCCAAGGTGTTCGTGCAGGCCTGCCAGGAATACGGCATGCCCTACAATGCCGATTTCAACGGCGCCGCCCAAAGCGGCTGCGGCCTCTATCAGGTGACGAACCGTAACGGCCGCCGTTGCAGCGCCGCCGTCGGCTATCTCGGCAAGGCACGAAGCCGCAAGAACCTGACGGTGCGCACCGGCGTGCTTGTCCGCCGCATTGTCTTGAGGAACGGCCGCGCTGTCGGCGTCGAATATGGCGAAAACGGCCGCCTGATCGAAGCGAACGCCGACGCCCAGGTCATCGTGACAGCCGGCGCGATCAATTCGCCCAAGCTTCTCATGCTCTCCGGCATCGGGCCGGCGGCGCACCTGGCCAGCCATGGCATCGACGTGAAGGTCGATCTGCCCGGTGTCGGCCAGAACCTGCACGACCATCTCGATGTCTTCCTGATGTATAACTTGAAAGGCATTACCAGCTACGACGCCTATCGTAAGCCACACCGCCAGCTTTGGGCAGGCATTCAATACGCCGCCTTCCGCAACGGACCGGTCAGCGCAACGGTGGTCGAAGGCGGTGCATTCTGGGCTACAAGCAAGCGGCTTGCCCAGCCAGACCTGCAATTCCATTTCCTTGCCGGCACAGGTATCGAGGCGGTGACCGATGGTCATTCCTCCGGCAATGGCTGCACGCTGAACGCCTATTTCCTGCACCCGCGCTCACGCGGGTCGGTGACCTTGAAAAGCGCTGATCCCAGCGTCGCACCGAGCATCGATCCGAATTTTCTCGCCGAACGCTATGATCTCGACCGCACTGTGGAATCGCTGGAAATCGGCGAGGAGATCATGGCCCAACCGACAATGGCAAAGTACATCGCCAACCGGTTCATGCCCGGCCCAGAAATATCGACGCGCGCCGGCTACGAGGCTTACGTGAGGCGCGAAGCGCGCTCAGGCTATCATCCGGTCGGCACCTGCAAGATGGGGCTGGACGAGATGGCGGTTGTCGATCCGCAACTGAGGGTTCATGGTATCGACGGCCTGATGGTGGCCGACTCCTCGATCATGCCGCGCCTTGTCTCGGGCAATACAAATGCGCCGTCGATCATGATCGGCGAGCGGGCCTCTGATTTTCTGCGCGGCAACCGGATCGAGACAAGCAAAGGACAGGCCGCATGACGGTTGCCAAGGCTCCCGCACCGGTGTCGCAACTGGTCATCGCCGAGCGCCCTCGTCCAGGCGTCGTCGTGCTGACGCTCAACCGCCCGGAAAAACTCAACGCCCTGTCGAAGGAATTGCTCGGCCAGCTTCTCGACCGGCTGCTCGAGGCGGAAGCTGATCAATCCGTTGGCTGCGTGGTGCTGACCGGCGCAGGGCGAGCCTTCGCGGCGGGCGCGGATATCAGCGATATGCTGGCGCGCGGCGTCGCTTCCTACGCCGACCCGGAACGGCTATCGGTCTGGAAGGGCATCGAAGCGTTCAGGAAGCCGCTCATTGCCGCCGTCAACGGCTATGCGATGGGCGGCGGGCTGGAACTGGCGCTGCTGTGCGACATCATCATTGCCAGCGATACGGCCAAGTTCGCCACGCCCGAAATCCGCATCGGCTCGTTTCCGGGCGACGGCGGCACGCAGCGCCTGCCGCGCCTCGTCGGGCAATCCTTCGCCATGCAGATGGTGCTGACGGGGATGATGGTCGATGCGACCCTTGCCGAGCGCAAGGGGTTGATCAGCGAGGTGGTTTCCCCCGAAGCCCTGATAGACCGGGCGCTCGAAATCGCGGGCGAAATCGCCACCATGTCGGTCGCCGTCACGCCTTTTGCCAAGCGCGCGGTGCGTGCCGCCGCCGACCTCCCGCTCAAAGAGGGGCTGGAGTTCGAGCACCGCCTGACCGTGGAAGCCTTCGATACCGAGGATCGCGTCGAGGGGCTGCGCGCCTTTGCAGAGAAACGCAAACCCGACTTCAAGGGACGCTGACATGGCAAGCCGGCAGACAAGCGCCTGGGACTACATCATCGTCGGGGCCGGTTCGGCAGGTTGCGTGCTGGCCAACCGTCTGAGCGAGGATCCGTCGGTGCGCGTCCTTTTGCTTGAAGCAGGCAGCCGCGACTGGAATCCGATGATCCACATCCCCGGCGGGCTCGGCAAGCTGTTCGGTCCAGGCGTCAACTGGCGTTTCCACACCGTGCCGCAGAAGAACCTCGACAATCGCGAGATCTGGTATCCGCAGGGCAAGACGCTTGGCGGCTCGAGTTCGATCAACGCCATGATCTACATTCGCTGCCAGAAAGAGGACTACGACCACTGGGCCGAACTCGGCAACACCGGTTGGGGCTACGAGGACATCCTGCCTTATTTCCGCAAGTCCGAGGACAATGACCGGCTGGCCGACCGCTATCATGGCGAGGGCGGGCCGCTGTGGGTGTCGGATCAGATTTCGCCGCACCCGATCAGTCGCGCCTTTGTGCGCGCCGTGCAGCAATATGGCCTGCCCTATAATGCCGACTTCAACGGCGAGACACCTTATGGCGCCGGACTTTATCAGGTGACCTGCCGCCATGGCCGCCGCCGCTCAGCCGCCGTCTCCTACCTGCATCCGGTGAAGTCGCGCCGCAACCTGACGGTGACGACAGGCGCACGCGTGGTGCGCATTGTTGTCGAAGATGGGCGTGCCGTTGGCGTGGAGCTTGCAGAGGGTCGCACGCTTCGCGTTGAACGAGCAGAGCGCGAGGTGCTGGTGGCGAGCGGCGCGATCAACTCGCCGCGCCTGCTGATGCTGTCCGGCATTGGGCCTGCCGACGAGTTGAAGGCGCTTGGCATCAAACCGGTACATGATCTTGCGGGCGTCGGCAGGAACCTTCAGGATCATCTGTGCACCAACGTGCATGTCGGGACCAGGGAGCGCATCAGCTACGACGGCCACGACAAGTTTCCGCGCTCGATCCCGCATGGCCTCCAGTGGCTGCTCTATCGCAATGGGCCGGCCGCCTCGGTCATTGTCGAGGGCGGCGGCTTCTTCAAGAGCGATGGCGCGACCCGACCGGACCTGCAGATCCACGTCGCGCCGGGCACGGTGGTGCGCGGCGGCCAGACCACGATCCCCGGCCATGGCTTCACCGTCAATTCGACCTTCCTTCGGCCTGAAGCCCGAGGAACCGTGCGCCTGCGCTCGGGCGTTCCCGCCGACGAGCCGCTGATCGACCCGAACTACCTAGGCGAGGCGAAGGACCGCGCCATGGCGGTTAAGTCGGTTCGGATCATCCGCGAGGTGCTGTCGCAAAGCGCCATTTCCCACCTCATCGACACGGAGCGGCTACCGGGACCCGGAGCCCAGTCGGATGAGGAGATCATGGCCTATGCGCGCCAGTACGCCTGCTGCGATTACCACCCGGTCGGCACCTGCAAGATGGGCGTGGACGAAGCCGCTGTCGTCGATCCCAACTTGAAGGTGCGCGGCATCGAACGGCTTCGCGTTATCGATGCTTCGGTCATGCCGAAACTCCCCAGCGGCAACACCAACGGCCCGACCATGGCGCTGGCCGAAAAGGGCGCAGACCTCGTCAAGGCCGGCCTATAATTGCAACAACCAGCCGTTCCGATTGAGCGGCCCCAAAGCCCAGGAGCACATACGATGGACGCGAAAAGCCCCACTCTTTCATTGCCGGCCGAGCCGCGTGAATTCGGCTTTCATGTCGGCGGCCGCTGGATCGCGACCGGCAGCCGCCAGACCATGGAGCGGCTCAGCCCCGGCCACGACGTGCCGGTAACACGCATCACGCTGTGCACGCGCAAGGACCTCGACGAGGCGGTTGCGGTGGCGCGCAAGACCTTCAACAGCCGCGTCTGGTCCGGCATCTCCGGCGCGGACCGGGCAACCGTGCTGCTCAAGGCGGCGGCTGGCATTCGTGCCCGCGCCGAGGAGCTCGCCTATTGGGAGACGCTTGAGACCGGCAAACCGATCTCGCAGTCGCGCGCCGAGGTCGAAGGTGCGGCCGGCATCTACGAATACGGCGCCGGCGCGGCTCGATGCCTGCACGGCGACAGCTTCAACAATCTCGGCGACAAGCTGTTCGGCATCGTCACCCGCGAGCCCGTCGGTGTCGTAGGCCTGATCACGCCTTGGAACTTCCCCTTCTTCATCCTGGCCGAGCGCATCCCCTTCATGCTGGCGGCAGGCTGCACCATCGTCGCCAAGCCATCGGAAATGACCTCATCGACCACGCTGATCATGGCCGAAATCCTGACCGAGGCGGGGCTTCCCGATGGCGTCTTCAACGTCGTCACGGGCACCGGGCAGGAGATCGGCCAGGCGATAACCGAGCACATGGGCATCGACCAGGTGTCTTTCACCGGCTCGACCGCTGTTGGCCGGCATGCGTTGCTGGCTTCGGCTAGCAACTTCAAGAAGGTCGGGCTTGAACTCGGCGGCAAGAGCCCGCAGGTCGTCTTCGCCGACGCCAATCTGGACGACGCCGCCGACGGCGTCGTGTTCGGCATCTGCCACAACGCCGGCCAGTGCTGCGTCAGCGGCAGCAGGCTTATCGTCGAGAAGTCGGTTGCCGCTGAGTTCGAAAAGCTGCTGGTCGAGAAATTCTCGCGGGTGCGCATCGGCGATCCGCTCGACCCTCGTACGCAACTTGGCGCCATTGTGTCTGCCGCCCACAACGACAAGATCCTCGGCTATATCCGCAAAGGGGGCGAGGAAGGCGCGCGTCTTGCCTGCGGCGGCGAGTCGGTGGCCAGTAAGGCCGGTCGCTTCATCCATCCGACGCTGCTTGCCGATGTCACCAACGACATGGTGGTGGCGCGTGAGGAGATTTTCGGGCCGGTGCTGGCGATGATTACGTTCGAGACACAGGAACAGGCTATCGAGCTTGCCAACGACAACGCCTACGGCCTCGCCGCCAGCGTCTGGAGTTCCAACCTGGACAAGGCGCTTGGCACCATCCGGCGCATCCAGGCCGGGCGCACATGGATCAACACGACGATTACCGGTGGTCCCGAAATGCCGATCGGTGGCTTCAAGCAGTCAGGCATTGGCCGCGACACCGGCATGTACGGCGTCGAGGAGTACATGGAAGTCAAATCGATCCACATCGCACTTGGCGGCCGCGATCACTGGGTTTCGTGAAACCGTTGCAACACCTGCATCGCGTTGTGCGCTCTGGGGCGCGCTGGCCGCGCGACGCCCGGTCGATGAAGCCTGCCGTGTCGTCTGCGGCAGTGTTCTCGGGTTACAGGGTGGCTGCAAGAAATTGGCGGATGACTGAGCCACATGCCTGTCTGATACGGCAGGCGGGCGACCCGCTGCCGCACCGCTTCGTCGACCGGCATTGGTCCAGATGGTTATCCGAGCGCATCCACTTCCAAATACGGAAGTGATGTCTTCCATCGGAACCAATGAAAGGGCTGTCCATTTCTTCTCCAGCCAATTCCGGCACGAGGAGATATTTCATGAAAACCCTGGCTGAAATCTTCGAGCACACCCTCAAGGACGTGTATTACGCCGAGAACGCCATGACCAAGGCGTTGCCCAAGGTGGCAAAGGCGGCGACCGACACCAAGCTGAAGCAGGCGGCCGAAGATCATCTCGCCGAGACCAAGGACCAGATCAAGAAACTGGAGCAAGTGTTCAAATCGATCGGCAAGAAGGCGTCCGGTGAAAAATGCGATGCCATCGAGGGGCTGATCAAGGAAGCCGACGGTCTTATGGAGGAGGCGTCCGGAACGGCGCTCAATGCGGGTCTGCTGGCAGCCTGCCAGGCGGTGGAGCACTACGAGATTTCGCGCTACGGGTCGCTTCGCGAATGGGCGAAGGATCTCGGGCATGATGAAGCCCACAAGCTGCTCAGCGAAATTCTCGACCAGGAAAAGGCGACCAACAACAAGCTGACGAACCTGGCCGTTACGTCGATCAATCGGACGTCGCCCGCGGCCAAGGCGGCCTAAGCCCCTCTATACAGGTTCGCCCTTTGGGGAGATACGCACCGGATGTTCGCGAGTGCAACCGGCGGGCGTCGGGGGGCTTGTGCAATAGGAGGCCCACCGGTTGCTGCGAACACGATACATTTCGCGGGACGAAAGCTGCTGCGATTCGGTTACCGAAAGGTAAGGGACCTGTCGGTGCAGACGCGGGAAAGGGTTCGAAAAGCCGCAAAACGGGCCTTGCAAAACGGTTGCGGCTACGACTTTTTCTTTGCCAGATAGGCTTTGCAGGCCGGCGACAGTTCGTCCATGTGCTGCCTGAGACAGGGCTCGGCAACAGCTGCGTTACGCGTGCCGCATAGTCGTCTGCCGTCACCGGTGCATGGGGTGTTGTACTGAGCAAAGGCGCTGTCGGCGGCGAGAAGCGCCATCGTTGCGAGGAATGAAATCTGAAGCAACCGATCCTTGCGCATGAATGCCTCCGAGTTGCTGAAGGCTGCAATTCTTTAGCTTTGGGCGGCCGGGTTCAATTCCACAATAAGGACTATGAGGAGCGGTTGCAGCGAACTCTACGAACTCAGCGCACGGTTGAGTTTCTTGGCTTCATGCGCTTCTCTATCCCGAAACCGATTCCCAAATGCCGCCAACAAAAAGCCCCGCGCGAGCGGGGCTTTGCATCTCGTCTGCGACGCAGATCAGAACCTGTAGTTGAAGCCAATCTTGAGCGCGTGGACATCAAAATCGTCGTCATAAGTTCTGAATTCGGTACCACCGGGGTTCAGCAATGTCAGGTTCGGAGAGAACCGGTAGAACTGATACTCGCCCTTGACCGTCCATTTGTCGTTGAGCGCGTATTCGACGCCAGCGCCCAAGGTCCAACCCGCTACCGACTCCTTGCCGGTTGCGTTGTTGAAGCCGCCAAGCGCGATATCCGTGATGCCGAGACGCGTGAAGCCGACACCGCCCTTGGCATAGAACAGCGCGTTGTCGACGGCATAGCCCAGACGGCCGGTGATGCTGCCGAGATAGTCCATCTCAGACTGGGTGGTTGCGATAGGCACGACGCCACCGGGGAAACCGAAAATATCGTCGTTGCCATCTGCGTTGGAAAAGGCGAGGTCGCCTTCGATACCTGCGACGACGGAACCAAACTGCCAGTTGTACCCGACCTGGCCACCAAGCATGACACCGTCTGCATTCAGGTTGGCCGTTTCGATGCGGACGCCGCCTGCCGTGTAGACGCCGTCGCCGTCACCCCAGGAGTAACCGGCATGAAGGCCGGCATAGGCTCCCGACCAGTTGTAGGTCGAAGCGACGGGAAGTTCCGCTGCGGGATCGGCTGCGAGTGCCGCGCCCGTTGCCCCAAGAATAACTGCAAGCGCAATGGCAATCCGCATGAAAACCCCCTCAATCAAATTTGTGTTCGTCTGGTAACAGAAAATGTGTGCTTTTGGTAACGGAGTTTCACACTTTGGGCTGTAGCAGAAAAGGCACAGGTCACAGCCAAGTAGGTCACAGCCAAGTACAGGCCGGCCGTCCAGACTGCGAATGTAGTCAGGCGGCGAGCGCCACGCCTCAGCCGTAGATTGCCGCAGGTCCGACCTGGTGCCCGCGTTTGCCGAGTTCCGCCTTGATGACCTGGAGGGCGCGGCTAACGCGCGATCCCCGGACCGAGACGTCCTTGTAGTCGAGGCGCAAAATCGCCTTGCGGGTCAGTGAGACGAGCTCACTAGCTGGCATTACGGGAGCGAGGTTCGCGGCTTCTTCGATCTGTGCATAGAAGCTGTCGATGTTGTGCGGCATTGGGTCTATCCTTAGCGACCTCCCAATAACCTCCCAGGCCATACATATAGTGTTGGCGTGTCAGACATAAGACCGCCGCGGTCGATTTTTGCCGAAAAGTGGAATTATTTTCCCACCAGTTATTTTTGGGGGATGTTGAAACGTTGTGGGAAGAGAATATCTGGCCGGCACGCCGCCAGAAGGCTGATCGAACATCAATACCTGTTTACGGCACAAACCGGGATTGGACCCACCTATACGGTTTCGCTAGCTTGCGGCATGACTGACTTATCCGAGGCGACGCGGCGCGCCCTTCTTCACCAGCACGGCAATTTCGCCCTTGCCTATTCGACGGCTTTCCAGCCGGGACTGTCCTATTTCGGGGATGGCGACGGTTTCCTGGTTTACAGGATGGTGGGACGCACGGCCTTCGTGCTGGCCAATCCGCTGGCGGACCCGGCCCGCTGCCGCACGCTGATCGAAGAGTTCGTGGCGGAAAAGAAGGATGTCTGTTTCGCCCAGGCATCGAAGGCCACCGCCGAGATACTTTCCGAGCTTGGTTTCTCCGTCAATGATATGGGGCCGGAAACCTCGCTCGATCTGGCGAGCTACGATTTTCGCGGGCCTTCGAAGCGCAACTTCCGCACCGCCGTCAAGCGCTTCGAGGCAGGCGGTTATACGGTGAGCGAAAGCACGGCCGCGGCGCTCGATCCGAAGGAACTGCGGGCGGTCTCGGACGGGTGGAGGCGCACGCGCACGACGAAGCGCCACGAACTTGCTTTCCTGGTGCGGCCCGTCGTGCTCGCCGATGAAGAGGATGTGCGCAAGTTCTTCATCTTCGATCCGTCCGGAAAGCCGGTCGCGCTCGCATTCTTCGACCCGGTCTATGAAAACGGCGTCGTCACCGGCTACCTGTCGGCCACGCGACGCAGACTGCCTGGGACCGAGCCGCTTGCCGGATATTACATGCTTCATGCGGCGATCGAAAAATTCAAGGCGGAGGGTCTGCGGACCCTGCATCTGGGGCTGTCGCCCTTCCATGCAATCCATGACAAGGATTTCAACAAGAACTGGCTGGTGCGCCGCAGCTTCCGGTTCGTCTATACGAACGCGCTGACCAATCGCCTGATCTATCCGTTCCAGAGCCTTGCCAAGCACAAGGACAGTTATGGCGGAACGAGAAAGCAAACCTATTTTGCCATCAACACGCTGCCCAGCCTGCCGCGCCTGCTGAAACTTCTATGGGTCTGCCGGATCATCTAGGGCCAAGGCCCCAAACGTGTTTCGTTCAATTGAATTTCCAGTTGAGCCGGACAAGAACGTTGCTGGAATTGTAGCCGATATTGGCCGTGCCCGGCACGCCGCCGAGATCGATCGCATAAGAGGGGCGGTCCGTCGTGAAATAGCGATATTCAACGCCAAGCTCGGCCCGCTCGCCCAAGGGAATGGCGATGCCGGCGATGGCCTGGACGGCTGCGCGGGTGTCACTGATGTCGAGGGAGGGCGCGCCTGACGGCGTCACCTTGGCCGAGAGGAAGGCAACGCCGGCCCCGAGCCCGACATAGGGAATGAAGCGTGTGTCGTTGTGGAAGCGGTAGTAGCCATTGGCCATCAGGGAGATGGCGTCGTAGTGCCCCTCCAGCGGAATTGTGCCGACGAATATCTCTTCGCGATCGAATTGGCCGCGCCGGCCTGACAATTCAGCTTCAGCCGCGAACGAGCCCCAATCATAGCCGACTGCAGCGCCGACCGCGCCGCCGGCGTCGAAAAACATCTTTGCCGGCAGGACTGAAAAGCCGGTGAGCGAGGGGTCGGATGAGCCGATCTGGAAATCGTTGTCGTGCAGGATGTTGATGCCGCCGAAGACACTGGCATATGGGCCGTTGTCTTGCGCCACGGCCAAGCCAGGCGCTGCCACAAGCGTGACTATGGAAGCCGCGAGCGCGCGGGAAAGTGCATGCATGGATCATCCCTTTCGGTTTCAAGGCAAGGCCTGCAAGGCGAGGCACCCGAATCACGCACTTTCCAACAACAACTTTTGGTAGCCAAACAAAGGGCATGTGCAACTAACATATATTAGTTCACGCTTGATTCCTTCGCTGCTCCGGAACCGCAGTCCGACAGAAGCGTTTTGCTCGACTTCGAAATGGGAGCGAGCAATGGTCACGTTCAGGGAAATGAAGGTTCAGGATATTGTCGATGACGATGCCCTGACAGCGGAGCAGAAGATCGAGAAGCTGCGCAACATCGAGTCCGAGGCCCGCGCGCTGCAATGTGCGGCATCAGAGAGCGCCATGGCCGACGACGACGGCTGGCAAGAGGATTTGCGGCTGGTGAGATTTGCCCTGGACAAGCTCGGCGCGGAAGAGCCGAAAAAAGGCGCGGCCACGCTTTGACTCGGATGCCAGCTTGGGACGCGATGCCGGACTGGAACGCGGATGCCCTACTGGCAGACGACGCGGACGCGCTGGCCGGACTGTTGCGCCGTTCCGCAGGCAACTGTCGTTTCGTTTGCCGGAGCGCTCGTCGGCGCCCTGCTTTTTGGAAACTGGCGCGGCTTGGCCACCACCGGAAAGACATTGGCGCCGCTTGCTACAGGCGGCGTCTGGGTGGCGGACGGACCCTTGTCCCACATGCGGCGGGCGTCGATCTGCTTTGGGATGATGACGGTGCCGTCCGACGTGCGCGAGCAACCGCCGCCTGCGAGCAGCAGGCCGGATGAAAGGCAGATCAGAATTCGCGCCGTGACAGTCATTTGCCGCACTGATAGCGCGCCGGGTGGCAGGCTGGCAATCGGGGGATTTCAGTAAGCCGACGGCGACGTTTTTGGCGCAATCGGCGGCCATATAGGTTCGCCGGCGTTAAGGTTAGCGGATCATTAAGTGTTATCATCCAAATTCCGGGTGCGGACGAGGGGGCTTGTCCGAAACCGATTTGCTTTTGGACTGGATTGCGATGGAGACCGCGGGGGAGGCCGGCGCCGGGGGCGCTGAAAGAGAGCTTCTTGCAGGCGAGGTTGCGGCCAAGGCTTCTGCCGCGCATTCCGCGCAAGCCCTGCATGAAATGGCTGACCTCGCCGGGGACTGGTTTTGGGAAACCGACGCCGATCTTCGCTTTTCCTGGCTTTCGGAAAACTACCGCGATGTGACCGGCATCGATCCCGCCGATGTGATCGGCCATTTCCGCTTCGATTTCATGGAACAGGTGCAACAGGGCGGGCAAAAGGCCGTCGCCCACCTGCAGGACTTGCAGGCGCACCTCTCATTTCGCGACTTCGTCTATGAGTTGAAAGGCGGCTCGCCGAAGTGCCGCTGGATTTCGACGAGCGGGTTTCCCTGTTTCGACGTGACGGGGCGCTTCATCGGCTACCGGGGTGCCGGCCGCAATGTGACGGCAACGGTGGAAGCGGTTGCCGATCTTGCCGTCGCACCGCAGGTGGGGCGCAAGGATATCCGGCAGATCCTGGCCGCACTCAACGTGATGAGCGATGCGCTGTGCCTCTATGACGAGCACGGCGCGCTGGTGCTGCACAATGCGGCGACGCTTTCGATGTATGCCGGCATTGCCGATGTCATCAAGCCTGGCGTCACCTTGCCGGAGATGATCGAGGTCGGGCTGTCGCGCGGCTTGTGGGATACGGAAGGGCTCGACCCGCAAGCCTGGCGCGACGCCATTCTCGAGCGGCACCGCGTCGGCTGCGGCGCGTCGGTGACCATACGCTTCGCCGATGGGCGGGTGATCATCCACCGCGAAATGCGCACCGACAACGGCGGCATCATTTCCGTCTGCACCGACGTCACGGAACTGGAAAGCCACAAGATCGAGGTGACGAACGCCGGGGAACGCAGCCGGGAATTGCTCTACGATCTTGAGCGGACCATCGATTCGCTCGAACTTGCCATCGTCATCGTCGATGGGCGTTTGAACGTCGAACTGATCAACAAGGCATTCTACGACATCTGGAAAGTGACGCCGCAGCAGGTTCGCGCGGGCAATCCGTTCCGCTCGCTGATCGACATCAATCGCCACAACGGCATCTACGATGTCGCCGATGCGGATTGGGAAGACTACGTGGCCTCCCGGCTGGAGGAAATCTGCGCCGGCGATGTTGCGCCGCGCGAGTTCAAGCGGGCCGACGGATGCACGATGATCTATTCGGTTACCGCGCTTTCCGGCGGCAAGCGGCTGATCTCGTATTACGACGTCACCGAACTCAAAGAACGCGAACGGGCGCTGGGCATCAGCATGCGCCAGATCGACCTGTTCCGGCACATGATGGATGAGTTGCCGATCGCGGCTTTCACCAAGAACCAGGACCTGACGCTCGAGTTCGTCAACAAGGCCTGGTGCGCGCTGACCGGGATTTCCAAGGAAGAGGCGACCGGACGCACCGATACCGACATATTCGGCGCGGAGTATTCGCGCGTCTATACGGTTGACGACACCGAGGTCATTCGCACCGGCCAGGTCAAGGAAATCGAGGAGCCGATCAGGCACCGCAACGGCACGGTGCGGCAGTTGATGACCCGCAAGAACCGGCTGACGACCATAGACGGGGCGGTGCATCTGCTTGGAACGAGCACCGACATCACGGACCTGAAGGAACGTGAGGCCGAACTGCAGGACGCGCGCCATCGCGCTGTTCTCGCCGACCGGGCAAAATCCGAATTCCTTGCCAATATGAGCCATGAAATCCGCACGCCGATGAACGGCGTGCTCGGCATGGCCGAACTTCTGGCCAAGTCCGACCTCGACCCGAAGCAGCGGACATTCACCGACATCATCGTGAAGTCGGGCAACGCGCTCCTGACCATCATCAACGATATCCTCGATTTCTCGAAGATCGATGCCGGCCAGCTTGTGCTCGACCCCGCGCCTTTCAACCTGTCGGAAGCGATCGAGGATGCCGCGGCGCTGGTTTCGACCCGCGCCAAGGAAAAGGACATCGAACTGATCGTGCGCGTCGAGCCCGGTCTGGATGGGCATTTCGTCGGTGACGTCGGGCGTATCCGCCAGATCGTCCTCAACCTACTGGGCAACGCCGTGAAGTTCACCGACAAGGGGCATGTGCTGGTCGACGTCTCCGGTGAGGATGCCGCAAACGGCACGACGCTGCATGTCTCGGTGACCGATACCGGCATCGGCATTCCGCAAGACAAGCTTGCGCTCATTTTCGAAAAGTTCAGCCAAGTCGATGCGTCTTCGACGCGCCGGCACGAGGGCACCGGCCTTGGCCTTGCCATTTCGTCGCGGCTTGTCGGATTGATGGAAGGCCAGATCGGCGTCGAGAGCGAGGAGGGCAAGGGCTCCACGTTCTGGTTTGCGGTGACACTGCCGAGAGTGAAGCGCACGGTTGCGCGCCGCGGCCTGCCCATCGACGTGACTGGCGCACGTATTCTCGTCATCGACGACAATGCGGTGAACAGGTCGATCCTGACCGAGCAGATGGTTTCGTGGGCATTCGATTCCTGCGCGGCTGCGAGCGGGCAGGAGGGCCTCCAGGTGCTTTCCGCTGCCGTTGCGCATGGGCTTTCGGTAGATTGCATCATTCTCGACTACCAGATGCCCGGCATGAACGGGGCAGAGGTGGCGCGGATCATCCGCACGACGCCGGAACTTGCCGATACGCCGATCGTTCTCCTGACTTCGGTCGACCAGTCTCTTGCCGATACGAACTATCGCGACATCGGCATCGATGCCCACCTGACCAAGCCGACACGGGCTTCCTCGCTTTTGGAGACGCTGGTTGCGACGATCCAGCGCCACAGGGCGGCCAGGAGCGGCGATTATGTTGCCCTGCATGCGACCGGCGACGAACTGCCGCCCGTTGCCAAGGTGCAGCCACCGGTCGAGCGCGCATCTTTGCTTGCTCCGCCGACGCGCCCGCGCATGATGCAAGGCATTCACGGCAATCTGGACATACTGGTTGCGGAAGACAACGAGGTGAACCAGCTGGTGTTCACCCAGATCCTGTCGGAGACGGGCTACAGTTTCGAGATCGTGGCCAATGGTCGTCTGGTGGTCGATGCCTATGACCGGCTCAATCCGCGCATGATCCTGATGGATGTCTCGATGCCGGAGATGAACGGACACGAAGCGACCGGCAAGATCCGCGAACTGGAAGCGGCGCGCGGGACGCATGTGCCGATCGTGGGGGTGACAGCGCACGCATTGAAGGGCGACCGCGAGCGGTGCCTCGAGGCGGGCATGGACGACTATCTGCCCAAGCCGATCAGCCCGAAGGCGCTGATGGCCAAGGTCGATCGCTGGATCGGGATCGCTGCCGACATGGATCGCACCGCCTGACTGGTGAGGGTGCCTTCAGTTGTCTGTGACAATTCATATTTTTTGAAGCTTTGCCGGTGCGGCGCGTGGACGGGGCACGGCTTCAGGCCAAGTGGCTGATTCCAGAAATCAAACCGCCTGCATGGGCGGATTGCGAAACGGCTATCGATGTTCGCAAGCCGGCGCAACGTTTACCGGACCGACACGAAACTGTCATGCGACTGTTATAAACGGGCGGTATGGCCTCACCGGGCGCAGAAGGAAAGCGCCAAGAGACCTTATCATCCGAACAGGAGCAGGCCATATGAAACGATACCTTTTGACGGCGTCCGCTGCGGCGCTCGTGCTGGCCGGGACGGCTGGCTTCGCCTCGGCGCGCGACCAGATCCAGGTCGCCGGTTCGTCCACCGTGCTGCCTTACGCCAAGATCGTTGCCGAGCAGTTCGGCGAGACCTTCACCAACTTCAAGACCCCGGTGGTTGAATCGGGCGGAAGCGGCGCCGGCATCAAGGAATTCTGCAAGGGCGTCGGTGAAAACACCATCGACATCGCCAACTCCTCGCGCCCGATCAAGAAGGACGAAGTGCAGTCCTGCATCGACGCCGGCGTCAAGGAAATCCAGGAAGTGAAGATCGGCTATGACGGCATTGTCTTCGCCACCGACATCAACGGTCCGGATTGGGCGCTGACGCCGGAAGACGTCTACAAGGCTCTGGCCGCGAAGATCGCCGTCGACGGCAAGCTGGTCGACAATCCGAACACCAAGTGGAACCAGGTCAACCCGAACCTGCCCGACTGGGATATCGCCGCCTACATTCCGGGCGAGAAGCACGGCACGCGTGAAGTGTTCGAGGAAAAGCTCCTCATCGCCGGCTGCAAGAAGCTCGGCGGCGTCGAGGCCGGCACGGCTTCGGGCCTTGACGAGAAGGGCGCGGAAGCTGCCTGCAAGGCAGTGCGCAAGGACGGCAAGGCGGTCGATATCGACGGCGACTACACCGAGACGCTGGCACGCATCGACAGCAACAAGACCGGCGTCGGCGTGTTCGGCCTCGCCTTCTACGAAAACAACGCCGACAAGCTGAAGGTCGCTACCGTTGGCGGCGTCACGCCTTCGGTCGAGACCATCGCCAAGGGCGAGTATCCGGTTTCGCGTCCGCTGTTCTTCTACGTGAAGAAGGCGCATCTGGGCGTCGTTCCGGGCCTCAAGGAATATGTCGACTTCTTCCTCGACGACCAGATGGTCGGCCCCGAGAGCCCGCTTGCCGAGTACGGCCTGGTTGCCGCGCCGGACGCCGAGCGCGCTGCCCAGCGCGAAGCCTTCGACGCCGGAAAGACGATGTAATCAATACTGATGCCGGGGCGCGGTCAGCTGCGCTCCGGCATTCGCCGTCTCTTGTGAGACGACGGTCATCCGATCCCGGAACGGACCCATGTCATCATTCATCGTGTTTGCCATAGTTCTTGCCATCGGGCTTGCCGCGTTTGTCGTCGGCAGGCAGCGCGCGGTGGCGCAGAACGACGGTAGGGTGAAGCCGCATTCCCGTGCGCACTACCACGGCTGGTGGGCGTTCCTGCTGGCTGTCCTGCCTGCCGTGCTCATGCTTCTGGCGTGGGACGTCGGTTCGTCCGCCTATCTTGGCCGACAGGTCCATGCGGCACTGCCTGCACAGGCCGAGGACGGCTCGCCGGTCAACAAACAGATCTCGGCAGGGCTGGTGAACAGCCTGGCAAGGGGGCTTCGCCGCCTCGATGCCGATACGCAGGCAGCGTTGCCCGCAAGCTTTGCCGAATTGCAGCCCTTGCTTGCCCAAAAGGGCGTCGCGCTGGCGACCGATACCAAGGACTACATGATCCCGATTGCGAAAGAGGCGAATGCCTCGCAGGATCGGCTCGGCCTGATCGGCGGGGTGCTTGCAATCGTGATTGCCGCAGCAGGCGCGCTTTACGCGGTCGGCGGCGTCAAGCCGCGAGGCCGTGCCCGCAACAATGTCGAAAAGCTGATGCTGTGGGGGCTGCTTGGCGCCTCGACCATCGCCATCCTGACCACCATCGGCATCGTCTTGTCGATGCTGTTCCAGACCATCCAGTTCTTCGGTTCGGTGTCGCCGATGAACTTCTTCTTCGGCACCGTGTGGGATCCGCGTTTTGCCGCTGCCGGCTCTGGCGGCAGCGAAGGCCAGTTCGGCCTCATCCCGCTGCTTGCCGGCACGCTCTACATCGCCCTGGTGGCGCTTCTGGTGGCTGTGCCGGTCGGGCTGATGTCGGCCGTCTACATGGCCGAATACGCATCCTCAAAGGTCCGCTCGGTGGTGAAGCCGGCGCTTGAACTGCTCGCCGGCATCCCGACCATCGTCTACGGCATCTTCGCGCTGGTGACGCTCGGGCCGTGGCTGCGCGACCTCAGCGCGGCGCTGACCGGCGGCGCGCCGTTCATCCAGGGCCAGAGCATTTTCGTTGCCGGCCTCGTCATGGGCATCATGCTGATCCCGGTCGTGTCGTCGCTATCCGACGACATCATCACCGCCGTGCCGCGCGCGCTGCGTGACGGTTCGCTCGGGCTTGGCGCGACGCGCTCCGAAACCATCAAGCGCGTGGTACTGCCGGCCGCTTTGCCGGGCATTGTCGGCGCGGTGCTTTTGACCGCCTCGCGCGCCATCGGCGAAACCATGATCGTGGTTCTGGCCGCGGGCGTCGCCGCCAACCTGACGCTCAATCCATTCGAGGCGATGACCACGATTACCGTCAAGATCGTCAACCAGTTGACCGGCGACCTCGAGTTCAACTCGCCGCAGACGCTGGTCGCCTTTGCGCTCGGCATCACGCTGTTCGGGCTGACGCTGATCATGAACATCGTGGCGCTCGCCATCGTGCGGAAATACCGGGAGCAATACGAATGACCGACGTTTCCTTCGATACGATGCCGGTGGCGACAGCGCCCGCGCGGCGCGACATCGGGCTGAAAGCGCGCTACCGCGCCGAGCGCCGGTTCCGCATCTACGGCGTTCTGGCGATTTCGGTTGGCCTGATCTTCCTCGCGATCATGCTGGCTTCGATTGTGCAGAAGGGCCACACCGCGTTCTGGCAGACGACAGTGACCTTGCCGATCAGCTTCGACGAAAAGGTCATCGATCCGCAGGGCGAGCGCGCCACCGATCCGAACGTGCTGATCAAGGCGAACTATCCGAAGCTTGCCGAGAATGCGCTGGTTGCCAAGCTTGGCATCAATCCGGACGACAAGGCTGCGGTGCGCAAGCTTAAGGGCTTCCTTTCCGACGGCGCGCGGGTGCAGTTGCGCGACATCGTGGCCGCCGATCCTTCGGTGATCGGCACCACGCGCGACGTTGAGGTGCTTGCCTCGGCCAACCTGGACTCCGCCTTCAAGGGCCAGATCGACCTCAGCGTCGACCAGGCGCGGCGCAAGGTCTCGGACCAGCAGGTCGCGTGGATGAACCAACTCAAGGCCGAAGGCGTCATGGCCGAACATTTCAACACCGGCCTGTTTGCCTTCGGGGCTTCCAGCAGGCCGGAAACGTCCGGCATGGGCGTTGCCATCATCGGCTCGTTCTACATGATGGCGATCGTGCTTCTGCTGGCGCTGCCGATTGGCGTTGCCGCGTCGATCTACCTCGAAGAATTCGCCAAGAAGAACCGCTTCACCGACCTGATCGAGGTCAACATCAACAACCTGGCGGCCGTGCCGTCGATCGTGTTCGGCCTGCTCGGCCTTGCGGTGTTCGTGAACTTCCTCGGCATGCCGCGCTCGGCTTCCATCGTCGGCGGCCTGGTGCTGACGCTGATGACGCTGCCGACAATCATCATTGCGACGCGCGCGGCGCTTGCCGCCGTACCGCCTTCGATCCGTGCCGCGGCTCTCGGCCTCGGCGCTTCGCGCATGCAGATGGTGTTCCACCACATCCTGCCGCTGGCCGCACCCGGCATCCTGACCGGCACCATCATCGGGCTGGCGCGCGCGCTAGGTGAAACCGCACCGCTGCTCCTGATCGGCATGGTGGCCTTCGTGGCCGACTATCCGGCGACGCCATTCGACCCGGCGACGGCGCTGCCGGTGCAGATCTACATGTGGGCGAACGAAGCCGAACGCGCCTTCGTCGAGCGCATGTCGGGCGCAATCATCATCCTTCTCATTTTCCTGATGGCCATGAACATCACGGCAATCGTGCTGCGCCGGCGTTTCGAGCGGCGCTGGTAGCAAAGGGGCGAACAATGAATATCATGACCGAAAAAACCCTTGAAAGCGCGGTGGACGCCAAGATGAGCAGCCAATCCAACGAAGCGATCAAGATGCGCGGCGACAAGGTCGGCGTGTTCTACGGCGACAAGCAGGCGCTGTTCGACGTCGATCTTCTGGTGCGGCAGAACCAGGTGACGGCGCTTATCGGGCCGTCTGGTTGCGGCAAATCCACCTTCCTGCGTTGCCTCAACCGCATGAACGACACCATCGACAGCGCCCGCGTGGTCGGCAAGATCACGCTCGACGGCGAGGATGTCTACGACAAGGCGATCGACGTGGTGGAATTGCGCGCCCGCGTCGGCATGGTGTTCCAGAAGCCAAATCCGTTCCCGAAATCGATCTACGAAAACGTGGCCTATGGCCCGCGCATCCACGGCCTTGCCCGCAACAAGACCGATCTCGACGGCATCGTCGAAACGAGCCTGAAGCGCGCCGGCCTGTTCAACGAGGTCAAGGACCGCCTGCATGAGCCGGGCACCGGGCTTTCCGGCGGTCAGCAGCAGCGCCTGTGCATCGCGCGCGCCATTGCGGTGTCGCCCGAAGTGATCCTGATGGACGAGCCTTGCTCGGCGCTCGACCCGATCGCCACCGCGAGGGTGGAAGAACTGATCGACGAACTGCGCCAGAACTACACCATCGTCATCGTGACCCACTCCATGCAGCAGGCGGCGCGCGTGTCGCAGCGCACGGCGATGTTCCATCT
This sequence comes from Mesorhizobium sp. FG116, assembly GCF_057809835.1. Lineage (NCBI taxonomy): Bacteria > Pseudomonadati > Pseudomonadota > Alphaproteobacteria > Hyphomicrobiales > Phyllobacteriaceae > Mesorhizobium > Mesorhizobium sp. FG116. Next base: position 44,505 of record NZ_JBMDKS010000009.1, read on the forward strand.
CGGCTATCTGGTCGAGGAGGGCGCGACCGAGAAGATGTTCACCAACCCCGACGACAAGCGCACGCAGGACTATATCACCGGCCGCTTCGGCTGAGCCGTTATCTGCGAAACGCCAAGAGATTTGAGGACAGCATCATGGGTGAGCACACCGTTGCGTCATTTGACGAAGACCTCAACGAGGTCAGCAGACTGGTTCGCGACATGGGCGATCTTGCCGGCTCGATGGTGAGCGGGGCGACGCGCGCGCTGCTCACCTCCGACAATGCGCTGGCCCAGCGCGTTGTCTCCGAGGACGCGGTGATGGACACGCGCCAGCGCGAACTGGACGACCGCGCGATCACGCTGATCGCCAAGCGCCAGCCGATGGCGCAGGACCTGCGCGCGGTGGTCGGCGCCATCCGTATGGCAGGCGACCTGGAAAGGATCGGAGATCTGGCCAAGAACATCGCCAAGCGCGTCAGCGCGGTCGGGCAATCGGCCGCGCCGCGCGAACTCGCCCATTCCATCGAGACCATGGCAGGACTTGTGCTTGACCAGGTGCAGGGCGTCATCGAGCGCCACGCGGCCCGCGACGCCGCAGGGCTGGTGAAGCTGCGCGACGAGGACGAACGCATCGATGTCAAGTATACGTCGGTGTTTCGCGAACTTCTCACCTACATGATGGAGGACCCGCGCAACATCACGCCCTGCACGCATCTGTTGTTTTGCGCCAAGAACCTTGAGCGCATCGGCGATCATGTGACCAATATCGCGGAAAACGCCTACTATGTGCTGACCGGCGAGCAGTTGCCGGTGCATCGTCCTAAGCAGGACGAGACGGCAATGTCCGCCGCCTGACGCGCAAGACGGGAAGACGAACAAGATGATTGCACCGCGCATCATGGTGGTCGAAGACGAGGAGCCGCTGGGCGTCCTGCTTCGCTACAATCTGGAATCGGAAGGCTATCAGGTCGAAGTGATCCCGCGCGGCGACGAAGCCGAGATCAGGCTTCAGGAGAATGTGCCCGACCTTCTGGTGCTCGACTGGATGGTGCCTGCGGTTTCCGGTATCGAATTGTGCCGCCGCCTGCGCATGCGCCCGGAGACCGAGCGCTTGCCGATCATCATGCTGACGGCGCGCGGTGAGGAGAGCGACCGCGTGCGCGGGCTTTCCACGGGTGCCGACGACTATCTGGTCAAGCCGTTCTCGACGCCCGAATTCATGGCGCGGGTGAAGGCGCTGTTGCGGCGGGCCAAGCCCGAAGTGCTGTCCTCCGTTCTGAAGGTCGGCGACATCGTGCTCGACCGCGAGTCGCACCGAGTCTACCGCAAGAAAAGCGAGATCAAGCTTGGGCCGACCGAGTTCCGCCTGCTCGAATTCATGATGCGTCATCCGGGGCGGGTGTTCTCGCGCGGGCAGTTGCTCGACAATGTCTGGGGCGAGACCATCTATATCGACGAGCGCACCGTGGACGTGCATGTCGGGCGGCTGCGCAAGGCGGTCAACAACGGCCGCATGCCGGACGTCATCAGGACCATTCGCGGCTCCGGCTACGCGATACAGGAAGAGTAGGGCAGTTAAAGGAAAGTCGGCCGAGCGCTCACGCCATTTCGTGCCCGGCGGCGAGTTCCATCTGGGCCGGGTTGCCGGCGGCGAAAATCTCGTTATCGACGAAGGTCAGCGCGCGCATGGCGCAGCCGCCGCGTAGCAGCGCAAGCTCGTCCGGTTCGGTGTCGAAGGATATCGAGGTCGAGTGGTGGCCGCCCGCCGTGCGGGCGATGGCTTCGCGCAGCGCCGGTTCGATGAGGTCGAAGGCCGCAGCACTTGCCCCGACCATTGCGACCGGGGCCGGATCAATCAGCGCAAACAGGCTGCCGAGGCCGAAGCCGAGTGCCTCGCCGGCCTTGCGATAGGCTTCCCGTTCCGGCCCGTCATGATCCCTAGCCGCGTCCGCCAAGGCGCGCATGTCGGCCTCGCCGATGTCGTCCACCGGTTCGGCGTTCTCGTCCATGCGCCGCGCATTGCGCCAGATGGCGTAGTTGCCGGCATAGGCTTCGATGCAGCCGCGCCGCCCGCAACGGCAAAGCGCGCCGTCCGGACGGTGGATCATGTGGCCGAACTCGCCGCCGGACGAATGCGTGCCGGTAAAGAGTTCGCCCTTCAGCACCAGCCCCATGCCGATGCCGTGCGACAACAGGATGGCGATGAAGTCGTTGCGGTAGCGTTCCGGGTCGCGCCAGCGCAGCGCCACCGCCATCATGTTGCAGTCATTCTCGACCGTGACGGGCACGGAGAACTCGCGTTCCAGTATGTCGGCAAAGGCGATGTCGGTGTGCGGCGTGATCGGCGACCAGAGCATGGCGCGGGCGGGCGCATCGGTGATGCCCTGTATGGCCAAAACGATGCGCAGGACGCGACGGCCGTCGCGCCTTGGATCGTCGAGCTTGCGCCGGACGATTGCCACGCATTCGCTGATGAGCTGTTCGCGCGGCATGGCGCGGGTGTCGAGCCGATGCTGTTCTTCGGCGACGATTTCGCCGGCATAGTCAAGCAAGGTGGCGGCGAGGAAATTGAGCGACAGAACGACCGTCATCACCACGGCAGCCTTCGGCTCAAGCGTCAGCGCCACTTGCGGCCGGCCACGCTTGAGGGCAAGCTGTTCGTGGCGGGCCTCGGCCAGAATGCCTTCGGCAATCAGGTCGGACGAGATGGCCGATATGGTGGAGTGGCTGAGGCCGGTGACCGCGGCGATTTCGGTGCGCGAGGTCTGGCCATTGCGCCGCACGGCCGAGATGACCATGGCGCGGTTGCGCCGTCGCAAATCGTCGTGGCGGATTCCAACCGTCATGTCGCGTTGTCCTCCCTCCGGCCGCGCGCCGTGCATAACAGCACAGTGATAGTGTCAGAAGCTCCAAGGGATGTCATTATTTAATTCGAGTTCCGAAAAAAATCATTTGCGGCTGCGGAATCCCAGTTGACAGAGATGCGGTGTTGCGGCACACTTTTTTCGAGGCTCGAAAAAAAGAGCTTCCGCACCAGCATCGGGTCAGATTAGTCGCGCCTGTGTGGCGCAGGGAGGAAATCATGAGGAAATTTACGGCCGCCATCCTGGCGGGTGCCGCTATGTCGCTGACGCTTGTCGCGACCGCCGAGGCAAAGGACAAGGTCATCGGCGTCTCCTGGTCGAACTTCCAGGAAGAGCGTTGGAAGACCGACGAGGCTGCCATGAAGGCGGCAATCGAGGCTGCCGGCGACAAGTACATCTCCGCCGACGCGCAGTCGTCCGCGGCCAAGCAGCTTACCGACGTCGAAAGCCTGATCAGCCAGGGCGCCAATGCGCTGATCATTCTGGCGCAGGACGCTTCGGCCATCGGCCCGGCAGTGCAGAAGGCGCTGGACGAGAGCATTCCGGTCGTCGGCTATGACCGCCTGATCGAGAACAAGGACGTCTTCTACCTCACCTTCGACAACAAGGAAGTCGGCCGCATGCAGGCCCGCGAAGTGTTCAAGGTGAAGCCGGAAGGCAACTACGTCTTCATCAAGGGCTCGGGTGCCGATCCGAACGCCGACTTCCTGTTCGCAGGTTCGATGGAAGTGCTCAAGGAAGCCATCGACAGCGGCAAGATCAAGAATGTCGGCGAGGCCTATACCGATGGCTGGCTGCCGGCCAACGCCCAGAAGAACATGGAGCAGTTCCTGACCGCCAACGACAACAAGGTCGATGCGGTTGTGGCGGCCAATGACGGCACCGCCGGCGGCGTTGTCGCAGCTCTGACGGCGCAGGGTCTTGCAGGCAGCGTTCCGGTCTCGGGCCAGGACGGCGACCATGCCGCCCTGAATCGCGTGGCGCTGGGCACCCAGACCGTTTCGGTGTGGAAGGATGCACGTGAGCTCGGCAAGAACGCCGCCGAGATCGCTTCGCAGCTTGCCGACGGCAAGGCCATGACCGACATCGCCAATGTGCAGGACTTCACCACGCCTGGCGGCAACACCGTCAAGTCGGTGTTCCTGACCCCGATCGCGATCACCAAGGACAATCTCAACGTCGTCATCGACGCCGGCTGGATTTCCAAGGATGCGGTTTGCGCCGGCGTCGCCGCTGGTGCGGTTGCGGCCTGCAACTAAGTTCGCCTGACGGCAAACACGATGCGCCGCGGCCCAAAAGCCGCGGCGTTTTCAAAAGCCGCAGGTGCAATTGCCCAGTTCACTACGGAACGCCGCAATTGACGGCGAGGGCACGCGATGAGGCCACATCTTTCAACGCGCTTTCCGCTTCCGGCGACGCCGGAAAGACAATAGCATGAGCTTGCTGCGCCGATGCGTCGGACCGAACTGGACGCAGCGAATATCGATCCGATGCAAGACGGCCAGATGGGCAACACGCCGATTGGTTGGATGCTTGTCTGCAGACATCAGCAAGCCGGTGGGAGGAAATCATGAGTGACGCGACCTCTGCAACGACGGTCGACCGGGCGCGCGAGGCCGAACTCGGCCCCGTCGCCCGCTTCCTGAAAGCGACAGAACTCGACACCCGCATGCTGGGCATGGTCGCGGCGCTGATCCTGATCTGGATCGTGCTGCACTTCCTGTCCGGCGGGCTGTTCCTGACACCGCGCAACCTGTGGAACCTCTCGGTCCAGACCTCGTCGGTCGCGATCATGGCGACCGGCATGGTGCTGGTCATCGTCATGCGCAACATCGACCTGTCGGTGGGTTCGCTTGAAGGCGTCATCGGCATGATCATGGGCGTGCTGCAAGCCCAGATACTCATTCGTGTAGTGGGCTTTCCAGCCGGCGACCCGTGGATTTGGATCATCGCGCTTGCCTGCGGCGTAGCCTTCGGCCTGCTGATCGGGGCGTTCCAGGGCTTCATCATCGCCTATCTGGAAGTGCCGTCCTTTATCGTCACGCTCGGCGGCCTTTTGGTCTGGCGCGGCGCGGCATGGTGGGTGACCAGCGGCCAGACGGTCGCGCCGCTCGATGCAACGTTCCAGCTCATGGGCGGCGGTCCAAACGGTTCCATCGGCGCGACGTGGAGCTGGATCATCGGCATTGTCGCCTGTCTGGCGGTCATCTTCATGCTGCTCAATGGGCGCACACAGCGCAAGCGTTTCCGCTTCCCGCTGCGGCCGGTATGGGCCGAGGTATTTCTCGGCGCCGTTGCCTGCGCTGTCATCCTGGGCGCCATACAGGTCGCCAATTCCTATCCGTGGCCGGTCGGCATCGTGAAGCGCTATGCGGAAGCGAACGGCATAACCATTCCCGAAGGCGGGTTGTTCATCGCTCACGGTATCGCCATTCCCGTTTTGATGGCGGTGGCGGTCGGCATCGTCATGACGTTTGTCACAAACAGGACGCGCTTCGGGCGCTACGTCTTCGCCATCGGCGGTAACCCTGAGGCGGCTAACCTTGCCGGCATCAACACCCGCTGGGTGACGATGAAGGTGTTCATGATCATGGGCGCGCTGGTGGCGATCAGCGCGGCGATCTCATCAGCTCGCCTCAACGCTTCCACCAATGCGCTCGGCACGCTGGACGAACTTCTGGTCATCGCGGCGGCGGTCATTGGCGGCACGTCGCTTGCCGGCGGCGCGGGCACCGTTGTCGGCGCGATGCTGGGCGCGCTTTTGATGCAGTCGCTGCAGTCCGGCATGGTGCTGCTCGGCGTCGATTCACCATTGCAGAGCATCGTCGTCGGTGCGGTGCTGGTCGTCGCGGTGTGGCTCGACACCGTCTATCGCAAGCGGGTTTAGGGAGGAATTGACCATGGCTACAGCTCAAGCTGCCAACGCAACTCCGCTGGTCGACCTGCGCAACATCTCCATCGCTTTCGGCGGCATCCGTGCCGTCGACGACGCCTCGGTCGACCTCTATCCGGGCGAGGTCGTGGCCCTGCTCGGCCACAACGGTGCCGGCAAATCGACGCTGATCAAGATCCTGTCGGGCGCTTACAAGCGCGACGCGGGCCAGATACTGGTCAATGGCGAGGAGGCCTCGATCTCAAACCCGCGCGACGCCAAGAAATACGGCATCGAGACGATCTACCAGACGCTGGCGCTGGCCGATAATGTCGATGCCGCCGCTAATCTTTTCCTCGGGCGCGAACTGATGACGCGCTGGAACACGCTGGACGACGTGGCGATGGAAGCGGAGGCCCGTAAGGTGATGGGCCGGCTCAATCCGCGCTTCCAGCGTTTCAAGGAGCCGGTGATCAAACTCTCCGGCGGCCAACGGCAATCTGTGGCGATCGCGCGCGCCATCCTGTTCAACGCGCGCATCCTGATCATGGACGAGCCGACGGCCGCCCTTGGTCCGCAGGAGACGGCGCAGGTGGGCGAACTGGTCAAGCAACTCAAGGCCGACGGCATCGGCATCTTCCTGATCAGCCATGACATCCACGATGTCTTCGATCTTGCCGACAGGGTGTGCGTGATGAAGAACGGCCAGGTGGTCGGCACCGCCAAGACGACAGATGTGACCAAGGACGAGGTGCTTGGCATGATCATCCTCGGCAAATGTCCGGCCGGAGCCATACCCGGGCCGGGGGCGCTGAAGATCGCGGCCTGACTGCCGGGCTGAAGGGCGATTCAAGAGTGAAGGGCCGGCACCGCCGGCCCATTCATCTCCCGCATTCATTTCCAATGCGAAGACGCGGCCAAGCCGCGCCTTGTGTTGACGCGTGGACTTGCTAAGAAGTGCAGGGGGCTAGCCACGGATCGCATCATCTGTTGAAGAAACTTTTCCCGATTCTGACGTTTCTGGCCGTGGCGCTGATCAGCCTGATTATGGCGGGCTTTGCCTATTTCGCCACCCAGGAAGCCTCCCGCATCAAGTTCCAGGCGACGGTAGACGACGCGGTCAATCGCATCGAAAGCCGCATCGACCTGCACCTTTCGCTGCTACGCTCCACACAGGCGCTGTTCGATGCGCGCAATGGTCAGGTCACGCGCAACGAGTTCAGGGCCTATTTCGACGCGCTCGATGTTGACGGGAATTTTGCCGGCTTGCGCGGCATCGGCTTCTTGAAGCTGGTCCGCACGGGAGACGAGGCAGTCGCCGAACGTGCAATCAAGCAGGAGTACGGCATAGATCGCGCCATCTATCCGGCGACGACGCAGCAATGGCGCACGCCAATCGTGTTGTTCGAGCCCTTGGAAGACAGCAATCTTTCCAGCGTTGGCTACGACATGTTCACCGAAGACGCGCGCCGCGCGGCAATCGAAGCTGCCATGGCGGACGACGAGCAACATGCAAGCGGACGCGTTCTTCTGGGCCAGCAGACGGGCGCGGAACAAACCTTCCCCGGCTTCCTGGTGTTCGTGCGGCTCAATGTCGACACTGCGCCCGATGCCGTCGATGCGGCAACGTCTTCGACTGCGGGGTTCCTCTATGCGGCGTTCCGGGCCGGCGACCTGTTCAGGGTGGCGTTGCGGCGGATGCCGCTGTTGCCGGTCAATGTCGAAATCTACGACCAGGCGGCAAATTCCGACAACCTGTTGTTCCGCTCCGAGACCCCTCCGGTCGAAGGCATCGGAAACCAGCTTGTCGATAGCCGCAAGATAACGGTGGCGGGCCGCCAGTGGGTTCTGGAGTTCCGCCCGACAAGCGCGTTTTCGCCGCCTTCATCGCGGGCCATTCCGATCATGCTCGGCCTGTTCGGATTGTTGCTGGCGGGAGCAATCGCACTGGTGGCTCGCTACCAGGAACGGGCTTACGACGCGGTGGCGCAGCTTCACGAGACGACTGAGAAAAGCCTGCTCGAAAAGGACCTGATGCTTCAGGAGATGAAGCATCGCATCAAGAACCTGATCACGCGCGTGCTGGCGATTGCACGCCAGACGGCTTCGGGCGCGACCGACGTCAAGGAGTTTTCCGATTCGTTTGCAGCAAGGCTTCAGGCGATGGCCGCATCGCAGGACATGCTGACGCGTTCGCGCTGGCAGAAAGCCGATCTCGGCGACCTGCTGCGCATCGAGCTGGGTCAAGTGTTCGGCAAGGACCTTCCGGAAGATCTGCTTTCGGGTCCCCAAGTGCTGCTTGACGAGACGGCGACGCAGGCGCTTGGCCTGACCTTCCACGAACTGGCGACCAATGCGCTGAAATATGGCGAGGCCGGCAGCGCGGTCGGGGCACTCAAGGTGGATTGGAAGACGGAACGGCTCGATCGGGCGCGGGTGCTTGTTCTCAACTGGCGCGAATCCGGCCAGACCAATCTCGAAGCACCGACGCGGACCGGATTCGGCACCAAGCTCATCGACATGAACATCACGCGCGAACTCAACGGCACCATCGAGCGCAGGTTCAAGCCGAACGGCTTGCAGGTAGAGATCAGAATCCCCCTGAAATAGCCCGTCTCAACGAAAAGAGGCCGGGTTTCCCCGGCCTCCGAATTCTCGACTGACTGTGCGATCAGTTGCAGCGCGCGGTATAGATACGGCGGGTATTGGGATCGCGATACTGGCAGTAGCCGTTGCGCAAGTTGCGCACCAGAAGGCCGGAACCCGCACCCACGGCTGCACCGATCAGGGCACCCCTGCCACCACCGGCAATGCCGCCAATGACAGCACCGGCCGCTGTGCCGACACCTACGTCCTGCTCGGTTGTGGTGCAGCCGCTCAGGGCTACGAGTGCAGCCACGACGACGATTATCTTGCGCATGTAGTCACTCCTCTCGCTTTTGATGTCTCTCGCTTCACAGCGATCCCCTGCCATCTAGCACGAGCGCGCCGATTCTGCGTTACGGTTTTCATTCTTGGCTAAGATAGTCTTTTTCGGGGCGATGGCTGTTGGAGGCAACGACCGTCGAGGTTTCGACCGAGGCATCGAGCTTGCCTTCAGGGCTGACCGACCAGACAAGTTCCGCATAATCTTCTTCCAGCGCCGGATCGAGATTGATGCAGGTGCCCATGACGCGCTTCGCCTCGCCGGACATTTCGCGAAGCGAGAGCGCGCGTGTGGCAGCGCAATCCTCAGCGGTTTCAAACACGGTAACCGGCGCCGGCAATTCCCGACACTGGGAAAGATCACCGGAGCAGCCTACGATCAACAACAATGCAGCGATGTGTTCCATTGCGGTTTCCTCTTGGCAATGGAAACGCGCGGAAGCGATCATGGTTCCGGGTTGCCGGCCAGATCGCTATTCCGTTTCGAAATTGCCGTGCGGAACGGTCAGGCGATATTCCAACTGGCCATCGACCATGTCGAGAGAGGCTTGTCCGTTCAGGGAAAGCGGCACGACGCGCTCGAGGGTGACGCGGCCGAAATGGCGCAACGCGGGAAGCTCGCCCCCGGATTCAAAGGGCTCGCTCCACAGCAGCCGAAGCGCCTGCGCCTCGCCCGACGTGGTCAATTCGGAGGCGACGCTGACCATGCCGCCCGGCCGTGACAGGGCACCGTGGCTGAGCGAATTGACGACCAGTTCGTGCATTGCCAAACCAATATGCAGGGCGGCGTTGGGATTGAGATAGGGGTTGGAGCCTTCGAACTGCAGGATGGTCTGATTGCCATTGGTGTAGCGGCCGACCTGGCCATAGATCAGCTCGCGCAGTTGAGCGCCGCGCCAATTGGACGAGGTGACGAGGTCCTGCGAAGAGGCGAGCGATTGCAGCCGGCCCTGGAAGCGGGTGAGGAAGTCGGCGATGTTTTCAGAATAGCGCCCGGTCTGGCTGGCGATGCTCTGGATGATGGCGAGCAGGTTCTTCGAGCGATGGCTGACCTCGCGCAGCAAGGCGCGCAGGCTTTGCTCGCGCCGCTTGCGTTCGGTGGTTTCGACCTTGGTGGTCATGACACCGCGCACGCTGCCATCCTTGGCGATATCGGGATCGACCCAAACCTCGAACCAGCGCATGCCGTCTTCCCCCGGCGCACTGATCTCGAACCGGTCGGGCTGACCGGATGCGATCGCGCTGCGCCTTGCGGCAATGATGCGATCGGTCTGGGATGGGGGGAGGATGGTGTCGCCGTGGCCGCCTGCCACCGCCCAGGGCGCCGGCATATTTCGCGCCCAGACAGTGCGCAGGTCGTGGTCTTGGTAGAGAACTGAAACGCCGGCGTTTCGCAAGGCATGGAGCAGTGCCCGGCCGAGCTGCGAGTCATCCTTCAGGGCAGGGTCGATGACCTCGCTGTCGAGCTTTCCGGCGGGTTCCTTGTTGCGGCCTGCAGCCATCTTGAATGCCCCTACGCCCCTTTTGAGTACCCCTTCAAGAACGTTCCGCCGGACAGTACCCTTTTCAGGGTTGCTGCCCGGCGGCGGCTGGAAACCGTTTGAGGGGGGCGGTTTCCAGTTTCCCGTCGAAAGGTTTTATCCGGCGCTGTCATGCCCGCCTGAAAATACCGGCCAGCAAGGAAATCACCAGGAATGCCAGGAAGATGAAGAACAGGATCTTGGCAATGCCGGCGGATGCTCCCGCGATGCCGCCAAAGCCAAGGGCACCGGCTATGATCGCCACGACAAGAAACACCAGCGTCCAGTAAAGCATTGTTCGAACTCCTTCATTTCAGTACGGGCATTTCCGTGCAGGCATTTACTTGCAGGCATTTACTTGCAGGAAAAACGACAGCCGGCTGCATTGGTTCCGCCGCCGGCCAAAAATCAAATCAGGCGGCTGCCTTGGCCTGACGGTCGAAGAACAGCGCCTGGCTGATCAATGCCTTGACCATGTCCGGGCTGAACGGCTTCGTGACCAGAAACGCCGGCTCGGGACGCTCGCCGGTCAAAAGGCGCTCTGGGAAGGCGGTGATGAAGATCACCGGCACCGATGTCGAGGACAGGATCTCGTTGACGGCATCGATGCCGGACGAGCCGTCGGCCAGCTGAATGTCGGCCAGCACCATCTTGGGCCGTGACTTGGCAAACATCGCGACTGCCTCGGTATGTGTGCGTGCGGTGCCGACGACGCGGTGGCCAAGGCTTTCCACCATCTCTTCGATGTCCATGGCGATCAGCGGCTCGTCCTCGATGATGAGGATGTCTGTTGCCACCTGCCGGGAAATTTCGCTGCTTGCCTGTGAGAGCAGGGTGGAGAACTCGGCTTCGTCGACGTCAAGGATCTCGGCTGCTTCGTCTTCGTCGAAGCCTTCGACGGCGACGAGAAGGAAGGCCTGGCGTTGACGCGGCGCCAGTGCATTGAGATTTGCCGCCGCCCGTTGTTCCCAGTCCGTCAGCGACTGTTCCTGCGGAATGCGGATCGCGACGGAGGTGAACATCTTGGCGAATATCTTGTAGAGCGCAATGCGGTCGGTTGAGGCACGCGGAAAAATGCTGATGTCGGCGATGATGGCTTCCAGCATGGCCGCGACGAGGGCGTCGCCGCTTTCCTGCGAGCCGGAGACGGCGCGCGAGAACCGGCGCAGATAGGGAAGATGCGGTGCTATTGTAGCAGACAGACTCACAGTTACGTCTCCCTCAAATGACGTGTTTGCATGACCAGACAGGCTATAGTGTTGCAAGCCCCGATCGCAGAAACTCGCCGGCGAATGAAAAGTTCCCTCAAAAATTTTCGCGAGCGCTGGAACCAATCTGAATCCACGGCGTTTGCAACGGAATCTGAGCTTAGAGGGGCGCCGCTTTGCCTCTTGTTGCGTGTGGAAAGCGGTAGGGAATGGGGCAGAAGGCATTATGAAAGATCAAAACAGAAACAGCGCCGCCGGTGCAGGCAGGCGCCAAGCCGGTGCAAGCGACCCACTCGGTGCGAATTCTGAAATTGGCCGCAAACTCAAGCAATACTACAACGACTTGGTCTCCGACGAGGTGCCGGATCGGTTCAGTGAGTTGCTCAGCCAACTGGAGCAGACTGAATCCGCACTGAAGAAGGACTGACGCATGGCCGTATCAGCGGGCTTCAAGAGCGATCTGCTCGGGTCCATCCCGAGCTTGCGCGCGTTTGCCGTGTCTCTGTCGCAGAATGCGGACAAGGCCGACGATCTCGTGCAGGAAACCCTGGTCAAGGCCTGGGACAAGCATGAAAGCTTCCAGCCGGGCACCAATCTCAAAGCATGGCTGTTCACCATCCTGCGCAACGAATTCTATTCGCAGATGCGCAAGCGCGGACGCGAGGTGCAGGACAGCGACGGGATCATGACGGCCAGACTTGCGGTTCATCCCGCTCAGCACGGGCAGCTTGACCTTGAAGACTTTCGCGGCGCGCTGGAAAAGCTTCCCGAAGACCAGCGCGAAGCGATCATCCTGATCGGTGCGTCCGGCTTTTCCTACGAGGAGGCGGCGGAAATCTGCAACTGCGCCGTCGGCACGATCAAGAGCCGCGTCAGCCGCGCCCGCACCCGGCTACAGGAAATCCTGCAGATCTCGGGCGAAGACGATTTCGGCCCCGATGCGATTTCCACTCAGGTGATGACGTCCCCGGCGGACTGAAGAGGGGGCGCTTTGCGCGCGGCCACCAGCGCCGCGACGAGATCGCTTCCCGAATAGGGCTTTTCGACCAGCGCGACACCCGGGAAATCACGCTCAAGCTCGTCGGTGATGCCGTGGCCGGAGGCGAAAACGAAGGGAATGCCGTCACGACGCAGTTGGGCCGCAAAAGGCAGCGTGGAGGCGCCATCCAGCACAAGGTCGAGGATCGCTGCGTCGAAGCTGGATGCCGCGAGTGGATCGAATCCTGCAAGGTTGTCGACGATGGTGACATCGGCTGCGCCGGCGTCGCGGCAAATCTGCTCGACATCCATAGCGATAAGATACTCGTCCTCAAGGATGAGAATACGCAGTCCATCGAGCAAAGCTGACAACGCCGTGACTCTCCTTTGGAGTGGGGGCGCAGTCATGGCCGTATTTTGCTACCCTGTCATTTAAAAAAGACATAGCCTCGGAAAACGGCTCTCGGAACTTCCGCAGGGGAAATGCGTTTGTATTGAACAGCTTGGGGGATAGGGGTCCGAAATGGCGGAACAGCAGGGAAGTCGTTCGGCGCGGCGTTATCCGTGTGAAAAGTGCCCCTTGCGACCACTGCCCGCGTTCCGCGAATTCGAGCCGGAAGAACTTGCCTTCGTCAGCACTTTCAAAAAGGGCGAACTGGCGGTCGATCGTGGAGCCACGGTGCTGGTGGAGGGCAACCACAGCGCGCACCTCTATACGGTCCTTTCCGGATGGGGCTTCCGCTACAAGCTGCTGGACGATGGGCGCCGCCAGATCCTCAACTACATCATGCCGGGCGACCTGATCGGTCTGCAAGGCAGCGTGATGGGCGAGATGCAGCACTCGGTCGAGGCGCTGTCGGAGTTGCTTTTGTGCGTATTCGAACGCGACAATCTGCACGGGCTCTATCGCGGGCATCCCGGCCTCGCCTACGACATCACCTGGCTGGCGGCGCGCGAAGAACGCATGCTCGACGAGAACTTGCTGAGCGTGGGGCGGCGCACGGCGCTGGAGCGAGCTGCCTATCTCATCGCCTTCATCCATGCGCGGGCAAAGGTGGTCGGCTTGAACGGCAAGACGCCGGTTGAAATCCCGATCACGCAGCAGCATGTCGCCGATACGCTTGGCCTGTCGCTGGTTCATACCAACAAGACGCTGCGCAAGCTGATGGACCGCAGACTGATCCATTGGCGCGACGGCGGATGCGAGGTGATCGATCCGGATGGCCTGCAATCCATTGCCGGCTGGGATGGATTGGATGAAGGTCGCCGTCCGCTTGTGTGATGGCTGCGATGGCCGATTGTGGACTCCGACAAGGAAAAGCTTTCCTATGAGGGCCAGCCCGGAACTTTGAGGTTTTTTGCGCGTTCCCGATACGACACAAATTCAAGGAGTTGAGAATGGCCACCGCAACCGGAAAAACCGCCGACGACGCCAAGACCACGTCCGACCTGGAAGCCGATATCAAGCAGTTGAGGGCGGACATCGACAAGCTTGCCAAGCTCTTGGCGAAGACCGGCGAGCATGGGGTCGGCACGGCGCGGCGGGCGGCGACAGAAGGCGTCGAACAGTTGCGGGCGCAGGGCGAGGCGGCGATGGACAGCCTGCGTTCCAATGCACGCGACCTTGAAGAGCAGGTCATCGCCAATGTGCGCGAAAAGCCGGTGACGTCGCTGGCAATTGCCGCCGGTGTCGGCTTCCTGTTTGCGCTCATCTCGCGTCGCTAGCGGCTGCGCATCATGGGCTTCATCGCATCGCTGATCGCGGGCTTCGCATCGGGTGAGACGGTCGCAGCTTTGCGCCGTGCGCGCGGCGCGGCAATTGCCTATGCGCTGGCCGGCCTTGCCGCGCTGTGCGGGGTCGGGTTCCTCATTGGCGCTGGCTACATCTGGGCTGCGGCGCGCTATGGGTCGCTGGAAGCCGCAATCGGCTTCGGTATCGGTTTCCTCGCCCTGTCGGGACTTATCGTGCTCATCTTCCGCCTGAGCGCGGAGTCGCGCGTGGTGCGTCGTGTGCGCCGGCGCAATGCCGACATGACAGCGCTGGGCGTAACGGCAGCCCTTGCCGCTCTGCCCGTCCTGTTGCGCAGCAAGGGTGGGCTAGGTGCCATCCTTGGTCCGGCGGCTGCGCTTGTGGCCTATGCCATCTATCGTGAAAACGTGAAGCCCGGCGATGAAGATGACGCCGGCAAGGGCGGCGGCTGATCGGCTTATTTCTGGGCTGGAACCAGCACTTTCAACGCCTTGGGATGGATTTCGATCGTGGTTTCCGGCGTGAGATCCACCAGTTCGCCATCCATGGCGGCATAGAGCTTGCGCCGGCTCGAGCGGATGTTCAGCTTAACCTTGTCTGTCTGGTGGATTTCGACATGCTCGTTGTCGCGCCATTTGCCACGCGCCACGTTGAGCATGAACTTCATCAGTTCGCCCTTCTGTCGCGCCACCGTGACATAGATGCCCAGCACGCCGCCGGCAGGATTGTCGGCATAGGGCAGATGGCCTTCGCCAAACAGGTTGTTGGTGACGCCGATGGCGCTCGCGCGGGCGATGACCTCGGCCTCGCCGATGGTCAAGGTGACATCCATCTTGGGTGGATTGGCGAGCGTGTCATAGGCGGCGCGCGCCGAAGCGCGCATCTTGCCCAGCCGCGAGCCGAATTCCATCTTGTCGCGCAGGTGGATCATCTTGGCGTGCATGCCGACCGAGAACTGGTGGACGAAGGGCTCGCCATTGGCGCTGGCCATATCCACGGACACAATATGGCCATCGGCAAAGGCGGCGATAGCGGCATCGAGTGATTGCGGGATGCCGAGGCTGCGGGCAAAAAGGTTCATGGTTCCCGCAGGCAAGATGGCAAGCGCCTTCTTCTTGCCCATCAGCCGTGCCGCGGCAGTCGAGACGGTTCCGTCGCCGCCGCCGACGAGGACGACGTCGATGTTTCGCCGCGCGGCAGCCTTGTCGAGCGCTTCAGCCACGTCCTTGCCGGGAACGATATCGATATCGACCTTGTGACCGGCGCTCTCAAGGGTTTCGGCCGTACGCTTGGAAAACGCGTCGAGGTCGGTGGTACGCAAGGTGCCGCCCTCGCTGTTCAGCACCGCAGCAAAGCGCATGAAAAATCCTTCGTGACGGTCGTTGGAAGTTATGTGGCCAATTCATATTGGCCGACCCTCCGACGCGAAACGTCAATGATCGCAAATGGTTCCCAGCTTTCGAGGGATCTGCATCGAAGGCAATTGGCGGAAAAATTTCGGAACCTCAAAGTGATGGCGGCGTTGTCGAAACGTCATTGCCGTGGCCGTCCTCCCCAATGCTGGCCGCGGTGGAAACGAACAGCATACGAGGAGAGACATCATGATCCGCACACTCCTGGCTACGACAGCCCTTGCGACGCTTCTTGCCTCCGGCGCCATGGCGCAGGAAACCACCGCGCCTGCAACGACCGCGCCGGCGCCGATGACCGACAGTGCCGTTCCGGCCGCTCCGGTTGCGCAGGCGGATGGAAGCCTCGTTACAAACATCATCGGTGAATCGGTGTTCAACGGACCGGGCGACGATGCCCAGAACATCGGCAAGGTGAGCGACGTCGTGTTCGACAAGGACGGCAATGCGACTTCGGTCGTCATTGGCGTTGGCGGCTTCCTTGGCATAGGCGCCAAGGACGTGGCGTTTGATTTCGCCAAGCTGCAATGGGCCGAAAAGAACGGCGACCGCTGGTTGGTGGCTCCGTCTACCAAGGAAGAACTGGCCGCGCAGCCGGCCTTCGATCCGGCGCCTTACGAACCGGCACCTGCGCCGCAGGCTGCGGCTGACGTGCCGGCGACGACGACCGCACCCGCCGATGGCACGTCTGCGCCTTCCGATACAACGGCCATGGCGCCGGCCACCGATATGCAGACGGCACCGGCTGAGCCTGCTCCGCCGATCAAGCGGGCCGATGGCAGCATCGCCACGCAGATCATTGGCGAGAACGTGTACAACGGCACCGGCGATGAAGCTCAGGATATCGGCAGCATCAACGATATCGTTTTGTCCAAGACCGGTCAGGTGGAGTCGCTGGTGATCGGTGTGGGCGGTTTCCTGGGGCTCGGCCAGAAGAACGTCGCCTTCGACTATGGCAAGACAAGCTGGACGGAAAAGAACGGCGACCGTTGGCTGGTGGTCGAGGCGAACAAGGAGTCGCTCGAGGCCCTGCCTGATTTCGATCGCCGCGCTTATGACCCGGCTCCGGCGGCAGCGGCGGCTGGTGCTGAAACGCCGGCGACCGTAACCCCGACGACGGACACGGCCGCCAATACCGAGACTGCACCGGATGCGAATTCGACTGCACCGGCTGGAGAAATGGCGGCCGAAACGCCGACCCCCGATGCGACCGCAACGCCTGATGAAACGCAGACTGCTGCAATCGACAAATCCACGCTGACGGAAATGCCGATGACGGGCGAAATCCGTTCCGAGGATCTCGTTGGAACCACCGTCTACGGTGCCGATGATGCCAAGGTTGGCGAGATCGGCGATGTGGCGCTGACCGCCGACAGCAAGGTCGACGCCGTAATCGTCGATGTCGGCGGCTTCCTCGGGATCGGTGAGAAAGAGGTCGCGGTCGGTATGGATAATCTGAAGATCATGACCGACAAGGACGGCAAGAAGTATCTCTATACGGACTTCACCAAGGAGCAGCTTGAGGCGCAGGCCGCCTATGACAAGGGCAGCTATACAGAAAAGCGCGATGAGCAGCGCCTGATGCTGCAGTAACCTGTCATCTTTCGGGAGGAGCGCCCGCGCCGGCAACGGCGCGGGCATTTTTGTTTCCGCCTCAGACCTGTCTATGGCTCATCCGTAAACAATAGCGGAGTGATTGTTCACTTATTCAGCACGGATCATTCTGAGTTTGCCGCCTTTGCTCTGGTCCATGACGGGACCATATTGGCCTCGACAGCGGCAAGGACCGCAGAAAGGGGCAATGTCATGCTCACCCAGATCAAAGGCCTGCATCACGTCACATCGATGGCGAAGGACGCACGCACCAACAATGCGTTCTTCACGCAAAAGCTCGGCCTGCGCCGCGTAAAGCAGACAGTGAATTTCGACGCGCCTGACGTCTATCACCTCTACTATGCCGACGAGTTCGGCACGCCGGGGTCAGTGATGACCTATTTTCCCTTTCCGAACATCGGACAGGGCCGCCCCGGCGTGGGCGAGGTCGGCACTACAGTCTTTTCGGTGCCGGAAGGTACGCTCGATTTCTGGCAACAGCGCTTTGCCGAACAGGATGTCACAGTACTTGGGAGCGAGGAACGCTTCGGCGAAAAGCGCCTGACCTTCGCTGGTCCGGACGGGGACGGTTTCGCTTTGGTTGAGGCCAAGGGTGATGTCCGCGCGCCATGGTCTACAGCCGAAATTGCTTCAGATGAGGCGATCCGAGGCTTTCATTCCGTATCGCTGAGATTGCGCGATGGTGGTGCGACCGAGGAGCTGCTCAAGTTCATGGGCTATGAGGAGGTTGACAGGGGCGGCAACCTCAAGCGCCTCGCCATAAAGGACGGCAACGGCGCCGATCTCGTCGATATCGAAACGCTTCCGGGTGCCGCTTTTGCCAATCTCGGTGCGGGATCGGTGCATCACGTTGCCTTTGCGGTGGAAGACCGCGCGCGTCAGCTCGAGGTCCGCAAGGCGTTGATGGATACCGGTCATCAGGTAACGCCGGTGATTGACCGCGACTATTTCTGGGCGATCTATTTCCGTACGCCCGGCGGCGTGCTGTTCGAGATCTCGACCAATGAGCCGGGCTTTGACCGGGACGAGGATACGGCTCATCTCGGTGAGGCGTTGAAGTTGCCCAAGCAGCATGAGCACCTGCGCCCTTATCTCGAACAGCATCTGCAGCCGTTGAACGCATAAGGAGCGAGCCATGACCAAGGATGCCTATATCCACAAAATCGTGCCCGGTAAGCCGGGCGGCCCGCTTCTCTTTGTGTTTCACGGTACGGGAGCAGACGAGACGCAGCTTCTATCGCTCGGCCATGATCTCATGCCGGACGCCACCATTGTCTCGCCGCGCGGCGACGTTTCGGAAATGGGCGCGGCGCGCTTCTTCCGCCGCACCGGCGAAGGCGTCTACGACATGGCCGATCTGGCGCGCGCAACGAAGAAGATGGCCGGGTTCGTAAAGGCACACATAGCGGATGCCGAGCCGTCGCGTGTAGTGGGCCTTGGCTATTCAAACGGCGCCAACATATTGGCGTCGGTGCTGTTCGACGCGCCTGAGTTGTTTGATGCTGCCGTGCTGATGCATCCGCTGATCCCGTTCGAGCCGCAAGTGGCGGGCGGCTTCGCTGGTCGGAAGGTGCTGGTAACGGCCGGTCGGCGCGACCCGATCTGCCCGCCAAACTTGACCACGCGGCTGGAAGCGTATTTGCGTGATCTTGGGGCCAGCGTGACTGTCGAATGGCATGAGGGCGGGCACGAGGTGCGCCCCAATGAAATCGAGGCGGCACGCCAATTCGTTGCGGCTGTCTCTGGAAAGGAAATGGCGAAATGAACGAGCAATTGCCGGAAGTGCAACTTGAGGACAACGGCACCAAGGGGCGCTATGTCCTGCGAGGACCGGATGGTGCTGAAGCCGAAATGACCTTCACCAAGGTCGGCGAAACGCAGTTCATCATAGACCATACCGAGGTGCCGGGTGCCTTTCGTGGGCAGGGCGCGGGGCTGAGGTTGGTGACAAGGGCCGTCGAGGATGCGCGTGCTTCCGGCAAGAAGATCATTCCGCTTTGCCCGTTCGCTGCGGCGCAGTTCCGCCGTCACCCGGAATGGGCGGACGTGCTCAAGCAGTAAAGCTGAACTGGCCCTGCGGTCTCCGCTTCCTATATTTATGCCAGGCAATTTTGGTAGAGGTCGCGAATGGATGCGCATGTCGATATCCGCAAGGAAGAGCACGACGGCAGGGGCCGCTATGTGCTTGAGATGCCGGCTGGCGAAGAAGCCTATCTGACCTTCGTGCGCTCCAGCCCAGCGCACATCGTGATCGACTACAGCTTCGTGCCACCGTCGGCGCGAGGGCGCGGCGTGGCGGCCAGGCTCGTCGCCTACGCCGTTCAGGATGCGCGCGATACCAACACAAGGATTACGCCCGTGTGCGGTTACGTTGCTGCCGAATTCCGCCGGCATGGCGAGTGGGCCGACGTGCTGGCGCGCTGATTTGGCAGCCGGCAGGTTGCCCTTCCGCTGGCGTCCTCACACCGCCGACGAACAAGGCTCTGGCCTGTCTCCCACCGTTTCTTAAGGTGTTTTGGCTAGACAAGGGCAGTTTTGCGCAAACACGGAGACGGACAGGGTGCGCTTTTCCGCGGCCACGACAGCCGACCGGATTTTGCCGCAGCGCCTTGCGTCGCGCGTGCGACCTTTGCTTTTGCGCGTGGACGACATTCTTTTCAGCGCAGATGAGCGCGGCGAAGCCGGACGGATGTCGCTGATCGCCTTTGCGATACGTGTGGTCAGCGCGGCCATCGCCTTCATCAGCCAGGTCATGATGGCCCGCTGGATGGGCAGCTTCGAATACGGCATCTTCGTGCTGGTGTGGGTGACGATGCTGATCATCGGCAGCATCTCCTGCCTCGGTTTCAGCACGTCGGTGATCCGCTTCATCCCGGAGTTTCGCGAGCGGGCGATGCTGGAAGAACTGCGCGGCATCGTCTTGTCCAGCCGCTACTTCGTTCTTGCCGCCTCAACGGTAATAGCGGGTGCTGGCGCACTCGGCGTCTGGCTGTTTTCGCCGTGGATGGAAGACTACTATTTCGTGCCGTTCCTGCTCGGCATCTTCTGCATTCCGATGATTGCCTTGACCGACCTGATGCAAGGCATGTCGCGCGCCTATTCTTGGGCGTTGTCGGCCCTGTTTCCGACCTTCATCACGCGGCCGATCCTGATCCTCGTGTTCATGGCGCTGGCGATCTGGTTCGGCTTCCCGGCGGATGCCAAGACGGCGATCCTGTCAGCGATCGCGGCGACATACCTGACTGCGGTGTTGCAATTGGCCAGTCTGACCGCGCGGCTGGATACCTTGATCCCGGCCGGGCCGATGAAGGTGAATTTGCGCTATTGGCTGGCTGTTTCGCTGCCGATTTTCCTCGTTGATGGATTCTTCTACCTTTTGACCAACGCCGATGTGCTGATGGTTGGGCTCTACCTCGATCCCGATCAGGTCGCGGTCTACTTCGCGACGGTAAAGACGCTGGCGCTGGTGCATTTCGTCTATTTTGCCGTGAAGGCGGGCGTTGCCCAGCGCTATGCCCAATTCACGCATGGCGGCGATACCGACAGGCTGGCCGGCTTTGCCCGTGAAACGGTGTCGTGGACGTTCTGGCCATCGCTGGCTATGGCCGCGGTCGTGCTGATCCTCGGCGAACCCATGCTGGCGCTGTTCGGTGAGGAGTTCGTGGACGGCTATCCGCTCTTGTTCGTGCTCGTCGTCGGCGTGGTGGCGCGTGCGTCGGTCGGCCCATGCGAAAGCCTGCTCACCATGAGCGGCAACCAGAACGTCTGTGCCGCCGTCAATGCGACGACGCTGGCCTTCAACATCGGCCTCAACATGCTTCTGTTGCCGCTGTTCGGGCTGTGGGGTGCGGCCTTTGCCACGGCGTTGGCGATGATGTTCGAAGCCGTGGCGCTTTCCTTCACGGTTTGGCGTCGGCTTGGCATCGTCATGCCGATCTTCATCCCGGTTCGGAGCGCTGCCTGATGGCTGCCGTTCCGTTGATACAGGAAATCAGTGGTGGGCCTGCCGGCGCGATGATGTCCGGCCTTGCCGGGTTGGCGCGTGACCCGGCCGAACTTGCCGAGATCGAACTGCTTGCCAGCGGAAGGCCAGAGCGGCGGCTTGCGATCTATCCGGCTTCGGCGGGGTTCGATCTCGTCGAGGAACTCGACCATCTGTGCGTGCGGACCGTCGAGCCGAACATCTTCTTCAATCCGCGGTTCCTGGCGCCGGCAATGCCGCGGCTCGAAGACCGTGAGGTGCGGTTGGCTGTCATTCGCGACGGCGACGAATACCGCTCGCGGCTTCGGCTTCTGGTGCCGTTTTCCGTTGAGCGCTCGACCGTGCCGCTCGGCCAGTCGATCATGCGGACGTGGTCGAACCCGTTCGGACCAACCGGCACTCCGCTCATAGATCGCGATGACCCGTTGGGCGTCCTGGAAGATTTCCTCGACATGATGTCGCGATCGCATCTGAAGCTGCCGAAGGTGCTTGTACTGCCCGATCTATGGCTTGACGGTGCAATGGCGAGTCTGCTCATGGGCGTCGCCGAGGCTCGGCATCTCACCTTGGTGACCACCGACATGGTGGAGCGCCCGGTGCTGGAGAGCAATCTTGAGGGTGACGCCTATCTGAAGGCTTCGCTGCGTTCTCACCACTATCGCGAGTTTCGCCGGCTGTGGCGCAGGCTCTCCGATACAGGCACGCTGGAACATAGCGTTGCGCGAAGCGCGCAGGAGATCCGCGAGGCCACCGAAAGCTTTCTGGCACTGGAAGCGGATGGCTGGAAAGGCCGCGAGCGCACGGCGATGGCCATCGACCGGTTCCAGGCGCCCTTTGCCCGTGAGGCTGTGCATCGGCTGGCCGAGCTGGATATGTGTCGCATCCACACATTGTCGCTCGATGGACGCACGATCGCCAGCCTGATCGTGTTTATCGAGCAGGGCGTCGCCTATACGTGGAAGACTGCCTATGACGAGAGCCTGGCGGCGTTTTCGCCCGGCACGCTTTTGATGATCGAGGTGACGAAACAGCATCTCGAAGACCCCAACATCGTCTTCACCGATTCCTGCGCGGTGCCGGACCACCCGGTGATGAGCCGCCTGTGGTCGGAGCGCAAGACGGTTGGAACCGTCGTCATCGGCTTGTCGCCGGATGCCGACAGGGCTGCGCGGCAGGCGGCGTCGCAACTGCACCTCTACCGGGAGACGCGCAATATGGCGAAGGTCTTGCGTAATCGCGTACGCGGCCTTCTCAAGCGTCGATAGCGGCCATTCGGCATGGGTATCCGATGTTATCCAAACGGAAATCATTGTCTGCTAAGGCAAGGGCAACCATGCGGCTCCAGTCGTTCATGATTGATTTGAAGCGGGGGTGGAAATGACGCTGGTGAATGCCGCCGCACCTTTTGAGGTGCCGCGTTCGGACCATGCTTACAAATGGTCCATCAGGCTGGTTTGGGCTACCGGACTATACGTTGCCGGAGCGTTTTGTTTCTGGCCGGGGTCGTTCCTGACGCTGAGCCAAATGTACGGCATGAAGTTCGCGGTCAACGTTCCGATCCTGTTGACGCTGGGAATCTTTTCAGCCGGGCTCATTTATGGCGGTTCCGAGCCGACGCGCTACGCCATCAACATGTTGACCCAGCGCTGGCGGCTCTATGCGCCCGTCTTCTTTTTCTTCTTCCTCGGCCTGACGGCCTTTTCGACCTACAAGACGGCCATTCCCTCTGTGGTTCCATTCTATGCCGATCCCTGGCTCGCCAGCCTGGACGAATGGCTGCATGGCATCCAGCCTTGGCAGCTGGCTCACTGGTACGACAGCGATATATTCGGGCTTGTCATCTTCGAAAGCTACAAGAAGGTCTGGTTTGGCCTGTGGTTCGGGACTGTGCTTTTCGTTGCGATGTGG
This sequence comes from Mesorhizobium sp. FG116, assembly GCF_057809835.1. NCBI lineage: Bacteria > Pseudomonadati > Pseudomonadota > Alphaproteobacteria > Hyphomicrobiales > Phyllobacteriaceae > Mesorhizobium > Mesorhizobium sp. FG116. Next base: position 67,517 of record NZ_JBMDKS010000009.1, read on the forward strand.
CCACGGCACATCGAACGGATCAGATATCTGTGGGCGCTGCTTCTGACATTCGCGATCATCGGAAGCATGCTTGCCATGGGGTTGTCTTCGGTCGGCCCGATTTTCTATGATCAGATCCTTGGCGGCGATCGTTTCCGCGGCCTGCAGATGGCTCTCGACAACCAGGAATACAGCTACCGTATCCGTGAATATTCGGACTATCTTTTGATGCTCTATCGGGCGGACAAGACGGATCTCGGCAGCGGCATTTCGGCAATGCCGAGCGTTCATGTGGCACTGGTGGTGCTCAACGCCTACTTCCTGTCGTCGCTCAACCGCTGGCTTGGTGCGTTTGGCTGGACCTATGCCGCGTTCATACTGTTCAGCTCGGTCTATACCGGAATGCACTACGCAATGGACGGTTATGTTTCGATTGCCGTGGTCTCGCTGATCTGGTGGCTGACCGGACGCTTCATTCTTCGACCCGCATCGGCCGCAGACCGAGACGCTTGATGTGCATGGGGCATGGCTTGAGCCTGACCCTTAGCGCAGGATATCAGAGAGCTTGTTCGGCTTCTTGTCGCCGAGGCTGAGATCGAGTCCGGAGAGAAGATCGGCCAGATGGCTTTTCATCAGTTCCGAGGCTTCACTCGCGCGGTGTGCTTCGATCGCATCAACCAACTCGTTGTGCGCATGGGTGTGGCAGGTGGTTTCGCGCCTGGACCAGTAGAGCGTGATGATGAGCGAGGAATGGGAGACGAGATCGCGCACGATGTTGATGAGTGCCGACTGGTCGGCGATCTCTGCCAGGCCGACATGGAAACGGGCTGACAGGATGATGGCTTCGCTGTCACGGCCAGCGTGCAGCGCCTCGTGCTCTTCCTTCAGATGCTGGCGCAGCAGCGCGATGTCCTCGGGCTTCGCGCGCATCGCGGCAATCGCTGCAACCTCTGCCTCGATCAGCGCGCGCGCCTGGAAGACGTCAAGCGCTTCCTTCTTCGACGGGTGCGCGACGAACGCCCCGCGATTGGGCTCGAGGCGGACAAGGCGCTCATGCGACAGGGCTTGGAGCGCGGCGCGCACGACGGTACGACTGACCGAATAGATGGCCGCGAGCTCGTCTTCGGGCAGCTTGGTGCCCGGCATAAGGCGACGGCCGATGATGGCGTCCTTTAGGCCTTGATGGAGGCTGGTCCAGCGCGACGCCGGTTTTTCCCCTTCATCAACCGGCCTTAATACAGTCAGCATACTTTTCTTTTTCCGGCGATAGCTCTTTGGCTCCCCACCGATATGGGATTGCAAACCCGCCAAGCCAACCAAAATCAGCCTGAAATCTCACATTGCCCGCATGTCGGTCAATCCCTCCAATTTGTGCAGAAAGCTGGAGGAAAAGGCGGTTCGGTTCGATTTCTCCCTAACAAGGCCGGCTATGCCGCTGAACTGTCCTTGATATGTCCGGACGGGGATAGCGGTGCATAAAAGCCGGCGAAACGCTTGGCGAGTGGTGCAGCGTAGCTTCCAACCTTCGAAGTTTTGAGGCCAAGCATGTGCAGTGATTCAGCCAGCTTGACCGCACAGACCACGCCATCCAGCACCGGAACGCCATGCTGGTGGGCGAGTTGATTGGCAAGATCGGCCATGCCTGCGCATCCGAGAACGATGGCTTCGGCCTTGTCTTCATGCAGGGCGCGGGCGATCTCGTCGGAGATCTTGTGGCGGGCGTCCGAATCCGTTTTCTCCAGATCGAGCACGGGAACGTCGGAGGCCCTGACCTTGGCGCAGCGCGAGGATAGCCCGTACTTGACCAGATTGTGCTCGATGGCAGGAACGGAGCGGGCAAGCGTGGTGACGACGCTGAACTTGCCGGAAATCAGGCTGGCCATGTGGAAGGCGGCTTCGCCGATGCCGATGACGGGTGCTTCCGTGGCACAGCGCGCGGCGTCGAGACCGGTGTCGTCAAAGCAACCGATGACATAGGCATCCATACCCGGGTTTTTGTGCATTTCCGCGATGATGCCCGGGATGGCGAATACCTCGTCGAAATAGCCTTCGATGCTGGGCGGGCCGTCATCAGGATTGACCGCCTGAACCTCCGTGCCGGCACCGGCCGCCAAAGAGGCGGCCTTGCCGATCTTGCCGGTCATGGACCTGGTGGTGTTCGGATTGATGACAAGGATACGCATAAGATATTCCTAGACCTCGCCGCCGAGGTAGAGCTGCTTGACGCGCTCGTCCGTCAGCATTTCGGAGGAGTTTCCACTGAGTGCGACAGAACCGGTCGTGAGCGCATAGGCGCGCTGCGAAATGCGCAGCGCCATGCGCGAGTTCTGCTCGACGAGGAGGACGCTCACCTTTTCGTCGCGGTTGATGGCGACGATTGAGCGGGCAATGTCCTGGACCAGTTTCGGCGCAACACCGAGCGACGGCTCGTCCAGAAGCAGAAGCTTGGGCTTGGCCATCAGGGCGCGACCGATGACCAGCATCTGCTGTTCGCCGCCGCTCATCGTTCCTGCTTGCTGGGAATAGCGTTCCTTCAGCCGAGGAAAGCGCGTCATCACCATTTCAAGGCTCTGGGCGATCTCTCCCTTGTCGGTCCGCGTGAAGGCACCCATCAACAGGTTGTCGCGAACCGTCATGTAGGGGAAGACGCGGCGGCCTTCCGGCACCATCGAGATACCCATGCGCACGATCTCGTCGGGGCCTGCGCCATCTATGCGCTTACCGTTGAAATGGATCGTGCCTTTGCGCGGCTTCTTCAAGCCGGTGATGGCGCGAAGGATCGATGACTTGCCGGCGCCGTTGGCACCGATCAGTGCGACCGTCTCACCTTCGTTGACCTCCAACGATACGCCCTTCAGCGCGTAGACGTGATCGTAGTAGAGTTCGACATCGTCGAATTTGAGCAGTTTTTCCATGGCCTACAACCCGATCGATTCGTCTTCGGCGCCGAGATAGGCTTCGATGACTTTGGGGTTTTGCTGGATTTCCAAAGGTGTGCCCTCGGCAATCTTCTGGCCGAAGTTCAGCACCACGATGCGGTCGGAGATGTTCATCACCGCAGGCATGTCGTGTTCCACCAGAAGCACGGTGATGCCGCGATCCCGCACCTTGCGCACCATCTCCACGGCCTTTTTTGTCTCGTCGTGGTTCATGCCGGCGAAAGGCTCGTCGAGCAGGAGCACCGTCGGATTGGTGGCAAGGCCGATGGCGATGCCAAGCGCCCTAAGATGGCCGTGCGGCAAGGTAGAAGCCACTTCGCCGCCCAGTTCGCCCAGTCCAAGGAAGTTGATGATCTCGTCCGCCGAGCGCCCAAACTCCTCCTGGTCGCGGCGGGCCGTGGCACTGCCGAAATAGAAGCCGGCGAGGCTGGCATTGGAGCGCAGGTGATGTGCGGTGATGACGTTGTCGCGCACCGTCATGCCCTTGAAGATGGTGGTTTCCTGGAATGTGCGCACCACGCCCTTGCGCGCCACGATATGCGCGGCAAGACCGGAGATGCGTTCGCCCTTGAAGCGAACCTCGCCTTCAGTTGGGCGAAGGAACGAGGAGATGAGTTTGAACAGCGTGGACTTGCCCGCGCCGTTCGGCCCGATGACCGAAAGGATTTCCCGGTCGCGCACGGTGAAGGAGACATCGTTGACCGCCACCAGGCCGCCGAAGCGCTTGGTGACTTTCGAAATGGTGAGAATGTCGGTCATCGTCCCGCTCCCTTCGCCTTGCCGGAGAACCTGAGGCTCAAGAGGCCGTTGGGCAGCAGGAGCATCAGTGCGATGAGGATCGCGGAGAAGATCAGCAACTGGAACTCACCGGTCTGGAACAGCACATCCCAGCCGAAGTACAGCACGAAGGTGCCGAGGATCGGTCCGAACACGTAGCTCAAGCCGCCGAGGAAGCAGTTCAGCATGAAGTTGACTGAATCCGCCACGGTGAAGCTCGAAGGGTAGATCGACTGCGAGATGGCCGCGAACATCGCTCCGCCGACACCACCAAGGAAGGAGGAAATCGCATAGGCGAGGACGCGCAGATAGGTGATGTTCACACCGATCGAAGACGCCAGTTCCTCGTTCTGCTGCAGGGACTGGCAGAGCTGCCCTATGCGGGAGTTCTTCAGCCGGTAAAGGCCGGCAAAGCACAGCGCCATCAGAATTACCGAGACGATGTAAAAGGCAAGCCGAGGATTGGTGAGCGTGACAAAGTCTGGCAGCAGCGTGATGCCGAACAGGCTTATGCCGCCGGGTTGCGGAATGCTGACGATGCCCTTGGCGCCGTTGGTGATCGGAAGCGCCAGCGCCAGCAGGCGCACCACTTCTGTCAAAACCAGCGTGACCATGGCGAAATAAACGCCGCGCAAACGCAGGATCGGCAGGCCGATCAGGATACTGGCTGCAGCACAGAATATGCCTGCCAATGGCAAGGTGAGCCAGAACGATACCCCGTAGGCGGTGACCAGGATTGTCGAGACGTAGCCACCCATCAAGGCATAGGCGCCCTGACCGATGTTGATGCGTCCGATGTAGAAGGTGATCCAGACGCCGGCGCTGATGATGCTGAGCAGCGCCACGGAGGTCAGCGTGTAGTAGAGGTCTTCGCGACCGCTGGCACCGATCGCCAGCGGCACCACGATGAGGAGGACCAGCAGGAACGCGCCTGCGAGGAGGGCTTTTGTCGTCATGGTCATGGCCTCAACCCCACGGCTTGCCCATCAGCCCGTTCGGGCGGATGCTGAGGAACACCATCAGGAGAGCGAAGATCACCAGGTAGGTGATGTCGCCATATTCGCGCAGGACGGTCAGGCCGACCGACTCCATCATGCCGAGGATGAAGCCGCCGGCGATTGCACCGCCGACAACGCCCGCGCCGCCGATCATGACCATGAGGAAGGCCTTGATCGAGATCGGGCCGCCAATGCCTGAATTGACGCCGGTGATGGTGACAAGCAGGCCGCCGACCGCACCGGCCAGAAGCGCGCCGAGGGCAAAGCCGATCATCGAGTAGCGATCGACCTTAACGCCCATCAACTGGGCGGCGACGCGGTCCTGGGCGAGTGCCCGCATGGCGCGTCCGGGCTTGCTGTACTGCATGTAAAGGACGAAGGCGGCGATCATGGCGAGCGCGACAATGCCGACGACCATGCGGTCATAAGGCATGATCAGGCCGTCGGACACGAAGACGCCGCTGACGATCTTGGGCACGCCGCGCTGCTTTTCGCCGAAGGCAAGCAGGATGACCGCGTCGAGGAAGAAAGCGACCGCCGCTGCAAGCAGCATGGTACTTTCCTCCCGCTCGCTTCGTCGCACGACCGGGCGAAACAGGAATTTTTCGATCAGCGCGCCTACCACGCCAAGCGTGATGCTGGCGGCTGCGAGCGCGACTGGAAATGGCAGACCTAGTTGCCCGTAGATGGCGTAGGTGACGAAGCCGCCAAGCACATACATCTGCCCGTGGGCAAAGTTGAGCACGTTCATCAGCGCGAAGATCAAGGTTAGACCGAGCGCGATAAGTGCGTACTGGGCTCCGAGATAAAGCCCGTTGGCAATTACCTGTTCCATGATTTCGAATCCGGTTCGGAAAGAGAACTGGGCCAAGTCCCAAGTCTCGAAAACTCTAAGGTGCAACCAGCAGAAATGACATGTGGTGTTGCACTTGATCGCACTCTTGAACGCTGCGCCCGCGCATGTCTTTTGCCCTTGCAGGGGGCGTACGGGCAATCAGGTCCCGCTTTGGAGCGCCCCGATCCTACGGGTGGCGACGCTCCAAAGCAGTGTTGCGCAACATTTCTGCCGAAACCGATGCAGGCTTCGGCAACGATCGATCAGTCGACTTCGCCGACGAACAGGGTCTCGAACTTGCCGTCCTTGAATTCGGTCACCACCATCGGCACCGAAATCTGGCGCTTCTGGGTGAACGACGTCTGGCCGACATACTTCAACGTGCCTTCCTTCACGAAAGGATTGGGCGCGGAGAAGGTGTCCATCGTCTTCTTGTATTCCTCGACATTGTCGATCGCGGCCGGGTTGGCCTTCAGCGTTTCGACGATGTAGTCGAGGGCATAGACCTTGGTGTTGGACTCGTCGTTGTACTCGCCATATTTCTTCGTATAGCGGTCGATGAACTCGTCCATTTCCGCCGACCTGATTTCAGGGGTCGAAGCGCCGCCGACCGAGATGAAGCCGTTGGCAAGCTCGCCGGCGCCTTCCTGAAGCACGGTGGCGTCCTGTGCCGTTTCAGCCGAAATCAGTCCTTCATAGCCAAGCTCGCGCGCTGCACGAATGAGCAGGGGCGCGTTGGCCGGAGCAACGCCCGAAAGTACGAGCAGGTCCGGCTTCTGCTGGACGATCGGCGTCATCACAGGCGTGAAATCGCGGGTGTCGTTCGGGTAGGTGTCGTTCTGCGCGACGATTTCCAGCCCAAGCGCCTTGGCCGCTTCGACACCGCCGTCGCGCTGGCTGAGCGGGTCGGATTCATTGGCGGCAACGAAGGCGATCTTCTTAACGCCCTTGTTTTCCTTGAGGTACTTATAGATCGCGGGGGCGGACTGGTAGTTGGCGACCATGCCCAGAACGGCATTCGAGGCCGGCGGGGTATAGAGCGCCTTGGGGAATGCATATGGGAAGTAGATGATCCCCTTGCTTTCCGCTACCGGGCGGACGGCGGCCGCGCCGTCATCGACGTTCGGGCCGACGACGTAATGAATGCCTTCCTGCGCCATCTTTTCCATGCCGGCGATTGCGCGCTTCGGGTCTTTCTGGTCGTCGAAGGTGACCAGTTCGATGTTGTAGGTGTCGTCGCCGATCTTGACGCCGCCCTTTTCATTGATCCAGTCGGCGCGAACCTGCATGGAGCGAACGTTCGACGTTCCCCAGGCTGCGGCCGGACCGCTGGTCACGCCAACGAAACCGATCTTGAGGGTCTTATTTTCGGCGTGGGCCGAAGAGAGAGCGCCGACAATGGCAAGTGTGGAGGCAGCGCCGAGTGCCAGAGACTTCAAAGCAGTGCGTCTGTTAATCATTTCACTCCCCTTTTTATGATCGCGCTTTTATCGGCTCTATGGCTGCGCGAGTGACGTAACGAAAACACGGGTATACATTTCTGTCAACATATCACTGGTAGTTTTGTATACAAAATATTTGACCGCGAAATTTGCCCCCATTTCGTACGACAATGCTGTCAGTTCATCGAACTTGGCTGGCTTGGGCAGTGTTCATTTGGAGCGCTTTGCGATACTCGATTGAGAAGGGGAATTCGCACGCGAAACAAGTGCGGGGAGCTTGATGAGGGCTTTCATTGCAAAGCTGGTGGCAGCGGTCGTCCTGCTGTTCGCACGCGCGGTAACCGCTGTCAGGGCCATCTGGGATGAAAGCGGTTTGCCACGCCGGCAGGCCGTCTATTTCGCCAACCATTCCAGCCATGGCGACTTCATCCTGATATGGGCGGTGCTGCCTCCGCGCCTGCGCCGGCGGGTGCGGCCGGTTGCCGGCGCCGACTACTGGCTCAAGTCCAAGCTGAGGAGCTTCATCGGCAAGGATGTTTTCAACGCAGTGCTGATCCAGCGGGTGCGCGACGAGCGCGAGGACGACCCGGTAACAATCATGGCCAAGGCGCTGGGTGGCGGCGCGTCGCTGATCTTCTTTCCAGAAGGTACCCGCAACCAGACGGACGTGCCTCTGCAACCCTTCAAGTCCGGCCTGTTTCATCTGGCGACGGCTTGCCCGAACGTCGACTTGGTGCCGGTTTGGATCGCCAATCTCAACCGGGTCATGCCGAAAGGCGAATTCGTGCCGATCCCGTTGATCTGCACTGTAACTTTCGGCGCGCCGACACGCCTTGGCATTGGCGAAAGCAAGGAAGCATTTCTGGCGCGGGCGCAGGCGTCACTGCTTGAGCTTGCTCCCAAACAGGCGGGCGGTTGAAGATGAGCGCAACCCAGTCGGACATGCTTCTACTTTTGCTCGGCATAGCCGGTGTCCTGCTTGTCGCCTCGCTCGCCGGTTACATCCTGCAGCAGAAGCTGTCGCCGGAAGGTTCGAACGCGGCGATTGAAAACCTGAATGCACGCATCAAGGCGTGGTGGGTGATGGCGATCCTGATCGCGATTGCGTTTGTTGCCGGGCGTATCGGCGTGCTTTTGCTGTTTGCGTTCTGCTCGTTCGCGGCACTCAGGGAATTCGTGACGCTCACCAATACGCGGCGTGCCGACCACTGGGCGCTTGCCACCGCCTTCTTCATCGTGCTGCCGGCCCAGTATGTGCTGTTGTGGACCGAGAACTACGGGATATTCTCGATCTTCATACCGGTCTATGCGTTCCTTTTGATGCCGATCATCGCGGTGGTCCGCGGCGACACGCAGCATTTCCTGGTGCGCATAGCGGAGGTTCAATGGGCGTTGTTGATCTGCGTCTTCTGCGCCTCGCACGTGCCGGCATTGCTGACGTTGCAGATTCCCGGCTACGAAGGTCGCGCCGTGCTGTTGATCGCATTCCTGGTCATCGTGGTTCAGTCGAGCGACGTGCTTCAATATGTGTGGGGCAAGCTGTTCGGGCGGACCAAGATCGCGCCCAACCTTTCGCCTTCCAAGACCGTGGAAGGATTTGTCGGCGGTGTCGCCAGCGCAACGCTGGTGGGGGCGGCATTGTGGTGGATCACCCCATTCACGCCGGTCCAGGCCGGGCTGATGGCCCTTCTCATTACCATGATGGGCTTCTTCGGAGGGCTGGTGATGTCGGCCATCAAGCGGGATCGCGGCATCAAGGACTGGGGGCATCTCATTGCGGGCCATGGCGGTCTGATCGACCGGCTGGATTCCGTGGTCTTTTCAGCGCCGATCTTCTTTCACCTCACCCGTTACTGGTGGTCGGCTTCGTGATCGAAAGGCTGCGCGCCCTTGCCGGCAGCGGCGTTGTCCATGTCGCCTTCGCCTTCGTGGCGATGGGCGGCTGGGCCGTATTCGCCAACTTTTCGCATCCGATGCCGCGTCCGCTTCTGGCAGGGCTGGTCCAAGGCACAATTTCGGCCGTCCTGACGCTTTGCCTGAAGTCCATCATCGATAAGCTGTCGGACGTATTCAAGGGAAGTTTGCGCCTTTGGGCGCCACCCCTGGTTGCGTGTCTTGCGACGTCGGGCATTCTCGTCGCCCTGCATGCGTTGAGCGGAACACCTGAAATCCTGCGCACCATCGCGGTGCCGCTTGCCGTTTTCACGACATATGCTGCGACCTACAATTACGCGCGATTGCGAGGGGGAAGGGAGAGCCATGGGAGAAGGTGACCGCAGGCCATTGGCAAGCCGGAATACACAATGGGCGCGGGCGCTTGCAGGACGCATGGCTGCGCTATCGGTCACGCCGAATACGATCTCTCAGGCAAGCATGGTTATGGCGGCGTGTGCCGGCGCGGCCTTCTGGGTAGGGGGTGAAAGCAGCGGTGGTACGCGCAGCCTGCTTTTGATCGCGGCAGCGGCGTTTTGCCAGTTGCGCCTGCTTTGCAATCTGCTTGACGGCATGGTGGCCGTGGAGGGCGGCAAGGGCGAAGCCGACGGGCCGTTCTGGAACGAGTTTCCAGACAGGGTCGCGGACGTGATGATCCTGGCAGGTTTGGGGTGTGGGATCGGTATGCCGGCTCTCGGCTGGGCTGCGGCCGCCTTCGCGCTGCTGACCGCATATGTGCGGGAGCTTGGCCGGGCAAACGGAGCGCCAAGCGACTTCTCCGGACCGATGGCCAAGCAGCATCGTATGGCGTTGGTGACGGCAGCGGCCCTGCTGACGTCAGTCGAGTTCCTGTGGAATGGCGACGGCCAGATCCTGATGCTGGCGCTGTGGATCATCGTCATTGGCGCCGGCCTGACCGCGCTTCGCCGCGCCTATCGGCAGATCGGCTGGCTGAGGGCAAATCGTGCCAGCTAGATGGGGCGTCGGCAATGGCAGCGGAATTCGGCCCGCTCGGATGCAACCGGGCGGGCCTTTGTCAAGAACAGCCGGGTCAAGAATAGCCGGGCAGCGTCACGGATTGCCGATCTGTGCTCCGCCGAGACTTGCGCCAACACCTTGAGAACTGGCGCTGACACCGAGGCCATCGCGCCCGCCGACACCAATGCCTAGCCCATCGCTGTTGTTGCTGCCTGCGCCTGCACGTCCGACATCGGCGTTGATGCCTCCGGTATTGTTGGAAGCGGCGTCACGCCCCAAGCCGACATTCAACCCTCCGGTATTTCTCGAGGCTGCCGCAGTGCCAACACCTGCATTCATGCCGCCTGAATTTCGAGATGCGGAATTGCCGCCAACTCCGATGTTCACGCCACCCGTGTTGTCTTGGGTCGCACCGCCAATGCCAAGATTGACGCCGCCAAGCACACCGGCAGCCGAGGTTGCGCCTGATGCGCTCGACTTGCCGGGTGCGGCCTTGGCAGTCTTGCTCGGCGAAAGCGGCGCGACGCAGCCGTTTTCCAAAATAGTCAGAAGTTGTGCGCGTGAAAGCGATCCCGCCGGGACACTGCAGATGTCAGCATGCGAATAGGCCGTACCAATCAATAGCAGTGTAAAAGCCAACCCTGTACTGCGACTTGAACATTTGATTCTCGGAATGAACATGGCATTTCTCCCGCCTGTTGATGATAGAAAACAACCAGTCGGTGACAACAAGGTTTCATTTGCCCTGCCAATAGAGATAACGAAAAGTTAACGGCGCGGGATGTCCCGGAAGACGGCGGGGAAGTGGGACACCTCTAAGACGAAGAAGTGGGCAGCAAGCCGGGCGCGACCGCGGCAATGACATACCAGTGAGGAAGAGAACCGAGGCTCATATAGAGTCGGTTGGTGCCCCTAGCCGGGATCGAACCAGCACTCCTTGCGGAACTCGATTTTGAGTCGAGCGCGTCTACCAATTCCGCCATAGGGGCTCGGACCCTGAGGTCACGATGGGCGCGGACTATACGGCCCAAGGGGGGTTCGTCAACAGCCCAGTTCGCTATTTCCAAAGATGGGGCAAAACACCATCTGTCGGTTTCGTGACCAAGCCGTCATTGTGCCGCCACGAATCTCTTCCTATTCAGGCGGCACGTAATTCGGGGGACATATGCTTCGCGGACTTTACGACTGGACGCTGTCGCTCGCGGCAAGGAAATCCGCCGAGTGGTGGCTTGCTTTCATCGCTTTCGTCGAAAGCTCGGTATTTCTCGTTCCGGCCGACGTGCTCTATCTGCCCATGGCGCTATCGCGGCCGGAGCGGGCATATCGTTATGCGCTGGTTGCGACGGTGGCATCAGTGCTGGGCGGCATCGCCGGCTGGTTCATAGGTCACTACGCCTACGATGCGTTCGCCAAGCCGGTGCTCGAATTCTATGGCAAGTATGACGAGTTCGAAGCGCTGCGGACCTCTTCGGGCGTCGGCTTCATCATCCTGATGCTGGTGACTTCGGGCCTCGCCCATCTGCCGCCGATCAAGGTGGTAACGATCCTTTCCGGCGTCATCGGCGTCAATCTGTTGCTGTTCATCATCCTGGCAATCGTGGCGCGTGGCGCGCGCTTCCTGTTCCTGGCCTGGCTGTTGCGCAAATATGGGGAGCCGATCCGGGAGTTTATCGAAAAGCGGCTTGGCACCATCGCTGCCGCCGCTGCCGCCGTGCTGATTTTGATCTATGCAGTCGTGAGATATGCCCACTGACGGTTGCGAACTACAAAGGCCGACAAGATGACCGACAACACAGTTTCCCACAGCGCTCGCCGACCGATGCGCACAGCGCTGTTTCTTGCCGTCGCCATGGCTGCGACCGTGGGCTCGGCGCTCGGCTTCCAGTACATAGGCGGCTACATTCCCTGCAAGCTCTGCTACGAACAGCGCATCCCGTACTATGTTGGCATTCCCCTGATGGTTCTTGCCGTGCTGACTTCGTTGGTCAAGCTGCCGGCCTGGACCACGCGCGCGCTCCTGGTCATCGTCGGACTGCTGATGGTCTACGGCCTCTATCTCGGCGTCTATCATTCCGGGGTGGAATGGGCCTGGTGGCCGGGTCCGACCGATTGCACCAACGTAGCTGGTCCGGTCGATACCGGCGGCAACGGCGTGCTCGATGCGCTGGACAAGTTCGTGCCGCCATCCTGCGACAAGGCGGCGCTGCGTATCCTTGGCCTGTCGCTGGCCGGCTGGAACGCCATTGCCAGCCTTATCCTGGCAGCAGTCGCGTTTCGCGGAGCGCTGTCGCGCCGCTGAGCATTCCGGAAAGCCGGGATCAAGGCTCCAGTTCGACGTCCCAATAGAGATAGTCCATCCAGCTTTCGTGCAGATGGTTGGGCGGGAACGAACGGCCGTTATTGTGAAGGTCTTGTACGGTAGGTTGGTACGGCTTCTGCAGCGGCCACATCTTGGCCTTTGCGGGCAGAAGGCCCCCCTTGCGCAGATTGCAGGGCGAGCAAGCGGCAACCACGTTATCCCACGTCGTCGCGCCGCCGCAACGCCGTGGGATGACGTGGTCGAAGGTTAAGTCCTCCGGCGTGCCGCAATATTGGCAGCGGAAGTGATCGCGCAGGAAGACGTTGAACCGGGTGAAGGCCGGATAGCGCGAAGGCTTCACATAGGTCTTGAGGCTGACCACGCTTGGAAGCTTCATCGAGAATGTCGGCGAGGAGACGGCGTGCTCGTACTCGGCGACGATGTTGACCCGGTCGAGGAACACCGCCTTGATGGCGTCCTGCCAAGACCAGAGCGACAAGGGGTAATAGCTGAGCGGGCGGTAGTCCGCGTTCAGCACCAGTGCTGGCAGCCCATCCGGAGATACGCCAACCGTCACGTTTCTGGCCTCCTTCGCCCACGCATCAACGGTGCGGATACTGTAAGCCCGACATGACAGGGATGTGAAGCGGGTTGTCCGTCGTGCAGCCCCTCAAATATGCACGATTTAAGCGCTTTTTTGTGGTCAGGCGGGCGGTGCGGCGTCGCGGCCCCTGGTTTCGCGGTAGTAAGACCAGAAAAGCCGCGATGCGACGCCTCGCCAGGGGCTCCATGATTCGGCCAGCTTGATCAGCGCTTTTTCACCGGGACGAGGGCTTATTTCCAGCGCATGGCCAACAGCGCTTTGCAGAGCGACATCGCGGGCCGGGAAGATGTCGGGGTGGCCGGCGGCGAACAGCAGATAGCATTCGGCAGTCCAAGGTCCGATGCCGGGAACCGCGGTCAAAAGGCGCAGCGCCTCGGCAGCGTCGAGCGAGCAAAGGTGATGGAGGTCGAGACCATCCTCCACCGCCTGCGCGACAGCGAGCAGGCCGCGCTGCTTCGGCCGCGACAGGCCTGCCTCGCGAAACACCTGTTCGCCGGCGGCAAGGACGGCCTGTGGCGTCAGCGGATCGAGCAGATTTACCAGCCTGCCGAAAATGGCGTCGGCGCTGGCCCGCGAAACCTGCTGCGAGATGACAATGGAGGCGAGGCTTCTGAAACCGGGTTCGGACAGGCGCAACGGCACCTCGCCGGCGATGCCGCGCACCTTTTCCAATCTTGGATCAAGGCTGCAAAGCGCATCGAGCCCAAGGGCTATGTGGTCGAGGGTCTCTATGCGCTGCATGGCTTTCTTGAATCGCTCGCCACGCCAAGGTAGCAATCGGTTCAAGTTCCACACAACCCGAAAACAACCCGCTTGCCGACACTGCCGACATTTCGCTTCGCTCCGAGCCCGAATGGCCAGTTGCATCTTGGCCATGCCTATTCGGCGCTGCTCAATCAGGCGCTGGCGAAGGCAAATGGCGGGCGCATGCTGTTGCGGATCGAAGACATCGACACGACACGCTGCACGCCTGCATTCGAGGCCAGCATCTACGAGGATCTGCGCTGGCTGGGCGTGGAATGGGAAGGGGCAGTGCGGCGGCAGTCGCAACATTTCGCCGACTACGAACAGGTGTTTTCGCGGTTGATCGCAGAGGAACTTGTCTATCCGGCTTTCATGAGCCGGGGCGAAATCCGCGCGTTCATTGCCGAAAGTGAGAGCAGGGGACGCAAATGGCCGCGCGACCCTGATGGTGCGCCGCTCTATCCGGCCGTCGACAGGGCGCTCAGCCAGAAGGAGCGCCGCAAGCGAATTGCCGATGGCGCGCCCTTTGCCTGGCGTCTCGATGTGGAGGCCGCGGTTGCGCGTATCGGCATGCCGCTCGCCTGGATGGAGTATTCAAACGAAGCCTTGTCCGAGACGCGGGTGGTGGAGGCCCAGCCACAGGCCTGGGGCGATGTCATCCTGGCGCGGCGCGAGATCCCGACCAGCTATCATTTGTCGGTCGTGGTCGACGACGCCTTGCAAGGGATCAGCCATGTCGTGCGCGGCATGGATCTTTATCTTGCCACCAGCATCCAGCGCCTGTTGCAGGAGCTACTCGGATTGCCGCAGCCAAGCTATTTCCATCACCGGCTTGTTCCGGGACCGGATGGGCGCAAATTGTCGAAAAGCCAGCAGGATACCGGCCTTGCCGCGCTTCGGCAGGCAGGTATGACCCCGTTGGACGTGCAGCGCCTCGCCGGCTTCAATTCTAGCGGCGCGCCAACCCAGCCTTGATCAGCGCCAGTGCCGCGAACAGCGCAAAGCCGCCGCCAAGGCCATAGGCTGTCGCAAGCTTGAGGTCGGCAAAGATAAGTCCCTGGCGGTTGGCCAGATAGACGGCGGTGACAAAACCGGCCGTGACAAGCAAGGCATTGCCGGTCGGCCCGAAGCCGTTTTCCTTTACAACCGCGTCGAGTATCGTTCCCGATAAGAATGCTATCGCGGCGACGACCGTGAGGCCGATCGCCAACCCGCCCATATCCATGTCCCACATGGCCGTTCCCTTCAAGAGTTCAGCGCGCGACAGATTTGGCGGAGGATTCCGGCTCGCCTACCGCGCTCCAGAGTCTTGAATTTGCTCATGCTCCGGCTTGGGATATGTTTGAATTGGACGGAGCATGCGCTGCTGGCGCCGGTCTGAGGCCGCCGGCCATTCAATTAGGCTTAGTATATGATTCAGCCGTTTCCTTTTGCTTGAATGCGATCGCGGCATTAGAGCGAGCGCATTAGCAAAAACTTCACCAAGGCGCGGCGACCCATCGGCATGCATGAAATCAAGAGATTTATCCCGGCGACCTTCGTCGTTTTGTGGGCCACCGGGTTTATCGGCGCGCGCTATGCCATGCCGTGGGCGGAGCCGTTCACGTTTCTTGGCACGAGGTTTGTCATCGCGGCGATCCTGTTCGTCCTGCTGATGGTCGTGCTCGGTTCGAAGAAGGCGTCGCGCAAGGAGGCGCTTAGTGCTGCCGTTGCCGGAATGCTGATGCACGGCGTATATCTGGGTGGCGTGTTCTGGGCGATCCATCGGGGAATGCCGGCAGGGCTTTCTGCGTTGATCGTGGGCCTGCAGCCGCTGATCACCGCGGTGATGGCCGGCAAGGTGCTGGGCGAGAAAATCCTGCCGCGCCATTGGCTGGGGCTGGCGATCGGCTTTGTCGGCGTGATCATCGTGCTATGGCCGAAGCTTGGTGCGCTGGGCAGCGGCATCACGTTCGAAACGCTTCTCGCCTCGCTTATCTCCGTTGTCGGCATGAGCGCGGGTACGGTGTGGCAAAAGCACTCCGGCTCGAACGGCGATCTCGTGACAGGTACGTTCTGGCAATATGTCGGCGGCGCCGTCGTCGTCGTGCCGGCTGCCTTCCTGCTCGAAACGCGGGAGGTCGTCGTCAATGGCGAGCTCATCTTCGCGCTTGCCTGGCTCGTGCTGGTTCTCTCGATCGGCGCCATCTTCCTTTTGATGATCATGATCCGCGACGGCGAGATGTCGAAGGTCGGATCGCTGTTCTACCTCGTGCCCGCGGTGACGGCCGTCATGGCCTGGGCGCTGTTCGGCGAACATCTCAATTTCATCCAGATCGTCGGCATGGCGATCACGACATTCGGGGTGGGCCTGGCGACGGCTCAGGTGCCGACGCGGGCGCGGGCATCGAGATAGCGGCTGATCGCGGCGTTCAGTTCACCGCCGAGAATGAAGATTGCCGAGACGATATAGAGGAAGACGACCGCGATCATGATCGATGCCAGCCCGGCATAGGTGGTGACGTAGGATGAGAAATGGTCGAGATAGGTGGCGAATACCGTCGAGCCGACAAGCCATGCGACAAGCGTGAAGATGATGCCGGGGATGATCGAGACGAAGCTGCGCTTGCCGGCAGGCAGCCAGAAATGAACTGCGATCAGGCCGCCGACAATGACCGACGAGGCGATGATATAGCGCCACAATGTGATGGTGCCGGTGTAGGGCTTGATCCATTCCATGTAGGCCTCGGCCAGGCGTGCCAGCAACGGTGCGAAAACCAGAAGCAGGCTGATGGCGAGGAAGCCGGCCGTTGCGATGAGGACGAAGCCGATGCTTTGCACGCGGCGGTAAATGATGCCGCGGTTCTCGGTGACGCGATAGGCGCGGTTCAGCGAGGTCCGCAGCGCCTCGATGCCGTTCGAGGCGAAAAACGCTGCCAGAAGAACGCCATAGGTCAAGAGATCGGTACGCTGCACGGTCAGGACGTTCAAGACTTCGCGGGCAATCGGCTTGGCGATCTGCTCGGGCCAGGTATCGAAGACGATGTGGACAGCGGTGTCGGAAAAGGCCTGCGCACCAAGGAAGCTCGCAAGCGTGGTGGCGAAAATCAGGAACGGGAACAGCGCCATCAACGCGGTAATGGCAAGGTGACTGGCCATCGCCCAGCCGTCGTCGGCGTTGAAGTGCCCGAGCGCATCATAGAGCACCCGCTTCAGGGCTACGATCTTCCGTAACAATGACCCGTCCTGCAATTGTATCCCAGTCGCGAATATGGGAAGGGTTTGCGACAAATAACAAGCCTTGCCGGAGCAACGATCCTGACCGCGAATGAGTTGCGCACCATCATTGTCACCGGTGCCTCATCCGGTATCGGCGCGCATTGCGCCCGCGCATTGAAGGCTGATGGGTGGCGGGTCTTCGCAACGGCGCGCAAGGAAAGCGATCTTGCCGCGCTCGAAGCCGCCGGCATTGAAAGTTTCTATCTCGACTATCGCGAGCCAAAGTCGATCGAGGCTCTGGTTGCCGCCGTGCTCGAGCGCACCGGCGGACGGCTGGACGCGCTTTACAACAATGGAGCCTATGCGCAGGCGGGCGCAGTGGAAGACCTGACGGTAGATGCGCTGCGCGAACAGTTCGAGGCCAATTTCTTCGGCTGGCACGATTTGACGCGCCGCGTCATTCCCGTCATGCGCGCTCAGGGCCACGGCCGGCTCGTGCATTGTTCATCGATACTCGGGCTGATGCCGGCGGGGCTGCGAGGCGCCTACTGCGCCTCCAAATATGCGGTTGAAGGCCTCATGCTTTCACTGCGGCAGGAACTGGCGGAGAGCGGTATCCACGTTTCGTTGATCGAGCCCGGCCCCGTCGCCTCCAGCATTCACAAGAATGGGATGACGTGGTTCCTCAAGAATGTGGACTATGGAAACTCGGTTCACCGTGCGGGCTATCGCGCGCAACTGGAGGGACTTCGGGCGGCTCCTGCCAGGCGGCGCGCCAATCCCGAAATCGTGTACCGGGCACTGCGGCATGCGCTTGTGTCGCGGCGTCCCCGACCGCACTATGTGGTAACTGTTCCAGCCCGAATCGGCATCCTGTTGAAACGGCTCGTGCCGGCGCCGCTGCTCTATCGCTTGCTAGCCAGGACAGCCTGAGAAACCAAAGCGGATTTTGCCCATGGCAACCTTTTTCAATATTCTTGCTGTCGTTTTCATGGTGGCGGTCGTCGCGGTGTTGATCCGCGGTCTCATCAACATGATGCGAGGCGGTTCCAGCAACACCTCTAACAAACTCATGCAGGCGCGCGTGATGCTGCAGTTCGTGGCGCTTGTGCTCATCCTGCTGGCCGTCTATTTCACGCGCAAATAGGCAGCGATATTCGAGACGAGGGGAGCGGCCTATGGTCAAGCTGAACAAGATTTATACGCGCACCGGCGACAAGGGCACGACCGGTCTCGGCAGCGGCGAGCGGCGCTTGAAATGCGATCCCCGCGTGGAGGCTTATGGCACCGTCGACGAGGCCAATGCCTGCATCGGTCTCGCGCGCGTCCACACAGCCGAAAGTCATCCCGAGATCGATGCAATGCTGGGGCGGATCCAGAACGACATGTTCGACCTTGGCGCGGACCTGTCGACGCCGGACACGGGAAAGCCGCTGGAGTACGAACCGCTGCGCATCATTGCGTCCCAGGTCGCGCGCATCGAACAGGACATCGACCTCATCAACAAGAACCTGTCGCCTCTGCGCTCTTTCGTGCTGAACGGCGGTACGCCGGCGGCGGCTGCCCTTCATCTGGCGCGCACGGTGGCGCGCCGGGCCGAACGGGCGATGGTGGCCTTGGCGCAGGATGAAAACGAACACGTCAATGCCGAAGGCATCAAGTACATCAACCGTGTTTCCGACCTGCTGTTCGTGGCCGCGCGAGCGGTCAATGACAACGGAAACGCCGATGTGCTATGGGTTCCGGGCAAGAACCGCTGAATTCTCCAACGGATAGCGGAGGGGCAAGATGTTCATTCCGCTTCATGACTCCAACAGTCTGCACTACATCAAGCTGCAATATGTCACGATCGGGCTGATCGCGGCGAATGTAATCGGCTATTTCATGACGGCGCTTGGCGGCGAGGCATTTTCCAATGCCGCCGTGCTTGGCCTCGGTTTCATTCCATCCGTGGTGCACAACACGGCGGAGCTTTCGCCGCAGTTCGTGATCATTCCGGAAGATTTCAGCTACATCACCTATGCGTTTCTGCATGCCGATATTTTCCATCTCGGCGGCAACATGCTGTTCCTTTGGGTGTTCGGCGACAATGTCGAGGATGCGCTCGGCCATGTCCGCTATCTGATCTTTTATCTCCTGTGCGCGGCAGGCGGAGCATTGTTCCACGGCATGGTTGCGCCCGAATCGCAAGCGCCGCTGATCGGCGCTTCCGGCGCGATCGCAGGCGTCGTTGCCGCCTATCTGATCCTGCATCCAAGGGTGAAAATCTGGATTCTGGCCTTTGGCCGTATTCCGCTGCGTATTCCCGCCTACATCGTGCTGGTGCTTTGGATCGGGTTGCAGTTCTTCATGTTTGCCGCAGGCGGCGAGGACCAGGTGTCGTGGGCCTGCCATATCGGCGGCATTATCTCGGGCGCGCTGCTTGTCGTCGTGATGAAACGTCGCGACGTACCGCTGCTGGATAGGGAAGTGGTGACGCCGCGTTCGGTCAAGGTTGAGCAGAAGAGCGCCGTCGAGCCGGTCGAGGCGCAGCCTGCGCCACGGTGGGGCCGACACTAGGACAACCGCGATTCAACCGATTAGCGCGCCGTTGCGGATATTGACGTGGCAGAAGCTCGCAACTAGGTTCCGCGCGCCTGCGGAAGCCTTCCCGCCACCAACAGGCGGTGGAAGACCATAATTCTGTGCGAAAATGTCGGCATTCGACAACTCTGAAGGGGCAAGCGCTGCTATAGCGCACCCGAAACATCGCAAGAGGTGAAAAGAGATGAAGGTTCTCGTCCCTGTAAAACGGGTTGTAGATGCGAATGTGAAAGTTCGGGTCAAGGCGGACGGTTCGGCCGTCGAGCTTGCCAATGTGAAGATGGCGATGAACCCGTTTGACGAGATCGCCGTTGAAGAGGCGATCCGTCTCAAGGAGGCCGGCAAGGTCGAGGAGATCGTGGTGGTTTCGGTTGGGCCGCAGCAGGCTCAGGAAACGCTGCGCACCGCGCTTGCGATGGGTGCCGACCGCGCGATCCTGGTCAAGACCGACGAGCAAGTCGAGCCGCTTGGCGTCGCCAAGGTGCTGAAGGGCGTCGTGGATGCCGAACAGCCGGGCCTGGTCATTCTCGGCAAGCAGGCGATCGACGACGACTCGAACCAGACCGGCCAGATGCTGGCGGCGCTGCTTGGCTGGGCGCAAGGCACGTTCGCCTCCAAGGTTGAGCTTGCGGGCGACAAGGCCAAGGTGACGCGCGAGGTCGATGGCGGCCTGCAGACGGTCGAGTTGAAGATGCCGGCAATCGTCACCGTCGACCTACGCCTGAACCAGCCGCGCTATGCGTCGCTGCCCAACATCATGAAGGCGAAGAAGAAGCCGCTGGACGAGAAGTCGCCTGCCGATTTCGGTGCCGACGTGAAGCCGCGGCTGAAGGTCATCAAGACCGAGGAACCGGGTGGCCGCAAGGCTGGCGTGAAGGTCAAGACGGTTGCGGAACTGGTCGACAAACTTAAGAACGAAGCCGGCGTGCTTTAAGGTTCGGACAGGGAAAGGGTTAGAAATATGGCAATTCTCCTCATCGCCGAACATGACAATGCAAGCCTGTCCGACCAGACCGCCAAGGCGCTGTCGGCAGCTCTCAAGATCGGCTCCGACGTTGACGTGCTGGTGGCAGGCAGGGGCGCCAAGGGCGCTGCCGATGCGGCTTCCAAGCTGAAGGGCGTGCGCAAGGTTCTGCTGGCCGAGGCCGACGAACTGGCCGAGCGCCTCGCAGAGCCGCTGGCGGCACTGGTCGTCTCGCTGGCCGGTTCCTATGACACCATCATTGCGGCAGCCACTTCGACTGGCAAGAACGTGTCGCCTCGCGTTGCGGCGCTGCTCGATGTGGCGCAGGTTTCGGAGATTATCGAAGTCGTCTCGTCCGATACCTTCAAGCGGCCGATTTATGCCGGCAACGCCATCCAGACGGTGCAGTCGAGTGACGCCAAGAAGGTTGTTACGGTTCGCACGGCCTCGTTCCAGGCAGCGCCTGAAGGCGGCACCGCCCCGGTCGAGGCCATCAAGGCTGCCGCCAATCCGGGCCTGTCGACCTTTGTCGAGAACAAGCTGTCGGAAAGCGACCGTCCCGAACTCACCTCCGCAAAGATCATCATCTCGGGTGGCCGCGCGCTCGGCTCCTCGGAGAAGTTCCAGGAGGTAATCCTGCCGGTGGCCGACAAGCTGGGTGCCGCCGTTGGCGCCAGTCGCGCCGCGGTCGACGCAGGCTACGCCCCCAACGACTGGCAGGTCGGCCAGACCGGCAAGGTCGTAGCACCGGACCTCTATATCGCCTGCGGCATCTCAGGCGCCATCCAGCACCTTGCCGGCATGAAGGACTCAAAGGTCATCGTCGCCATCAACAAGGACGAGGAAGCCCCGATCTTCCAGGTGGCCGATTACGGTATCGTCGGCGACCTCTTCACCATCCTGCCGGAGCTCGAAAAGGCGCTTTGACGCTGTTTCGCTAAGCGTATTAAATAGTCGGAGGGCGGGGTAGACTAAGTCGCCTCGCCCTTTTAGTTTGCGCTGCACAAAAGCAGGCGGACGGGATTGTCAAATGAGCAAGATCGGTACGATCGGTATCGTCGGAGCGGGACAGATGGGTGGCGGCATCGCCCATGTTTCTGCGCTGGCAGGCTACAAGGTGCTGGTCTACGACGTCTCATCCGAGCGCATCGAGAAGGGCCTTGCCACCATCAACGGCAACCTTGCCCGGCAAGTGGCATCCGGCAAATTGGAAGAGAAGGCGCGCAAGGCTGCGGTGGAGAACATTTCCGCGGCACCCGCCATGTCCGACCTTGCAGCCGCCGACCTCGTCATTGAGGCAGCGACGGAAGACGAGGCCATCAAGCGCAAGATTTACGCGCAGCTTTGCCCGCAGCTTAATCCGACCGCCATTCTCGCGACCAACACATCGTCGATCTCGATCACGCGGCTGGCCGCGCAGACAGATCGGCCGGAGCGCTTCATCGGCATACATTTCATGAACCCGGTGCCGGTGATGAAGCTGGTCGAACTCGTGCGCGGCATCGCAACGGACGACCAGACCTTCGACGTGGCCAAGACCTACGTTAAGCAACTCGAAAAGACGATCACCGTGTCGGAGGATTTTCCGGCCTTCATCGTCAATCGCATCCTGTTGCCGATGATCAACGAGGCGATCTACACGCTCTATGAGGGTGTCGGCACGGTCGAGGCAATCGATACGGCAATGAAGCTTGGCGCCAACCATCCGATGGGTCCGCTGCAGCTTGCCGACTTCATCGGCCTCGATACCTGCCTGTCGATCATGCAGGTGCTGCACGACGGGCTGTCGGACTCGAAGTATCGCCCTTGCCCCCTGCTGGTGAAGTATGTCGAGGCGGGCTGGCTTGGCCGCAAGACGGGCCGCGGCTTCTATGACTACCGCGGCGATATCCCGGTCCCGACGCGCTGAGCGGCAACCGAGGCCGGGTGTTTCAAATCAGGATGCCTTGGCGGCCTTGAGCGGTTTCGTCTCGACGGTTTCAGAGGCTGCCTTTGGCGCAGCGCCCGCCACGAAGACACAGCCTCGGCCAGCCGCCTTGGCTGCGTAGCAGGCCATATCCGCCCGCGCGATGATCTCGTCCACCTCGCCATAGCCTGTATCGATCGGCGTTACACCGATGCTGGCTCCGATGGAATGC
The DNA here is from genome assembly GCF_057809835.1 of Mesorhizobium sp. FG116. Taxonomy (NCBI): domain Bacteria; kingdom Pseudomonadati; phylum Pseudomonadota; class Alphaproteobacteria; order Hyphomicrobiales; family Phyllobacteriaceae; genus Mesorhizobium; species Mesorhizobium sp. FG116. The sequence goes on from NZ_JBMDKS010000009.1 coordinate 89,927, forward strand.
GTGCGGCCGTTCCATTCGAACTCCAGCGCCGCGATGGCCGCGACGATGGTTCTTGCCGCCTCTTGCGCGGCCTCGGCTGAACCGTTCTGCAAGACCACTGCAAACTCGTCGCCGCCGAGCCTTGCGACAAGATCGGCCGGTCCGAAACCGTTTCGAATGATGGTTGCGACGCGCTTCAGCAGGGCGTCGCCAGCGGCATGGCCGCCAGTGTCATTAACCTGCTTGAAGTGATCGAGATCGATGAACATGAAGTGGTGACCGACGGCGTCGGACTTCGACTTCGCGACCAGTTCCGTCACCTTCTGGATAAAGAAGGAGCGGTTGGCCAATCCGGTCAGGGCGTCGTGGGTGGCTGCATGGGCAAGCTGCCGCTGCAGGGCGCGGGCGTCGGTAAAGTCCTGGAAGACGACCACCGAACCGGAGAATTCGCCGTGCTCATTGATGATTGGCGAAACCACCTGGCGCACGCTGCAACGGGTGCGGTCGTGCCTTACCAGAACAGCCCGGTTGTTCTGGTCGGCCGATTTTCTATCAGACGAGATCGAGCGGGCGAGGTCGAGAACGTGGCTGCTTTCCTCGTCCACGGTGCAATAGACCGCTTCCAGAGGCTGGCCGAGCGCTGTCGTGCCGTCCACACCGGTGAGCTTTTCGGCCAAGGGGTTCATGAACGTAATCTTGCCCGCGGCGTCGGTGCAGATGACTGCATCGCCAATGGAGCGCAGTGTCACCCGTAGCCGTTCCTTCTCGTCTGCCAACAAGGCGGCCGATTGGGCAAGGCGCAGTTCGACTTCCTTGCGCGCGGTGATGTCGGTGATGCTGCCGATGACCCGGATTGCGTGACCTTCAGCGTCGCGCGACACTGCCTTGCCGCGATCAAGCACCCATATCCACCTGCCGCTCTTGTGGCGCATGCGGTACTCGACCTCGTAGTACGGGGCCTTTCCATCCAGATGGGCCTGATCGGCCGCCTTGATGCGTTCGATGTCGTCGGGATGGGCAAGCTTGAGCCAGAGGTCGGAATCAAGCTTCTTATCGCCCCGGCGATAGCCAAGCAGCTCGAGCCATGTGTCGGAATAAGTCGTAGTGCCTTCCTGCAGGTTGCCGTCCCACACGCCTTGCTTTGCGCTGGCCAGCGCGAAGTTCCAACGCGTTTCGGTTTCGGCGATCCGTTGCTTGTCGTCCATGACCTGGCGGACGAAAAGGCCGACGAGAAACGGCGTCGAAACGGTGATGGCAACTGCGATCTGGAAGCCGTTCCTGAACGCTTCGATGCCTTCGCCAAGATCCGGGACGTAGCCCAACATTGCCGTGACGACGGCGGCGCCACCGGTTGCCGAGCAGACCAAGGCCAGTTCGAAGACACTGAGCCGAGGTGTCAGCACCATCAGCGGCAGCATCGCGATTGCGAACAGGAAGTGACCCGAAGTCAGGGAAAGGCAGGTAATCGCGATGCAACCTGCGCAAATGGCCAGCAATCGTGCGAGCGCGCCGACATCGAGCAATGCGGTAAGCTTGGTTCGCGTGGCGAAGGCCATTGCGGGAAGGAAAATTGCGACCCCCAAGGCATTAGCGGAGAACCAGGCCCAGCCTGTTGGTGCGACCGGCCAGCCGTTCAGGAAGAATGTCACGCCGGCGAAAGCAAAACCCGCCGCGAGGGGCGCAATTCCTCCCGCAACTCCCAGAACAAGGCCGAAATCGCGCGCGCCCAGCTTTTCCGGGCGAACCTTTCCGACCAGCCTTCGGGTGAGATCGATCGCGATGGCGATGTGGCACAAGTTTGCCGCGGCATAGAGCGCCGCCATTTCCAGGCTTGATCCGAAGGCCATGTTGACCGCCAGGGAGGCCAGGATCAGGACAGCGGCGTCGTGGATCGAGACGGTGGATTTCTGGCGGGCCAGCATGGCAAAGGCGAAAGCGTTCGGCAGCCACAGGCCGGCAATGCCATCACCCAGGCGCGACAAGAGAATAGATGCCGCCCCAGTTACGAAGAAGCCACCGGCAAGAAGCGCTGTCCGCCTCCAATTGCCTGATGTGAAAGGCCTCAACCCCAAAAAATGCACGAGAACCCCAAGATTTCAGCGAAAACTATGAGGTTCGACACTGCAGGAACTGCATTTAAGAAAAGTTGCCCCCGAGGTCCGATGGCCTTCAGGACGGCGGCATCTGGCGGCATGATTAAGGAAAAGTTGCGTTCAAAATTGCGACGGGCCTGTTTCCGCCAGCGGGGTTTTTCGGCAGGTGGTTTTACCAAGCCGCAAAGAAAAGCGGGCGAGACCTAAATGGTCCCGCCCGCATTTGTACGTTCGGATATGCCGCCTAGGCGAAAGTGCCGTGGCAGTGTTTGAATTTCTTGCCAGACCCGCACGGGCAGAGCTCGTTGCGGCCGATCTTGCCCCAAGTGGCAGGGTTGTTTGGATCGCGATCTTCCGGCGCTACGACCGCGCCTTGCTCGGCGCGAACCATAAGTGCCGTGTCGCCGAAGTCGTTCTCGCCCGTGGTTGCATCGATATGCTGGCCATAGGTCTCTGGTGCTTGCGGAGGCGGAGCCTCAGCCGCCTGCCTGACCAGTTCGACACGCATCAACTGCGAGGTCACCACTTGGCGCAGGTTGCCGAGCATGGCCTGGAACAGTTCGAAGGCTTCCTGCTTGTATTCCTGCAGCGGGTCGCGCTGGGCATAGCCTCGGAAACCGACCACTGAGCGCAGGTGATCGAGATTGACGATGTGCTCGCGCCACAAATGGTCGAGAGCCTGCAGGACGATCGAACGCTCGACATAGGTCATGACGTCGGGGCCGAAGCGCTCGGCGCGGTCGTTGGCGGCGACATTGACCGCTTCGGTGATGCGCTCGCGGATGTCGTCTTCGGCGATGCCTTCTTCCTTGGCCCACTCGTCGATCGGCAGGTCGAGGTTGAGATACTCGAGTACCTCGGCCTTGAGGCCATCGATATCCCATTGTTCCGGATAGGCATTTTCAGGAATGCCTTTGGCGACGATCTCCTCGATGACGCCGCTGCGCATCTCGGCGACCATCTCGGACAGGCCTTCGCCATCCATGAGGTCGATGCGCTGTTCGAAGACGACCTTGCGCTGGTCGTTGGAGACGTCGTCATACTTCAACAGGTTTTTGCGGATGTCGAAGTTGCGCGCCTCGACCTTGGTCTGCGCCTTTTCGAGGGCCTTGTTGATCCAGGGATGGATGATGGCCTCGTCTTCCTTGAGGCCAAGCTTCTGGAGCATGCCGTCCATGCGCTCTGAACCAAAGATACGCATCAGATCGTCCTGCAGCGACAGGAAGAATTTCGAACGGCCCGGATCGCCCTGACGGCCGGAACGGCCACGCAACTGATTGTCGATGCGGCGCGATTCGTGGCGCTCGGTGGCGAGAACATAGAGCCCGCCGGCGGCGAGCGCCTTTTCCTTCAGCCGCGCCACGTCCTGCTGGATTTCCTTTTCGCGGGCGGTCCGTTCCGGACCTTCGGGCATATCGGCCAGTTCTTCGGCTATGCGCATTTCCGCGTTGCCGCCGAGCTGGATGTCGGTGCCGCGACCGGCCATGTTGGTGGCGATGGTGATGGCACCGGGCTTTCCGGCCTGGGCAACGATCGACGCTTCGCGCTCATGGTGGCGGGCATTGAGGACTTCGAAATCCTTGAAGCCTTCCTTGCGCAGCCGCTCGGCCAGTTGTTCGGATTTTTCAATCGAAGTGGTGCCGACCAGCGTCGGCTGTCCCTTGGCGTGCGCTTCCTTGATCTCGCGCACGATGGCCTTGATCTTCTCCTCGACGGAGCGATAGACCTCATCATCCTCGTCGATGCGCTGCACAGGCAGGTTCGTCGGGATTTCTGTGACTTCCAGGCCGTAGATGTTGCCGAATTCCTCGGCTTCGGTAAGGGCCGTACCGGTCATGCCGGCCAGCTTCTTGTACATGCGGAAGTAGTTCTGGAAGGTGACCGAAGCCAGCGTCTGGTTCTCAGGCTGGATCGTGACGTGCTCCTTGGCCTCAAGCGCCTGGTGCAGGCCTTCGGAATAGCGGCGGCCCGGCATCATGCGTCCGGTGAACTCGTCGATGATGACGATTTCGTCGTTGCGTACAATGTAGTCCTTGTCGCGCTGGAACAGCCGGTGGGCTTTCAAGGCATTGTTGACGTGGTGGACGATGGCCACGTTCTCGATGTCGTAGAGCGAGGAGCCTTTCAAAAGGCCGGCCTCGCGCAGCATGTTTTCGAGCTTTTCGGTGCCTTCCTCGGTGAAGATCGACGTCTTTTGCTTTTCGTCGATTTCGTAGTCGGACGGCACCAGCTTGAGCATGAAGGTGTCGATGGTGTTGTACATTTCCGACCGGTCTTCGAGCGGTCCGGAAATGATCAGCGGCGTACGGGCCTCGTCGATCAGGATCGAGTCGACCTCGTCGACGATCGCGAAATGGTGACCGCGCTGGACCATCTGCACGCGCTCATACTTCATGTTGTCGCGCAGATAGTCGAAGCCAAGCTCGTTGTTGGTGGCATAGGTGATGTCGCAGGCATAGGCCGCGCGGCGTTCCTCGTCGGTAAGGCCGTGGACGATGACGCCTACCGTCAGTCCGAGGAATTTGTAGATACGGCCCATCCAACCCGAGTCGCGCGTGGCGAGGTAGTCGTTGACGGTAACGACGTGGACGCCTTTGCCGGCGAGCGCGTTGAGGTAGACAGGAAGCGTGGCGACCAGCGTCTTGCCTTCACCCGTGCGCATTTCGGCGATGCCGCCGCCATGCAGGACCATGCCGCCGACCAATTGGACGTCGAAGGGCCGCATGCCCAAAACGCGGCGCGCAACCTCGCGAACCGTTGCGAAGGCGGGTACGAGGAGATCGTCCAGAGAGGCGCCATTAGCAAGTTCCTCGCGGAACTTTTGCGTGCGGGCCTTCAATTCGTCATCGGAAAGCGCCTGGATTTCGCTTTCCAGAGCATTGACCGCCTGGACGCGCGCTTTTGTCGACTTGATGCGCCGATCATTGGAGGAGCCGAAAACCTTGCGGGCGAGACCGCCGAGACTGACCATATAATGGCCCTTTCGATTGCAATCCTGAACATTTGCGACTGGAGCCGGATGGCCCCGTCTTATCCGCCTTTGAGCGAAGAAAACACCAAAAAGCGCCCGGAAAACGGTTCTGGACGCAAAGTCGTTGGACAGATAAGAGGGGGCATCACTGATGTCAACGCTGCGCTCTTTTGCTGGAACACGCCAAATTCCGCCACATTCTCACTGATCTGAAAGCCGGCGCTCTCCTCACAATCTCCATTGGAGTCTTTTTCATGTCATTTTCGTCACGCCGCGTTTCGCTTGCCGGTATCGGCATTGCAGTCGGACTGTCGGCTCTTGCGCTGGCGCCGCTTGCGGCCCAGGAAACTGCGCCTGCAACGCCTGCCGTCGAAGCGGCCAAGCCTGTCGATCCGAATGCGGTTGTTGCCACCATCAACGGCCAGACGATCACCGAGGCCGATCTTTCTTTGGCAGAGGGAGAACTTTCGCAGCAATTTGCGCAGCTTCCGCCTGAACAGCGCCGCGCAGCGGCGCTTTCCGCGGCAATCGAGATCAAGGTTCTGGCCGACAAGGCTACTGCCGAAGGGCTCGACAAGGACCCGGATTTCCAGCGTCGCGCCGCTTTCCTCCAGCAGCGCGCGCTGCATGGCTGGATCGTGGAGAAAGAGGTTGTCGGCAAGATCACCGATGCAGAAATCCAGGCGCGTTACGACAAGGAGATCGCCGCAACGCCGCCGGTAAATGAAGTCCATGCCCGTCACATTCTCGTGAAAACCAAGGAAGAAGCCGACGCCATCATCAAGCAGCTCGATGGCGGTGCAGATTTCCAGAAGCTCGCCAACGAGCATACCGCTGATCCGAGCGGCAAGACCAATGGCGGTGACCTCGGCTATTTTGGCCCCGGCCAGATGGTGCCCGAGTTCGAAAAGGCAGCGGCAGGGCTGGAAGTCGGCGCATACAGCAAGGAGCCGGTCCAGACTCAGTTCGGCTGGCACATCATCAAGGTCGAGGACAAGCGTGCACAGCAGCCGCCGGCGTTCGACAAGGTCAAGGAGCAGGTCAAGTCGCTTTTGATCCGCGACAAGTATTTTGCCCTGGTCAAGGAAGCGCGCGCCAACGCCAAGGTGGACATTCCCGATGCCGACCTGAAGAAGGCGATTGATGCTGCTGAAGGTAGCGCGCAGTAAGACTGCTCTCCAATCGACAAAGGCCGGTCGTTGAGACCGGCCTTTTCTTTGCTGGTCGCCTGCGGTTCACTCCGGTTCCGTCCGCTACCGCCGGCCAACGCAAAACGCCTTGCGTGGCGTGGCCGTATGGGGCAAACCGGGCCAATTCCGCGCTATCTGCCCGAGGCTTCCATGTCCGAAACCATTTCGCCGCTTGCCCCCAAGAAATACCCGAAAATGCCTTCTATCGACGGTGTACGCATCGCGACTGCCGAAGCAGGGATCAAGTACAAGGGCCGCACGGACCTGCTCGCCATGGTGTTCGACGCCGGGACAACTGTCGCGGGCGTCTTCACGCGCTCGAAATGCCCATCTGCGCCTGTGGATTTCTGCCGCCAGAACCTTCCGGCAGGCAAGGCGCGCGTGCTGGTGGTGAATTCGGGTAACGCCAATGCGTTTACAGGCAAGCGCGGCCGTGAAACGACCGCCGTGACCGGCGAGGCGGCTGCAAAGGCTGCGCGGTGCACCTCGGGCGAGGTGTTTCTGGCGTCTACGGGCGTCATCGGGGAGCCGCTCGACGCCGGCAAGTTCAGCCACCTCCTCGCCGGGCTGGTCCGCGATGGCAAGGCGGATCAGTGGACCGAAGCCGCCAAGGCCATCATGACCACGGACACCTATCCCAAGGTGGCCACCGCCACGGTCAGACTGGGTGACGCTGACGTCACCATCAACGGCATTGCCAAGGGCGCGGGCATGATCGCCCCCGATATGGCCACCATGCTTTCCTTCGTCGCCACTGACGCGCCGATTTCCGCACCTGTTCTTCAGGACCTTTTGTCTCGCGGCGTCGGCAAGACGTTCAACGCGGTGACCGTCGATTCCGACACATCGACCAGTGACACGCTTTTGCTGTTTGCCACCGGTGCTGCGGCCAAGCGCGGCGTGCCGCCGATCAACGATCCTAAAGATCCGCGCCTTGCTGTCTTGCGCCGGGCGCTTGGAAAGATCCTGAAGACGCTGGCGCTGCAGGTGGTCCGCGACGGCGAGGGTGCGCGCAAGCAGGTTGAAGTCACGGTAACTGGCGCAAAGTCGGCGCGCTCGGCCAAGCGCATCGCGCTTGCCATCGCCAATTCACCCCTGGTGAAAACCGCGGTTGCTGGCGAAGACGCCAATTGGGGGCGCGTCGTCATGGCCGTTGGCAAGGCGGGCGAGCCCGCGGACCGGGACCGCCTCTCTATCTGGTTCGGCAAGAACCGGTTGGCGCACGAAGGCGAACGCGATCCTTCCTATTCGGAGGCGGAAACGTCGGCCTATATGAAGCGTGACGAGATCAGTATCCGCGCCGATATCGGCATCGGTCGTGGCAAGGCAACCGTCTGGACCTGCGATCTCACCAAGGAATATGTCGCGATCAATGGCGACTATCGGAGCTGATTTGTCCGCGATCCATCCATCCGAGCAACTGGCCGCGGTCCGCCGCTATGAAGCGGCTGGCTTCCGGTCGTGGCCCGCGGCGGCCGTCCACTATGATGGAACGTGGGTCATCAGGCTGACTGCAGGGCACCCGGCCAAGCGGTTGAATTCGATAAACCCGCTCGATCCCGGCGACGTCGCCGACATTCCTGAGCGCATCGCGCGTGCCGGCCGACGTTTCGAGGCCTATGGGCGTCCGCTGACCTTTCGCGTCTCGCCACTGTCGGGACCGGAGCTTTCAGCATATTTCGACTCGCAAGGCTGGTCGCGATTCGACGAATCCCTGGTCATGCGGATGTCGCTTTCAGATGCGCCGGTCGATGAGGCGCTCGACCAGATACCGCTGAAAGACATTGGCCGTTTCGTGACGGCTTCGATGAAGGTTCATGACGCCGACCCCTCATTGCGCGCTGGTCTTTCGGAAATCATCGGCGCGATACAGCCGGAAGCCGGGCTGTTTGCGCTGGAAAGCGGCGATGATCCGTTGGCGACGATGATCTGCGTTCACGAAGGGGACCTCGCCGGCCTGTTTGAAATCGCCACGCACGAAGCCGTGCGCAAGCAGGGGCACGGACGCCAACTCATCCTGTCGGCCTTGAAGTGGGCGCGGCTGCGCGGTGCCAAGGAGGCCTGGCTACAGGTCGAGGCAAGCAATGACGCAGCACTTGCTCTCTACAAGAAGCTCGGCTTTCGTGAAGTCTACCACTACCACTACAGGCGGCCGCCCGGATCATGACCATCCCTGAAAATGCGGGAAAACGCCTGCTTCTGGTCACCGCCTGCGCCCTGATCGATGCGGATGGGCGTGTGCTGATCGCGCAGCGCCCCGAAGGTAAGCAGCTTGGCGGCTTATGGGAATTTCCCGGCGGCAAGGTCGAGCCGGGGGAAACGCCGGAGCAATGCCTTATCCGCGAACTGCGCGAAGAACTGGGCATCGAAACCAAGGTCGATTGCCTTGCGCCTCTCACCTTCGCCAGCCACAGCTATGATGATTTTCACCTCTTGATGCCGCTCTACGTGTGCCGGCGCTTTACGGGGATTCCGCAGCCTCACGAAGCGCAGGCCCTGAAATGGGTGAAGCCGCGCCAATTGCGCGACTATCCGATGCCGCCGGCCGATGCGCCGCTGATCCCCTTCCTGATCGATCTCCTGTGAGTTGTGCCGCTTCGGGAATGCCGTCTCCCGCGAGCGTTAATGGAAGATTTATCTTGCCGTGAAAAATTGAGCGAAGCCAGAATCGGCCGCGCAACGGCATTTCCGGGAAGTGTCACATGAATTTCGACAGCGATTGGAACTTGGACCGCCCGGAACGCGGCGTTCGCGTCGTCAAGGCCGGCATGGGCCTGTTGCGGATTACTTTGCTTTTTGGATCGGCTGCCATCGCGCTCGCCCTTTTTGCCACCCCGTACCTGGCTGATCAAAACCGCCAGCAGATTGTCGGTTCGGGGTATGGCGGTCTCGACCTGATGAGCACGGGTTCTATCGGAGCGAACACCTACACCGTCAGGCGCAGCGTGCTGCAAACTTCGCCGAATGCGGTTTGCATCATCCGCGAGAGTGGCGCCCGTAGCGGTGACTGCTGATTTTTCCCAGCCCTTTTGGCTGCTATCTTGAGCGATATTTTTACACCACCGCTTCACTGAGCGTTAAGTGTGTTGCATTAACCTTTCTTAATGGCTGGGTGATAGGTTCGGTTCAACGAGGATCGATAGCTATGGCACGAATTCTTCAGAGATTCCTGAAAGACGAGACCGGCGCGACGGCGATCGAGTACGGCCTGATCGTCGCCATTCTTTCTCTTGCCATTATTGGCGGCGTCGGTGGAGCTGCTGAGTCCCTGACCGAATTGTGGAGTGGCAACAACAGCAAGCTCGCGGAAGCTTTCCGCTAGCCGTCCAACTTCCCTGGATTTTCCAAGGCCTTTGCCAGCGACATCTTTGCCGAGCCCGGCTTGAGCGGTTTTTGCTGCGAGGGATCCGGCGCCCATCCTGACAGCCAGACGATCGCGAAGCTGGCCCTTATGCGCCCATCCGGATCGGAAAAACGTTCGGCATAGATCTCGGCAGTGCGTGCAAAAAGGCGGCGCGTTGCCGGTCGCCTCGAACGGTCGCTCAGAACGCTGGTCTCGCCCATGGCGCGAAGGTCGGCCAAAAGCGCAAACAGATTATCATAGCGCACCGTCACCGTTTCGATGTCTGCAACAGGCAGCGCCAGCCCAGCTCTCTGCAGCAATGCACCGGCATCGCGCACGTCGACGAAGGGGCTGACCCTCGGGCTGATGCCGCCGTAGAGCTCACTTTCGGCTGCGAGCAGGCTTTCGCGCAATTCGTTGAGCGTGCCGGCCCCGGCCATTGCACCCAGAAAGAGCCCGTCGGGCTTCAGCGCGCGACGGACCTGGATGATGAAACCCGGAATGTCGTTCATCGCCTGCATCGACAAGAGCGAAACGGCAAGGTCGAGACTTGCCGGCTCGAATGGCACTGTCTCGGGCGTAGCTACCACTTCCGTCTGGTTGGGTTCGCCAGGCAGGAAGGCCGTGTCCGCCTCCACGCGCACGACTTGGGCAACTTTGTTGCTTTCGGCCAGGACCCGGGCACCCGCAGAGGTTTGGCAAAACAGCGCTGCGCCCTTGTCGAACTTGCGCTGCACGGCGGCGAGGCGATCGGCGAGGTCATCTGCGGCGCGCTTCATAAGAAAATCGGCGCCGGTTACCGGGGGGGAGAGGGCTCGCCGTTTGCGCGCCAGCCATAGCGGAATGTCAAAGATCGTCTGCACGAAAATGTCTCGCTTCAACCGGCGTCTTGTATAGGGTGGGCCGGTACAGAAGTCGCATGGCCGATCCGATGGCTGAGATCAAGCGTTTTGCTCACACGGTTTTGAACTGGCCCGCGCGCATCCTATTTCCGCCGATCTGTGCCGGATGCCGCAGGCATGTTCTCGAGCCCGGCGTCCTTTGCGGTGCATGCTGGTCCAAGCTCAAATTTCTGGAGCGACCGTGGTGTCCGGCAATGGGCACGCCATTCCTGCACGAGATGGGCGAGGGATTTCTTTCCGCCGAAGCCATTGCCGACCCGCCGCCATTCGAGCGCGCACGGGCTTCGGTAATCTATGGCGGCGTTGCACGCGAGATGGTGCAGGGGCTGAAATATCATGACCGCACCGACCTTGCGCCGTGGATGGCCAAGTGGATGATGCGAACAGGCAGCGAACTCGTTGCGGATGCCGAGGTGATCGTTCCGGTGCCGCTGCATTGGCGACGTTTCTTCAGGCGCAAGTTCAACCAGTCGGCGGAGCTGGCGCGAGCCATTTCCAAACTGAGCGCCGTGCCGCTTGTGCCTGACGCCTTGAAGCGCGTGAAGCTTACACGGCAACAAGTCGGACTGGAACGCAAGGAGCGGGAAGCCAATGTACGCGGGGCCTTCCGCGTGCCGCCGGAAGCGGAAATCACTATTGCCGGGCGGCGGGTGCTTTTGATCGACGATGTCTACACGACAGGGGCCACAGTCGGTGCCGCCACCCGGGCGCTGAGGAAAGGTGGTGCGGCGGCTGTCGATGTTCTCACTTTTGCGCGCGTTCTGCCCGGGGACTTTCGAGCCGACGAAACAACGCCTATATAAGCCTCGTAACAAAGACAGGATTGTTGACCCATGGTCGACGTGACAATTTATACGCGTGCAATGTGCGGCTACTGCTCGGCAGCCAAACGGCTTCTTGAAAAGAAGGGCGTTGCATATACCGAGCATGATGCATCTTTCTCGCCTGATTTGCGCCGGGAGATGATTTCGCGCGCCAATGGCCGCACGACCTTTCCGCAGATTTTTATCGGATCGACCCATGTCGGCGGCTGCGATGATCTGCACTCGTTGGAAGCTGAGGGCAGACTTGATACACTGCTTGCCAACGGTACGTTTGCTTGAGGTAGGATCATGGGTGTTTTCAAGGCCGCCGCCGTTCAGATGCGCTCCGGCACAAGTGTTGATCGCAATGCAGCGGATATGGAGCGGCTGATCCGCGAGGCCGCTGCTCAGGGTGCGACCTATGTCCAGACGCCCGAGATGACCGGCGCTCTTTTGCGCGACAAGGAAGCGCGTGCAGCCTCGTTCGTATCCGAGGACCGCGACCTGGTAGTTTCGACCGCGCGGCGGCTGGCCAGTGAACTCGGTATCTTCCTGCATATCGGTTCGACCGCGATCCTGCGCGCCGATGGCAAGATCGCCAATCGTGCGCTTTTGTTTTCGCCGGAAGGCAAGACGCTGGCGTCCTACGACAAGATCCATATGTTCGACGTCGATCTCGACAATGGCGAGAGCTGGCGCGAATCCGCTGCTTACGAACCGGGCACCCAGGCGGTCGTCTCTGAAGTGAACGGCGCGAAGCTTGGCTTTGCCGTGTGCTACGACTTGCGTTTTCCGCAGCTTTTCAGGTCGGAAGCGCTTGCCGGCGCTGAAGTGCTGACTGTCCCCGCAGCTTTCACTCGCCAGACGGGCGAAGCCCATTGGCATGTCTTGTTGCGCGCCCGGGCTATCGAGAACGGTGCGTTCGTGGTTGCTGCGGCACAGGGCGGACTGCACGAAGATGGCCGCGAGACCTACGGTCATTCGCTGATCATCGACCCTTGGGGCCGAATTCTTGCCGAGGCCAATCATGACGAACCGGGCGTGATCGTTGCCGAAATCGATCCGTCGCAATCGGCTGCGGCGCGGCGCAAGGTCCCGAATCTGAAGAACGCTCGGGAGTTTTCCGTGCGTGTTGCTGGCAGCGACGTGCATCTAAGGGGAGCGGCTTCTTGATCCGCTTTTCCCTGATATGCGACAGTGAGCACGAATTCGAGGCCTGGTTCCGCTCCAGCGACGATTTCGAAACGCAAAAGAAGCGCGGTTTCGTCGATTGTCCGTCCTGCGGTTCGCATAAGGTCGAAAAGGCGCTGATGGCGCCTGCCGTCTCGACAGCGCGCAAACAGGAGAAGGTTGCCCTTGCCATGGGCGAGGAACAACGCCGGATGATGACGCAGATGAAGGCCATCGCCGAAAAGATCCGCTCCAATGCCGACTATGTCGGAGACAAGTTCGCCGAGGAAGCCCGCAAGATTCACTTCGGCGAGGTCGATCAGCGCGGCATTTATGGTGAAGCGACACTCGAAGAGGCCAAGAGCTTGGCCGAAGACGGCGTCGATTTCATTCCGGTGCCGGTCTTCCCTGAAGACCAGAACTGACCCCCTGCTTTTACCGATGCTGGCGCATTCGCGTTGCGATGCGTTTCCTGCCTAGTACGCGACGGGAATGGCGGAGCAATCATGAAATCCATCTGGGATTCGGCACTTGGCTTGCTGGTGATCACGGGTGCGTTGCTCGGCCTGGCGCTTCCATTCGGCAAGATTGCGACCGATGCAGGTGTCGAAGGCATTGTCTGGGCCTTCGTGATTTCTGCCGGGGCAGGAAGCGTTCTTTTGTGTTCGCTGCTGCTCGGCGGCAAGCCGATCAGGCTTAGCGGGCACAAGCTGCGCTATTTTACGGTCACCGCAACCGTATCCTATGCCATACCCAATCTTTTGATGTTCTCGGCCATCAGCCATCTGGGGGCGGGATATACCGGCATCATGTTCACCCTGTCGCCCATTATCACCTTGGTGTTCTCGATCATGCTGGGTGTCAGACGTCCCAATGTCTTGGGCATTGTCGGAATCATCATTGGCTTTGCGGGCGCGGTCATGGTGGCGGCGACGCGCGGCGAGGCAGGCCAGCCGGCTGATCCCGTGTGGGTCGTCGCGGGACTGCTGATCCCGGTCAGCCTGGCTGTCGGAAATATCTACAGAACCTGGGACTGGCCCGGCGATACCGGCCCGATCGAGCTTGCTGTCGGCAGCCATCTTGCGGCTGCCGTCATGTTGCTCGTCGCGATCATTGTCCTGCGGGGCGGCGCTGCGTTTGCCCCGCTGGCTGCGGTTCCGGTAGTCGTCGCCGCACAAGTCGTTTCGGCCTCGACGATGTTCGTTTTTTTCTTCCGGCTGCAGGCCGTCGGAGGCCCGGTCTATCTCAGCCAGATCGGCTATGTCGCTGCTGCAATTGGCCTTTTTTCCGGACTTATCTTCCTCAGTGAGCACTATCAGTGGCTGACATGGGTGGGAGCGGTGGTGATCGCTGCGGGAGTAGTCGTCACCACCAAGGCGCAGTGCCAGGAGAAAAGCCTGGAGTAAGCGTTACGCAGCTGCTTTCTCGGCCAGCACCATGTAGTTGACGTCCATGTCCTTGGAGCGCTGCCAGCGGTCCGCAAGCGGATTGTAGATGACGCCGGTGCGGTCGGTAATCGCAAGGCTGGCGTTGGTCAGCGCCTTTTCCAGTTCCTCGGGACGCACGAGCTTGCCGAACTGGTGGGTGCCGCGCGGCAGCCAGCGCAGCACATATTCCGCGCCGATGATGGCGAGGCCGAGCGCCTTCAAGGTGCGGTTGATGGTGGCGACGAACATGATGCCGCCGGGCTTGACCATCTCGCCGCATTTGGAGACGAAAAGATCGACGTCGGCAACGTGCTCGACCACTTCCATGTTGAGCACGACATCGAATTTCTCGCCTGCATCGGCAAGTTCTTCCGCAGTCGTTGCGCGATAGTCGACATCGACGCCGGATTCGGTTGCGTGCAGCTTTGCAACTTCGATGTTGGTCGCAGAGGCGTCAGCGCCGACCACTTCGGCGCCGAGCCTTGCCATCGGTTCGCACAACAGCCCGCCGCCGCAGCCGATGTCGAGGATGCGCAAGCCGTCAAACGGCCTTGCCTCGCGCGGGTCGCGGCCGAAACGCTGGGCAACCTGATCGCGGATATAAGCGAGCCGTACGGGATTGAATTTGTGCAATGGGCGGAATTTGCCGTTCGGGTTCCACCATTCGGCGGCAAGCGCCGAAAAGCGCTCTACTTCACCGGCATCGATGGTCGATCGTCGGGTGTCGGGCATGTCCTGGTCTCCGTGGGAGCCATAGGAAGTCGGGCGTGAGCGGGCGAATGTCAAGGCGACAATTTTTCAGGGCCGAGGCGCGGTCTCCTGTCGCTTGCACACAGGGGTTGTTTTGGCTAAGGAGGCCGCGCATCGGGGTTTGCATTTAGCAAGCACTCAAAACCATTCATTTCGGGCCGTTCGGCTCGGCATCCAAAGGCATTCCGCTCCCATGGCGCGTATCGTGATGAAATTCGGCGGGACTTCGGTCGCCGACATCGCCCGCATCCGCAATGTCGCGCGTCATGTCAAACGCGAGGTCGATGCCGGACACGAAGTTGCCGTGGTGGTTTCGGCGATGGCAGGCAAGACCAATGAACTGGTTGCCTGGACGCGTGAAGCTTCGCCCATGCACGATGCGCGTGAATATGACGCCGTGGTCGCATCGGGCGAGCAGGTCACGGCTGGACTTCTGGCTATCACCTTGCAGAACATGGGCGTACACGCCCGCTCATGGCTCGGTTGGCAAATCCCGATCCGGACCGACAATGCGCATGGCGCTGCCCGCATCACCGATATCGACGGCTCTTTCCTGATCAAGCGCTTCGGCGAGGGGCAGGTTGCGGTTGTGGCCGGCTTCCAGGGCCTCGGCCCGGACAATCGCATCGCAACGCTCGGTCGTGGCGGCTCCGATACCAGCGCGGTCGCGATCGCTGCTGCGGTCAAGGCGGATCGTTGTGATATCTATACCGATGTCGATGGCGTCTACACGACGGACCCGCGCGTCGAGCCGAAGGCGCGCCGGCTGGCGAAGATTTCGTTCGAGGAAATGCTCGAAATGGCTTCGCTCGGCGCCAAGGTGCTGCAGGTTCGCTCTGTCGAACTCGCCATGGTGCATAAGGTGCGCACCTTCGTGCGCTCGTCTTTCGACGATCCGGACGCACCCGGTATGGGGGATCTGATCAATCCGCCTGGAACGCTTATTTGCGACGAGGATGAAATCGTGGAACAGCAGGTCGTCACAGGAATTGCCTACGCCAAGGACGAGGCACAGATTTCGTTGCGCCGCGTCGCCGATCGGCCGGGCGTCGCCGCCGGGATTTTTGGCCCGCTGGCGGATGCCGGCATCAATGTGGACATGATCGTCCAGAACATCTCCGAGGACGGTAAATCGACCGACATGACCTTTACGGTACCGTCGGGAGACGTCGGCAAGGCGCTCACGGTTCTGGAAAAGGTCAAGGAAACAGTCGGTTTCGATGCTGTCCAGCATGATGACGGCATGTCGAAAGTGTCGGTCATCGGCATCGGCATGAGAAGCCATACCGGCGTTGCGGCGACCGCGTTCAAGGCGCTGTCGGAGAAGTCGATCAACATCCGCGCCATCACGACATCGGAGATCAAAATCTCCATCCTGATCGACGGGCCTTATACAGAGCTTGCAGTTCGCACGCTCCATTCCGTATACGGTCTAGATAAGCAATAAGGGCGTAGGAGTCTGTTGTTGCGTTGACTACCGGCGGGCAGGGGCGCCCGCTGGTTTGAAGCCATTGGAGAATGTGCCGCGATGCGTGAAACGGCCGTCGGCCCACGCGTTTTGCTGAAACGGCTCCGCGAGCTCATGCAAGAGCCGCTTGAGCCGCAGGAGCGGCTTGACCGGATTGTCCGCGACATTGCTTCGAACATGGTCGCCGAAGTCTGCTCGCTCTATGTGCTGCGCGCCGATTCCGTGCTCGAACTCTACGCTACCGAGGGTCTCAACCCCAACGCCGTGCACTTGGCGCAGTTGCGTCTGGGCCAAGGCTTGGTCGGAACAATTGCGGCAAGCGCCCGTTCGCTCAACCTGTCCAATGCGCAGGAGCATCCGGCATTCGCCTACCTTCCGGAAACGGGAGAGGAAATCTACAGCTCCTTCCTCGGCGTTCCGGTACTGAGGGCCGGCCGCACGCTTGGCGTTCTGGTCGTCCAGAACAAGACCATGCGGACCTATCGCGACGATGAGGTCGAGGCGCTGGAAACCACCGCAATGGTGATCGCCGAGATGATCGCCACAGGCGATCTGGCCCGGCTGACGCGGCCCGGGCTCGAACTCGACCTTAAGCGGCCGGCCAGTTTCGGGGGCGTTTCGTTCAATGACGGCATCGGCCTTGGCCATGTGGTGCTGCACGAGCCGCGCATCGTCGTCACCAACCTGTTCAACGAAGACAGCGAAGATGAAGTCCGCCGTCTTGCGGCCGCACTCGGTTCGCTCAGGCTTTCCATCGACGACATGCTGGAACGCCGCGACGTGGCCTTCGAAGGCGAGCATCGCGAGGTGCTGGAAGCCTATCGCATGTTCGCCAACGATCGCGGCTGGGTGCGCCGGCTGGAAGAGGCGATCCGCAACGGCCTGACCGCCGAGGCGGCGGTGGAAAAAGTGCAAAGCGACATGCGCGCCCGCATGATCCACATGACCGACCCCTACCTGCGCGAGCGGATGAGCGATTTCGACGATCTCGCCAACCGGCTGCTGCGCCAGTTGATGGGGCGCGGACCGGACGATGTCGCTGCGTCCCTGCCGAAGGATGCGATCATCGTGGCCCGCTCGATGGGCGCGGCAGAACTGCTCGACTATCCGCGCGACAAGCTGCGGGGCCTCGTGCTGGAAGATGGTGCTGCGACCAGCCATGTCGTCATCGTGGCGCGCGCCATGGGCATTCCGGTGGCAGGACAGGTCAAGGGCGCGGTCTCCATGGCCGAAAATGGCGATGCCATCATCGTCGACGGCGAGGAGGGCACCGCGCATCTTCGGCCACAGCCCGATCTCGAGGCGGCCTATGCCGAGAAGGTGCGGTTCAGGGCGCGCCGGCAGGAACTCTATCGGGAACTGCGCAACAAGCCTTCCGTTTCAGCGGACGGCGTTCCGGTCGATCTGTTGATGAATGCGGGCCTGATGGTCGACCTGCCGCAACTTGCCGAATCTGGTGCGAGCGGCATCGGCCTGTTCAGGACCGAACTGCAATTCATGGTGGCTTCGACCTTCCCGCGCGCCGAAGCGCAGGAAGAGCTTTATCGCGACGTGCTCGATGCGGCGCGAGGCAAGCCGGTCACCTTCCGCACCATCGACATCGGCGGCGACAAGGTGCTGCCCTATTTCAAGAACACGGCGCAGGAGGAAAATCCTGCACTTGGCTGGCGGGCGATCCGGCTGACGCTAGATCGCCCGGGACTGCTCAGGACGCAGATCCGCGCGCTTCTCAAGGCCGCCGGCGGGCGCGAACTGAAAGTGATGCTGCCGATGGTCACCGAACTCGGGGAGATCGTGCAGGCGCGCGAGATAATCGACCGGGAAGTGCGGCACCTGTCGCGCTTCGCCCATCTTCTGCCGACCAGCCTGAAACTCGGCGCCATGCTGGAGGTGCCGTCGCTGCTGTTCCAGCTCGACGAGTTGATGAAGGCGGTCGATTTCGTTTCGGTCGGCTCCAACGACCTGTTCCAGTTCGTCATGGCGGTCGATCGCGGCAACACACAGGTTTCGGATCGGTTCGACCCATTGTCGGTGCCGTTCCTGCGTGTCTTGAAGCAGATCGCGGATGCCGGCCGGCGCAACCATACTTCGGTGACGCTGTGCGGCGAACTGGCCGGCAAGCCGATTTCGGCCATGGCGCTGCTCGGCCTCGGTTTCCGCTCGATCTCGATGTCGCCGGCATCGGTCGGCCCGGTGAAGGCGATGTTGTGCGAATTGCCGATTGCCGAGCTGGAAGCCTTCTTCGAGGACAATTTGTCGGCACCGGCAAACGGCATTCCAATGCGGGCGCTGTTGCAGGCGTTTGCCGACGACCGTTCCATCCCCCTTTGAGATTCACGTGAATCTGACCGAAGTTCCAAAAATATGACCAATCTACCCCGAGACCGCATGGACCAGGTCGTCAAACGCCTGGAGATGCTTGAGGCACAGATGGCTGCCGGCCCGGCGGCTGACGCCTATGTGAAAATGGCGTCGGAATATGCCGACATTCAGGACCTTGTCGCCAAGATCCGGGAGTTGCGGGCTGCCGAACAGGAAGAAGCCGACCTCTCCGCCATGCTGGCGGACAAGGCGACGGATGCGGAGATGCGGGAATTGGCGGAAGCCGATCTGCCAAGCGTCAAGGAGCGCATCGAGACCCTGCAAAAGGATATCCAGATCCTGCTGCTGCCCAAGGACGCTGCCGACGACCGCAACGCCATCCTCGAAATCCGTGCTGGCACCGGCGGCGACGAAGCCGCGCTTTTCGCCGGCGACCTCTATCGCATGTATGAGCGCTATGCGGCATCCAGAGGCTGGCGTTTCGAGACGGTGTCGGCCAGCGAGGGCGAGGTTGGCGGCTACAAGGAAATTTTCGCCGCGGTCTCCGGCAAGGGCGTGTTTGCCCATCTGAAGTTCGAGTCCGGCGCACACCGCGTGCAGCGCGTTCCGGAAACGGAGGCGCAAGGCCGCATCCACACCTCTGCTGCCACCGTTGCCGTACTGCCGGAAGCGGAAGAAGTGGACATCGAGATTCGCCCCGAGGATATCCGCATCGACACGATGCGCGCATCGGGATCGGGCGGACAGCACGTCAACACGACGGACTCTGCCGTGCGCATCACGCATTTGCCGACCGGCATCATGGTTGTGCAGGCGGAGAAGTCACAACACCAGAACCGGGCGCGGGCCATGCAGATTCTGCGTGCGCGCCTTTATGACCTGGAGCGCAGCCGGGCCGATGAGGAACGCTCCGAATCGCGCAAGGCGCAGGTTGGCTCGGGCGATCGTTCGGAGCGCATCCGCACCTATAACTTCCCGCAAGGTCGGGTGACCGACCACCGCATCAACCTGACGCTCTACAAGCTTGACCGGGTGATGATGGGAGAGCTCGACGAAATCGTGAACGCGTTGATCGCCGACCATCAGTCGAAACTGCTTGCCGACATTTCCGAGGGCTGACGCTGTTTTTGCCAGAAGATAGTGCGGCGACATTGGCGGTTGTTCACCGGGCCGCCCGGGCGCGCCTGGCAGTCGGGGGAATAGAAGACGCTGGATTGGATGCGCGGCTTCTGGTCGAGCATTTTTCCGGCACATCGCGGACCGATGCGATTGTCGATCCCGAGCGCAGGGTCGAGGTGGATGCCGTTGTGGCGATCGATCAGGCGCTGGAGCGGCGGATCGCGGGCGAACCGGTTCACCGCATCCTTGGATTTCGCGAATTCTATGGTCTGCGCCTGGCGTTGTCGTCCGAGACGCTGGAGCCGCGACCCGACACGGAGACTCTGGTCGATGCCTTGCTGCCATTTGTGAAGGCAATTGCGGCGCGCGAAGGCCGATGCCGGATTGTCGATATGGGAACAGGTACGGGGGCGATTGCGCTGGCGCTGTTGAGCGCCGAGCAGCAGGCCGAAGCGACCGGGGTCGACATCTCCGAAGATGCGCTTGCGACCGCCCAAGCCAACGCCAACGCGCTTGGGTTTTCGGACCGGTTCACCGCAACAAGGTCCGACTGGTTTGGGGGAGTTTCGGGGCGGTACCATGTAATCGCCTCAAATCCTCCCTATATTACATCCGACGAAATCGAGACCTTGCAAACGGAAGTTCGCGCCTTCGATCCGCTTCGTGCGCTGGACGGCGGGAGCGATGGTCTTGAGGCCTACCGCATCATTGCGAGCCAAAGTGCCGGCCATCTGGAACCGGGTGGGGTCGTTGGCGTCGAAATCGGCAATACGCAGAAGGTGGACGTAACTCGACTGTTCGAAGATGCCGGCTTTACTGCGCTTCAGGCGCTCTGCGACCTCGGTGGAAACGATCGCGTGCTGGTGTTTACCTATCCGCAAAAAGGCTGACCGTCCGCGACGAAATAACGCTTGGCAAGCTTTGGGAATATATATAGGGTCACCGCGACCGGATGAGACGAAGCTGGCAGTGCTCCTAGCGATTCGGTTCCCTTGGAAATAGCTGCCCTCTTGTGCAATTGACGCTAGAGCTTCGTGCGGGAATCAACCGGCAAGTGTTATGTGGCCAAAACAGGGTGGCACGTGGCGCCAACGCAATCGATGCGGGCGAACACCGGCGGGATGACGAAACGGCTGGCCGCATGAGCGCCGCCTTTCGCGATGGATTTTTCAAGATATTCAAACTGAAGAGAGTCTGATGAGGCCACAACAGCAGAACAGACGCATGCGCGGTCGCAACAACAATGGCGGCGGCAACAACAATAACAACAACAACAATCGAAAGGGGCCCAATCCTCTCAGCCGCAACTACGAGAGTAACGGCCCAGACGTCAAAATCCGCGGTTCCGCCCAACAGATCGCCGAGAAATATGCCGCTCTTGCCCGTGACGCGATGAGCTCCGGCGACAGGGTCATGGCTGAGAACTACCTACAGCACGCAGAACACTACAACCGCATCATCGCTGCCGCCCAGGCGCAGATGCCGATCCAGCAGGTCCAGCACAATCGCGACGAGTTCGACGATGACGGCGAGGATGAGCGCGACGATTTCGACGGCAACGTCAATGGCAATGAAAGCCAGGTTTCGGCCAATAACGGTTCGGGCCCCCAGCCCGTCATCGAGGGCACGCCGGCAGAGGTTGCGCTTAATTCCGAGAATACCGCCGAAAATCGCGGCAACCGCGACAATCGTGAAAATGGCGGCGGACGTAACCGCGAGCGCCGGCCGGGCGGATACAACCAGAATGGCCAGCGCGGTGAATTTCGCCAGCGCAATGACCAGGACAACGCTCACAACCTAGCGCAGCCCGAAGCGCCCGCGACGCCTGGCGAAAACGCCCAGCCTGTCGAGGCGGTGGTGGTCGAAAACCTCGGACCGGCGGCATTGGCCGCTCAGGCCGAACTCAATGAAGCTGCCCCCGCTGAGGAAGCTGCGCCGCGCCGTCCGCGTCGCCCGCGCCGTCCGCGGGTGAGTGCAGATGAAGCTGCCGGCAGCGCCGGCGAGCCGGAAGCAGCGGTTTCCGAATCCTGATTTTTCGGGCATCTGCAAAAATTATCCGGCGGGGAGAAATCCCCGCCGGTTTTGTTTTCAGGCTTCATTGAGGTTGCGGGCGAGATTTTAATATCGCCAGCCTGCCAGCTTCTTGAGGCGAAGGGGTTCGTGTACCATATCAGTCGAGAACTGGACCCGGCCCATTGGGCGGGTTCGTCACCGCAATCTGATCCGGTGCCGCAGAGCGGGCCGGTGATGGAAGGAGACAGACATGAATCTTGAGAAGTATTCTGAGCGCGTGCGCGGCTTCATCCAGTCCGCGCAGCAGTATGCGCTCAACCGCAATCACCAGCAATTCACCCCCGAACATATCCTCAAGGCGCTGATCGATGATGACGAAGGTTTTGCCGCTTCGCTGATCGAGCGGGCCGGTGGGCGTGCGCGCGACGTGGAAGTCAGCATCGATGCAGCGCTTGATTCCCTGCCCAAGGTCGAAGGCGGCAATGGCCAGCTCTATCTGGCGCAGCCGCTCGCAAAGGTTTTCTCGACCGCTGAGGACATTGCCAAGAAGGCCGGCGATAGTTTTGTGACGGTGGAGCGCCTTTTGCAGGCGCTGGCCATGGAGAAGTCGGCAAAGACGGCGGACATCCTGACCAAGGCCGGCGTGACGCCGCAGGCGCTCAACCAGGTCATCAACGATATGCGCAAGGGCCGCACCGCCGATTCGGCAAGCGCGGAGCAGGGCTATGATGCGCTCAAGAAATATGCCCGTGACCTGACTGCCGACGCCCGTGCGGGCAAGCTTGATCCGGTCATCGGCCGTGACGACGAAATCCGCCGCACCATCCAGGTCCTGTCGCGGCGTACCAAGAACAATCCGGTTCTCATCGGCGAGCCCGGTGTCGGCAAGACTGCGATTGCCGAGGGGCTGGCGCTGCGAATCGTTAATGGCGACGTGCCCGAATCGCTCAAGGACAAGCAGTTGATGGCGCTCGACATGGGCGCGCTGATTGCCGGCGCGAAATACCGCGGCGAATTCGAGGAGCGGCTGAAGGCCGTTTTGTCCGAAGTCACGTCCGCTGCCGGCGGCATCATCCTGTTCATCGACGAGATGCACACGCTGGTGGGCGCCGGCAAGGCGGATGGCGCCATGGATGCGTCGAACCTGCTGAAGCCTGCCTTGGCACGCGGTGAACTGCATTGCGTCGGTGCGACCACGCTCGACGAATACCGCAAGCATGTGGAAAAAGATCCGGCGCTGGCTCGTCGCTTCCAGCCGGTGTTTGTCGATGAACCGACTGTCGAAGACACGGTGTCGATCCTGCGCGGACTTAAGGAGAAGTATGAGCAGCACCACAAGGTGCGCATCTCCGATTCGGCGCTCGTGTCGGCTGCCACGCTTTCTAACCGCTACATTGCCGACCGCTTCTTGCCCGACAAGGCCATCGACCTTGTCGACGAGGCGGCTTCGCGGCTTCGCATGCAGGTCGATTCCAAGCCGGAAGCGCTGGACGAGATCGACCGCCGCATCATGCAGCTCAAGATCGAGCGCGAAGCGCTCAAGGTCGAGAAGGACGAGGCCTCGAAGGATCGGCTGGTGCGGCTCGAAAAGGAGCTTGCCGGTCTCGAGGAAGAATCGACAGCACTCACGTCCAAGTGGCAGTCGGAGAAGCAGAAGCTCGGCCTTGCCGCCGATCTCAAGAAGGAACTGGATGAGGTTCGCAACGAACTGGCCATTGCCCAGCGCAAGGGCGAGTTCCAGCGCGCCGGCGAACTTGCCTATGGCAAGATACCGGAACTGGAAAAGCAGTTGACGGAGGCCGAAGCGCGCGACGGCCAGGGTGGCGGCATGGTCGAGGAAGTGGTTACGCCCGACCACGTCGCCCACATCGTGTCGCGCTGGACCGGCATTCCGGTGGACAAGATGCTGGAAGGCGAGCGGGACAAGTTGCTGCGCATGGAAGACGAGATCGGCAAGCGCGTGGTCGGCCAGGGCGAGGCGGTGCAAGCCGTTTCGAAGGCGGTGCGCCGTGCGCGCGCCGGCTTGCAAGACCCGAATCGGCCGATCGGCTCGTTCATGTTCCTCGGCCCAACCGGCGTCGGCAAAACCGAACTCACCAAGGCGCTGGCCTCGTTCCTGTTCGACGACGAGAGCGCAATGGTGCGCATCGACATGTCGGAATTCATGGAAAAGCATTCGGTGTCGCGTCTTATCGGCGCTCCTCCCGGTTATGTCGGCTATGAGGAAGGTGGTGCCTTGACCGAAGCCGTCCGGCGTCGGCCCTATCAGGTCGTGCTGTTCGACGAGATCGAGAAGGCGCATCCGGATGTCTTCAATGTGCTGTTGCAGGTTCTCGACGACGGACGCCTGACCGACGGTCAGGGTCGCACGGTCGATTTCCGCAACACGCTGATCATTATGACCTCGAACCTTGGATCAGAATATCTGGTCAACCTGACCGAAGATCAGGACGTCGATCTTGTACGCGACGATGTCATGAACGTCGTCAAGGCGTCGTTCAGGCCTGAATTCCTCAATCGCGTCGATGAGATCATCCTGTTCCACCGGCTGCGCCGCAAGGACATGGACCGGATCGTCGAGATCCAGCTCAAGCGGCTGGAAGCGCTGCTTGCCGACCGCAAGATTCGCCTCGACCTCGATGCGGATGCCATCGATTGGCTGGCTGGCAAGGGCTATGAACCGGTCTATGGCGCGCGTCCGCTGAAGCGCGTGCTTCAAAAGGAGTTGCAGGACCCGCTCGCCGAAAAGATTCTCGGCGGCGACATCCTCGACGGTTCGACCGTGAAGGTGACGGCCGGTTCGGATCGCTTGAACTTCCGCTCCAAGCCAACCGTGGTCGAGGATGCGGAAAAGGCCGCGTAAGCTCCGGGCAATCGCCTGATGCCATACCAGATGGCCGCAGCAATGCGGCCATCTTCATGCCCGGTTCATGTTGGAACCTTAATCTGGATGGCTGGTTTTTAAGGTGTTCGCGCACCTTAGTTCTTTAACCGCTCAAATTGAGCGGCACGAAATGCACCGGAGAGCTTGGCCTGCATGTTGCGCATGATCTTTTCGCTTTCAGCGGTTGCTGCGGCGCTTTTCTCGACCTGTGCGACTGCCTCGCAAAATGACGACAATGTGCGCGGCACAGCCCCGAAAGACGCCAGCGGCGCCATCGTCGTTGCACAGAACGGCGACTATGAAGTCTATTATGATGGCCGTGGAAACCGCGTCATCGTCGACCCTGTTACCGGCGAGGTTGTGGCGGTCCAGCCGCCGCAGACGAGGCTTGACCGGCGGGCGCTGCGCCGTCAACAGGCGCGGCAGTTCGATCGTGAGCCTCCCGGAGAAGATCGTTACTATCTTGATGACCCGGAGGACATGGCGCGCTTCCGGCGCAGGCAGTTGGAAGAACAGGGGCGCGTGATCGCGCCGCCTGTCGATGAATACGATACCTACGGCGACCCGGGTGGAGTCTTCCCAGATGCGCCCGGCATTGAGCGCTATCCGAATACTGAGGAACCCGACCAGTCAGAGGTAACGCGCGTGCAGCCGGCGGAACCGAAGCAACTCGAGGAAGCTTCAATCCAACCCACGCAACCTGAAGAGACGATAACCGAGCCCGTTGCCCCCGGTTCGGCGGCAAAGGTCGATTCGTCGCTTTCGATCGGCGCGCGCGAGGAAATCGCTGCCTTGCAGGCCCTGCTCGACCGTGCCGGCGCTTCGCCCGGTGTCATTGACGGGCGTTTCGGCTCAAATGTCGACAAGGCGCTTGCCGCTTACCGTGAGATTACCGGTAGTCCTCTGAAGTCCACCGATGCGGTCGGCATCACCGAGGCTCTTGCAAATAGCGGCGGCGATGCCTTTGCTTCCTATACGATCACGCCTGAAGATGCCGCCGGCCCTTACGTTGCTTCCATTCCGGAAGACTACAGCCAGAAGGCACAGTTGGAACGGATGGCGTTTACCTCGGTGACCGAAGCGATCGCCGAGCGCTTCCACATGGACGAGAACTATCTGAAGGCGATCAATCCGGGCGTTAACTTCAACCGGCCGGGGACGATCATCAAGGTCGCCAATTTCGGCAGGCTGGTCAGCAAGCCGGTGGCGAGGATTCTTGCCGACAAGGCCAAGAAGCAAGTGTTCGCCTATGGCGAGGATGGCAATCTGGTTGCGGCCTATCCGGCAACCATCGGTTCGACCGATACGCCTTCGCCGTCCGGCATTCATGCCGTTTCGCGCATAGCCGTGAACCCGAACTACACCTACAACCCCAACCTCAACTTCAAGCAGGGCAACAACGACAAGATCCTCACCATCCCTCCTGGCCCCAACGGCCCGGTCGGCTCGATCTGGATCGCGCTCGACAAGCCGACCTATGGCATTCACGGCACGCCGGAACCGTCCAAGATCGGCAAGACCGAGAGCCATGGCTGTATCCGCTTGACCAATTGGGACGCGACGGAACTGGCAAAGCTGGTGAAGCCCGGCGTGACCGTCGAGTTCGTGGACTGAACGAATCATCCAGGATTGCGGGCTCTTGGCATACGTGGCCTGATTGCCGGGGAACGGTTGAGGGTTTAATCGTGGGGGATGCAATCGGCACTCCCTGCAACTGATACGGTTTTGCCTCCGAACGGCTCGGCAGAGCGCTCGTTTTGCCCGCAAAGCCAGCGCAAGTTCGTGCTGATATCGGCGATCCTGGCATCGGCGCTCGGGTTTATCGATGGCTCGGTGCTGGCCATTGCCATCCCGGCGATCCGCGTCGACCTCGGCGCAAGCCTTGTCGAGGCGCAGTGGATTTCCAACGCCTATGCGCTGACCTTGTCGGCGCTCATCCTCGCGGGCGGAACGGCGGGCGACCGGTTCGGGCTGCGCCGCGTGTTCACGGTGGGCATTGCTTTCTTCGTTGTCGCGTCAATGGCGTGCGTCGTCGCGCCCGATCCTGTCGTGCTCATTGCATGCCGGGCCATTCAGGGCATCGGCGCGGCGATCATGGTGCCATGCAGCCTCGCCATCATCGCCAAGGCCTATCCGAAAAAGGAGCGGGGCAAGGCAATCGGCATATGGGCCGCTGCCTCGGCCTTGACCACTTCGCTTGGACCGATCCTTGGCGGCCTGGTTCTATCGGCGTTCGGCGACGGAATCTGGCGCGCCATATTCGCCATCAACCTGCCCCTGGGCGGCTTGGCGATTTTCCTTTTGCTGACGAAAGTGCCGGACGACGTGCCGACGGAAAAGCGTTCGCTGGATCTCGGCGGCGCGGCGTTGGCAACCGTGGCGTTCGGTTCGATGGCTTACGGGCTGACATCGATGAGCAGCGAAAGCGCTGGCGGTGCGACCAGCCACAGTCTTGTCGCCGTGGTAGCCGGGCTTGTTGTGCTCGCGGCTTTCATATGGTGGGAACGACGCCAAAGTGAACCGATGATCGAGCTTGGCCTGTTTGCCAACCGCGCATTCTCGGGTGCCAACATCGTTACATTCTTCCTGTATTTTTCCCTGTCCGCCATCCTGTTTTACCTGCCCATGCTGCTTATCGCCGGATGGGGTTTGAACACGGCAGTGGTCGGCTTCACATTCGTGCCGCTCTCCGTGGCAATCGCGGTGTTGTCGGGTCCGGTCGGAAACCTGTCAGATCGCGTCGGGCCGCGTTTTCCGATCGCTGCCGGCAGCCTGCTTGTTGCCGTGGCATTTGCCGGGGCGGCCGTGACGGTTGGAATGGGCGTCCGCGATTTCTGGCTCGGCATCTTTCCGTTCATGGTGGTCATGGGGATCGGCATGGCGCTGGTGGTGTCGCCGCTATCGACGGCGATCATGACCTCGGTCGAAGACAGGGACACAGGTGCGGCCTCCGGCATCAACAATGCCGTTTCGCGCATAGGCGGCCTGATGGCCGTCGCCGCCATGGGATCGGTCGCGGCCTTTGCCTATGGCTGGGCACTCGGACCGCAAGGTGTCGAGGCAATGCCGGGATTCGGCGAGCCGCTGACCGCTTCCATCGGGGAAGGTCTCGACGCGGTCCGCATTGCTGCGAGCGACTT
>NZ_JBMDKS010000009.1:122500-148960 GCF_057809835.1 Mesorhizobium sp. FG116
CGGATGGGCATTGGCAATGAGAACGATCAAGTGTCTTAAGGGCAATTGGTGGATGCCTTGGCATGCACAGGCGATGAAGGACGTGATACGCTGCGATAAGCTACGGGGAGGTGCGAATACCCTTTGATCCGTAGATTTCCGAATGGGGAAACCCACCTAAGGTACTTGGAAAATCAGAGTAGCAGGGCAACTTGCTGCTGTGGTTTCCAAGTATCGATAATAGGTAACTTATCCTGAATACATAGGGATAAAGTGGCGAACGCGGGGAACTGAAACATCTAAGTACCCGTAGGAAAGGACATCAACCGAGACTCCGCAAGTAGTGGCGAGCGAACGCGGACCAGGCCAGCGGCTTATGTGAGACAAGCAAAACCTTCTGGAAAGTAGGGCCATAGTGGGTGACAGCCCCGTATGCGTAACGCGAACATAAGTCCTTGAGTAGGGCGGGACACGTGAAATCCTGTCTGAACATGGGGAGACCACTCTCCAAGCCTAAGTACTCGTGCATGACCGATAGCGAACTAGTACCGTGAGGGAAAGGTGAAAAGCACCCCGACAAGGGGAGTGAAAGAGTACCTGAAACCGATTGCCTACAAACAGTGGGAGCCCGCAAGGGTGACCACGTACCTTTTGTATAATGGGTCAGCGACTTAGTGTGACGAGCAAGCTTAAACCGGTAGGTGTAGGCGCAGCGAAAGCGAGTCTGAACAGGGCGTTCAGTTCGTCGCATTAGACCCGAAACCGAGTGATCTAGCCATGAGCAGGTTGAAGGTAAGGTAACACTTACTGGAGGACCGAACCCATAACTGTTGCAATAGTTCGGGATGACTTGTGGCTAGGGGTGAAAGGCCAATCAAACTCGGAAATAGCTGGTTCTCCGCGAAATCTATTTAGGTAGAGCGTCGACCGAATACCCTGGGGGGTAAAGCACTGCATGGGCTAGGGGTCCTCACCGGATTACCAAACCTAAGCAAACTCTGAATACCCAGGAGTACTAGTCGGCAGACACACGGCGGGTGCTAACGTCCGTCGTGAAAAGGGAAACAACCCTGACCTACAGCTAAGGTCCCCAAGTTATGGCTAAGTGGGAAAGGATGTGAGGATCCCAAAACAACCAGGATGTTGGCTTAGAAGCAGCCATCATTTAAAGAAAGCGTAACAGCTCACTGGTCTAAATAAGGGTCTTTGCGCCGAAAATGTAACGGGGCTAAAGCCATACACCGAAGCTTAGGGTTCGCAGCAATGCGAGCGGTAGCGGAGCGTTCTGTAAGCTGATGAAGCCGTACCCGTGAGGGGCGGTGGAGGTATCAGAAGTGCGAATGCTGACATGAGTAACGTAAGGGGAGTGAGAGACTCCCCCGCCGAAAGACCAAGGGTTCCTGCTTAAAGTTAATCTGAGCAGGGTTAGCCGGCCCCTAAGACGAGGCGGAAACGCGTAGTCGATGGGAACCACGTTAATATTCGTGGGCCTGGAGGTAGTGACGGATCATCAATGTAGTTTGACCTTATCGGATTGGTCAGGCTGCTGCGTGGTTCCAGGAAATAGCTCCTCCTTATAGACCGTACCCGAAACCGACACTGGTGGTCTGGTAGAGTATACCAAGGCGCTTGAGAGAACTATGCTGAAGGAACTCGGCAAATTGCACGCGTAACTTCGGAAGAAGCGTGACCCTTGTTTACGCAAGTAGATGAGGGTGGCACAGACCAGGGGGTAGCGACTGTTTATCAAAAACACAGGGCTCTGCGAAGCCGCAAGGCGACGTATAGGGTCTGACGCCTGCCCGGTGCTGGAAGGTTAAGAGGAGAGGTGCAAGCTTTGAATCGAAGCCCCAGTAAACGGCGGCCGTAACTATAACGGTCCTAAGGTAGCGAAATTCCTTGTCGGGTAAGTTCCGACCTGCACGAATGGCGTAACGACTTCCCCGCTGTCTCCAGCATAGACTCAGTGAAATTGAATTCCCCGTGAAGATGCGGGGTTCCTGCGGTTAGACGGAAAGACCCCGTGCACCTTTACTATAGCTTTACATTGGCATTCGTAGTGGCATGTGTAGGATAGGTGGTAGGCTTTGAAGCCAGGGCGCCAGCCTTGGTGGAGCCACCCTTGAAATACCACCCTTATTACTATGGATGTCTAACCGCGGCCCGTTATCCGGGTCCGGGACAATGTATGGTGGGTAGTTTGACTGGGGCGGTCGCCTCCTAAAGAGTAACGGAGGCGCGCGATGGTGGGCTCAGAACGGTCGGAAATCGTTCGCTGAGTGCAATGGCATAAGCCTGCCTGACTGCGAGACTGACAAGTCGAGCAGAGACGAAAGTCGGTCATAGTGATCCGGTGGTCCCGTGTGGAAGGGCCATCGCTCAACGGATAAAAGGTACGCCGGGGATAACAGGCTGATGACCCCCAAGAGTCCATATCGACGGGGTTGTTTGGCACCTCGATGTCGACTCATCGCATCCTGGGGCTGGAGCAGGTCCCAAGGGTATGGCTGTTCGCCATTTAAAGCGGTACGTGAGTTGGGTTCAGAACGTCGTGAGACAGTTCGGTCCCTATCTGCCGTGGGTGTAGGAATATTGAAAGGATCTGTCCCTAGTACGAGAGGACCGGGATGGACGGATCTCTGGTGGACCTGTTGTGGCGCCAGCCGCATTGCAGGGTAGCTATATCCGGACGGGATAACCGCTGAAGGCATCTAAGCGGGAAACCCACCTTAAAACGAGTATTCCCTGAGAACCGTGGAAGACTACCACGTTGATAGGCCGGGTGTGGAAGAGCGGCAACGCTTGAAGCTTACCGGTACTAATAGTTCGATCGGCTTGATCGTTCTCATTCCTAATGTCCATCGCCAAAGGCGTGGATTGCACACAGAACAGCTTCTCGAAAACGTGCGTTTTGCCGACCTGGTGGTTATGGCGGAGCGGCTGCACCCGATCCCATTCCGAACTCGGCCGTGAAACGCTCCAGCGCTGATGGTACTTCGTCTCAAGACGCGGGAGAGTAAGTCGCTGCCAGGTCTGCCAAACGCACGTTTTGAAATCTTCTCCTTACGATGAGGCCCGCCAAACGGGACTTTGGGCCGCGCAAGCGGCCTTTTCATTTGGCGAGTCTTTGAATTGTGTAGGCAAATGCTTACATCAATGTTGGCGCGGGGTGGAGCAGCCCGGTAGCTCGTCAGGCTCATAACCTGAAGGTCGTTGGTTCAAATCCAACCCCCGCAACCATCTTTACTTGCGAAGACCCCGCCCCCGAGGCGGGGTTTTTCGTTTGCGCGGAAATCGTAAGGATTCCAGCAAGATCGCCCTGAACGTCGATCTCCACCTTGCCCGCGACCGGCGTCAGCACAATCTGATCCACCAGCGAGCGAATGGTGTCGGCGGCCTCTATCCGCTTTCCCTCGTCTTCATCCTGAAGCGACTCGTAGAGCTGCTGGATGCGCTTGCGATATTGCAGCGCCATGCTCGGGTGGAGCAGTGGCGGTGGCTCGTCAGCTTCGGCTAGGAACAGTTCCAGATCGGCTTTTCTCGCCTCGAGCTTGTTGCTTCGCTCCTTCACCATTTCCACGGAGAGCGCGTCGCTCAGGTATAGATCGAGAATCTTTTCCAGTTCTCGGTTGATCTTGGTCAGCTCAGCCTCAGACGAGGCAATACTGGCGCGGCCTTCCATTCGCAGGCGGTTCATCTCTTGCGTGAACACCTCGCAGAAATGGGCGAACAGCTCAGGGTCAACGAGTCTGGTACGCAGCGCGTTCAGCACGCGCGATTCCAATTCATCACGGCGAATATTGACACGGTTGTCGCAGGTGCCCTTGTTGCGAGCCGTCGAGCATCCGATCAGCGTTGCCGAGATCGCGGAGTACCCGCCACCACAGCATGAACATTTGGTTAGGCCCGAGAAGAGGTATTTGGGACGCCGCCGGTGATTGACGGTGCGGACATCTGTGTTGCCGTTATCGTCGCGGGTGAGCTTGTTCTTCTCCTGCCGTGCCTTCACAGCATTCCAGAGATCGTCGTCGAGGATTCGGAGCTCTGGCGTCTCCTGGATGACCCATTCCGATTCCGGGTTGGGGCGCGCCTGGCGCTTTCCGGTGTTCGGGTCCTTTACGAAGCGCTGGCGGTTCCAGACGATCTTGCCGACATACATCTCATTATTGAGGATGCCGTTGCCACGCTTCGGGTTGCCGTTGATCGTGCTGAAACCCCAGTCGCCGCCCGAAGGGGCCGGAATGCCGTCCTTGTTCAGTGCAAAAGCGATGGTCTTTGCCGACTTACCGGCGGCGTAGTCGCGGAAGATGCGGAGAACGACGGCGGCCTGGTCTTCGTTGATGGTGCGGTCGCCGCGAATGGGTTCGCCATTGGCGTCCAGCTTCTTGACCACATCGTAGCCATAGGAATTGCCGCCACCCGATTTGCCAGCCTCGACACGGCCGCGCTGGCCGCGGCGGGTCTTGTCAGCAAGATCTTTAAGGAAGAGGGCATTCATCGTGCCCTTCAGACCGACATGCAGATGGCTGACCTCGCCTTCAGACAAGGTGAACATCTTCACATCCGCATAGGACATGCGTTTGAAGATACCGGCGATGTCTTCCTGATCACGCGAGAGGCGATCCATCGCCTCAGAGAGGATCACGTCGAACCGGCCACTCATGGCGTCGGTCATCAGGGCCTGGATGCCCGGACGGATCAGGGATGCTCCTGAAATCGCGTGGTCGGTATATTCTTCGATGACGTGCCAGCCCTGCTTTTCGGCATGGAGGCGGCACATGCGAAGCTGGTCGGCGATGGAAGCGTCGCGTTGATTGTCAGAAGAATAACGGGCGTAGATCGCGACTTTCAAAACATTGCTCCCATCCGCATCAGGAGGTGCGCTTCCTCCTTTGCCTGGACAACTTCACTTCCTCTGCAAAGCATTCCCGTGCCGCCTGCTTTGCCAGGATGCCGACCAGACGCAGAAGGCGAGGGTCGGGACTGCCGCACGGCGTAAACGTCAACTCCGGCGCGTCCAGCAGCAAAGATTCGAGCAGCGCTTCGCGCTCGGCTACTGTCATCTTTGCTGTGTTTTGTGGGGCTCGCAAGGTCATAACTGACAGCATTCGTCCCATGCCCGGCATTAGCAACGAAATTTGCGGGCGAACATTTGGCGGCGTTCAGTGTGCCAATGCGCGTTATGGCGTGCGGCGGCGTAACATGGCGTGCCATGGCAGAGTAAAATGACCTGTCGGAATCGCTCGCTGTCGCCGTCATCTTTTGCCTCGTTGCTGGTCCCTCGGAAGCTGTTGCTTGCAAATGAGACTTTATCGTATTGTAATTAGAGATACAAGGCGCTATCTTCCGACTAAGGAGACTCGCCATGGGCAACACTGCCGAACGCAAGGAATATCCGATCTCGATGCGTCTGCCCGAAGCGGATGTTGCCATGATCGATCGCGCCGCCAGCCTGCGCGGCCGCTCGCGCACCGATTTCGTGCGAGATGCCGCTGTGCGCGCGGCCGAGGAGGTCGTCATGGAGCAGGGCCTGATCCGGATGAGCCCGGAAGGCTTTGCTCAGTTCATGGATGTGCTGTCGCGCCCGGCCGCTCCTGTTCCGGAGATGGTTGAAGTGCTGAAGCGGCCTGCGCCGTGGGAGCCCGGCTACGCGGCGAAGCGGTAACCCCTTGCTGCTTTCAGGACCCGAGCCGCTTTCCGCCGATCACGATGTTTCCCAGTTTTCCTGTGGCAAGCCGACGCTCGACCACTGGCTGAAAACCCGAGCGCTCTCCAATCAGCAGAAGGGCTTTACCGCCGTTCTCGTCGTGCATGAGGCAGGGCGTGTGGTGGGATATTACGGCCTTGCACCAATAGCCGTTGTGCCATCGGTGCTACCGCGCTCCATCCGGACGGGGCAGCCGCCTAATCCAATTCCCTGCATGCTGCTTGGTCAGCTCGCGACCGACATCGGCTCCGCCGGGGTGGGCATCGGGACTGGCCTTGTGAAGCATGCCCTCCAACGCTGCGTTCAGGCCGCATCGCTGATCGGTGGGCGGGCATTGATGGTCAACGCCGTCGCCGGGGAGGCTGCCGAACTCTGGCAGCGCCGAGGATTTGAGCCTACCAGAGATGATGAACTGGTCCTGTTTCGCTCGATCAGCGATATTGCTGCGTCGCTCCGTGAGGCTGGAAGGTGAATAGCCCCATGTTTGGTGGACGTCTTCCTTGCTAAATTGAGGCAAGGACCTGCGCCGAACATTTAAGACGGTGACCGGCAAGGCGAGGATCTCGAAGGAAATCCGCGACCGCCTCCAGAACCACGCGTTGCAGGATGCCAGCTGCGAGAAGCATGACTGCTAGGCACTACATGGTGGAAAAGCGCGCCGACATGACGAAAAGGGAAAAGTTCGTCTCCGCCACGCTTGCCAAGAAGTGCCGGAAGGGCATGCAATAGCCCGGCGTTCGACGGCACTCAGATCCTGTCTGAAAACCGATCATAGGCATCGATCCGCCTAACCGGGGGATCGACCTCATACCGATAGATTTCCGTTCTCAAGAACCGTAGTTCGGCCTCGCACTGAGCCTCGGGAACGTCAATATACCAGGCGCGCGGCTGCGGGCCGGGATCGCCGTTCCAGCGGTACCCCCGCGCTTTAAGGACATCCTTGAGGTCAAAGGGCGCGTTCTCCGCCCAGATTCGCCAAGAAACGGTACGAGCGCCGTCCAGGAGACGGCTGAGACCTGTAGCGCCAGATCGGGGCAGCCACATCGCCAACAACTCGACCGTAGCAAGACAGTCGTGCATCGCGCGGTGGCGGTCGTAGAAGAAGCCGGCGGCCTGAGCGAGATAGGCGAGTTTCGTGCCCTCGAACCCCTCTGCTGCCCAATCGATCTGGCTGAGCGAGCATGCCCACGGCTTCGTCGAGAACACGTCGTTGAATCGTTCAAGGAAGCGGCGGTCGAACGCCGCATTGTGCGCGATGACGAGCGAAGCCGGCGCTGCGAATGAGGCTACCGCTGCGGGATCAACAATCTGGCCGGCCACCATCTCGTTGGTGATGCCCGTGATCGCGGTGATTTCCGGGGCGATAGGCTTGCTCGGCTGACGCAGCCCTTGGAAGCTGTCGCCCACGCTGAAAATGGTGCCATCCAAGCCGTAGTTGAATGGTGTCATGGCGAGTTCGATGATCTCGTCGCGCTGAGGGTCGAGCCCCGTGGTCTCCACATCGACCACCAGGCCGAGGCGCAGCGGCGTGCCTGGCGGAGGAACGATGCGAGGGCGCGGTTTGAGACGCCGGATGACCCGGTAGTCTCCCGTGACCTCCAGCGCCTGCGCCAGGGTCTCCAGATGGTCAGAAGATGTCATCGTCTGACGCTTCGTTTACTGCCATCGGCTCCCCTCCAGCGGTATCGGCCGGAGCGAGTCGAATGTCGGCGGCTCGACCTTCTTCGTGGAACCACAAATCGACCACGGCGGTATCGTCGCTGCGCGGCCGCGGTGATGCCTCCCGCACCTTGAATGTCGTCGGGAGATTGACCGATGTTCCGAACACCAGCGCGTGCTGCCGAGGCAATGACGGCAAACGCTTCAAGACCGAATCCGAGATGAACGGCGTCATCTGCCGAATCTGAGAAAGATCGTCGGGGTTCTGGATGCGGTGAACCAGGAAATTGGAGCACTGGCTGAGAACCGTCTTGGACAGCTCACTCGGGCGTTGTGATGCCAAGAGCACGAACATGCCGTATTTGCGTCCTTCCTTGGCGATGCGCTCGAATATCTTGGTTGCGTCGATGGAAAACCGGGAGGGCGTAGAGGCAATATACCTGTGAGCCTCTTCGAGGAGCAGGTGTATCGGGAAGCGGTTTCTTGGTTCCGCATGACGAAGAAACCGAAAAAGCATGCGTGCGATGACCGCACTGACCAGCTCAACGATTTCATCTTCGACGGAATTCAGATCAATGATAATGACTTGATTGCGTTTGGTGAACGCTTCACCAACAGCCCTTTCCAGACCGACGATGTTGGTCAAGAACTCCAGATCGCTTACAGCCGCACCAACGTCAGCTCCTTCGTGACGTAAAAAGGCATATTCAGTCCTCTCTTGGAGAGATCTGAGCCGCGTGACCATGGACGAGCAGTAATCTCGGATTTGACGGTTGCCGTGGGCCTCCTCATAAAGGATCGCGAAATCCAGACATTCGTGCAGCTCATCGAAAGAGAACGGCGTCCGATTGTAGGCTGGTAAGGGAGCATCCTTCTGGAGCTTCTTCCTTACTTCATCCAGAAATGCCGATTGGTTGTTGCCAGAAAAATTTCCGTATTGAAAATTCGGACTGAAGCGGTTCAACAACGCCATATTCAGATCGTTCGTCGGATACTTCTGAAGAAGAGAAACGACGCGCTGAAACTTCGACACTGGGGAGTCGCCATCCGCACCTCGAAAGCACTCGATGATGCAAGTGGCGACAAAGTGCTCGCGCAGAGCCAGAGCGTCTGGCGTGTTGGCATGAAAGAGACTTGTCAGACCTAACGCCGTCCGAAGGACCGGCAGTTGCGTTCGCTCGCTCGCCTGCAAAAGCAGTTCCCATTCTGCCATTTCCAGGAACCAGTGCGGCATCCGAAAGCCAGCGGTCGTCCCATCAAGGGTTACGCGATGGACGCCGATGCCGCCGTCTTTTGCCAAAGGAGCAAGCGCCTCGTGATACTCGCCATTCACGTCGAAGACGATAAACGTCGCTCCGCGAGCGTGATGTTCGTCCGGCTTGTCGAAAAGAGACTGTAGTACCGAGGCGACCGTGCATGACTTGCCGCTGCCGGTGTTACCCAGGACGGCAACGTGGCCACCGAAGAACTCGTTCAGACGGACTTTGACGTCGTAGTCCTCGAACACCACGGACTTGCCGATTGGCAGAACCCGGTAGCGCGTGGCGCCTTCTGGTTGGCAGACGCCACCATCCGGGCCGATTGACGGCACGACGGCCGCCTCGGTCTCGAAGATGCGATCGAGTTCGCCGTCCAGGGCATAGAGTGCGTCCGCATAGAGGGACGGGAAAACCGACACACCGAAGCGGAACGCGTCGCCGCGCATCGGCAACATGCCGACGGGCACCACATCCAGATATTTTGAGGAGCCAGCCCGGTCGAAGTCGCCCCGCTCGGACGGCGTGCTCGCATCGCGTTCACGCAAGCCGACAACCTCGACCACGACATATTCCGACTGCGACGGAATCATCAGGAATGATCCCAGCCGCGCCACATAATGCACGTCGTCGAAGCCGACGACCGTGAAATTGTCGGTGCCGACGTGCATCTCGACGACAAAGCGGTCGGCCGCGACCGAGACCACCTTGCCGATCGCCCGCTTGCGATCGTCGTGGCTCATGCCTCGCCATCCTTTGTCTCGTCGCCCCTTTTCGGCGCCAGCTCCGACAACACCTTGCGGACGGCGTCATCAATCCTGTCGCTGGGGCGCTGGGGCATGAAATGCTCGACGATCATGTCGAAGTAGTGCGCCCTCGTCCCCGCGGTAGGACCATTGCCTCCAATGATCCAAATGCGCGGATCGCGCAGCGCCCGCAGCTTGGCGATCTCGCCGTCCGTATCCGGCGCCGCGAAGATCACCAAGCGGAAGGTCGGGATCGTTAGGGCCTGGTAGATGATGTTGTTCAGGTGCTCATCGCCGAAGGCGTAGCCGGCCGTGATGAGAACGCTCTGCTCGCGCACGATCCGGGACTGAAATTCCCGGAACAGG
Organism: Mesorhizobium sp. FG116; assembly: GCF_057809835.1. Lineage (NCBI taxonomy): Bacteria > Pseudomonadati > Pseudomonadota > Alphaproteobacteria > Hyphomicrobiales > Phyllobacteriaceae > Mesorhizobium > Mesorhizobium sp. FG116. The sequence goes on from NZ_JBMDKS010000009.1 coordinate 132,214, forward strand.
TCTGCGTAGGGCGAGCCGAGCGAAGAGTTCTGCTTCGCCGGCGTCGGATAGATCAGCATCTGGTTCGTGGATTCCGGTGGCCAGACTTCCTTGATCGGGAAGAGGCCATGATCGTCCTCGGTCCAAGTGACCGAACCATGCAATTTGCAGAGATAGACGAAGGCGTCGACGGCGGTCCATTTGCGGCTGGCGACGTCGAGCTGCTCGGCCAGAGCATAGCGGAAGATCGCCGGGTTGAAGCGGCGTTCTACGACGCCGGAAAAACCGTTGGCATAGGGAATGCCCAGGCGATCCATCGCCAATTCGCTGAAATGATCGTAGTTGGTCGTGAACACCCAGGGCCGGGGCAAGGACCGATCGCGTAGGACCAGTTTCTTGTAGAAACGCTCGTAGAGGTCGCGCACGGTCGTGTCGCCCTCCGTGGCGAAGGCCCCTTGGGTGACACGGGTCCATAGGAAGTCCTGGACCTTCTTGATGATGCCGTCGAGAACAGCGCGATAGGGGTGAAGATCGGGATTCTCGCTCTGGCGCAGCACGAACCGTTGCGCGAACAGCACCTCCATCAAGCGTTCCAGGTTACGGCTGTAATCCTTCGCGAGGTCGACCCCGAGCGCATCGAGATAGTCGAGTTCGTCTTTGGTTAGCCGCCACGGCGCCGGTACAGCGCCGGCTGTTGGCGGATCGCTGTAGAATCCCGCCGCGCGTGCCTCGATGGTTTCGCCGCAAAACTCCTTGGCCAGCGGCGCCATGGTCGCAATGCCGAGTTCCTTTTTGTCCTTCATCAGGGAAGAACATCCGGCGCCGAGCAGAAATGCGATGTTCTTGGCGTTCATGGCCTCGGAAATCGCCTTGCGGGCGCTCTCGATCCCCTTGTTCCAGTCCAGTTCAGATGGCTCGGCATCGCCGTCCCGCAGAAACTGGAATTTTCGCTCTTCTTCGACTTCGCTCATATACCCCCGGTCCTCCCAGTTTCTTACTTGGCTGCTCTGTTCGCGCGCGCGGCTATATCAGCGCACTGCGCCATGAGCGCTTCGAACGGCTCCTCGTCGTCGAAGAGCAGTCCATCCTCATCCATGCGGGCATAGTCATCCTCCAACGCCTTCGCGCCATCGCCGACCGGCACGAGTTGCAAGCCGCCGCTGACAGCCGCTGCATAGTCGATCGGCGTGCGGTCGGCGGCCTTCTCTGCGAAGAACATCGACTTGTGCCGAGCGACAGCGTTGGCCAGGTCGCGATCGGCAAAAGCGGCTTCCGCGAAGCCGGCTTCGTCCAGTCGGACAACATCGTGCCAATGTCGCGCGAAGCGGTCGCCGCGCAGCCGCTCCTGGAGGCAGAAGACGTGGATGGCGGTCGCCTTCTCCCAGAACGTCCGCTCCGCGTGCATGACGCGCGGCCGCGCAGTCGGGAAGAGCAGCCCCTCGATCAGGCCGGCAGCATCACAGACGATGTCGCGCAGACTCGCCGGTTCGCCCGTCGAGCGCGCGCCGAACTCCAGCATGACGCTTGGAGCCACATAGCCGGACCCGGCTGCGGTCGCCTCATAGTCGATGAAGAGCTTCTCATCCTCGACGCGGACGGCCGCCGCCAGACCTTCGACGGCCAGTGCGGTCTCGATCACAGGCTGCACGGTTTCCGCGACCCATGCCGGTAACCGCCGACGGACCTCGCTGGACCAGCGCTTTTCCTCGCTTCGTGTCTTCGGCAGACCCTCGCCATTGTCCCCAACCAGATCGGGCGCAATCGCCCGAATGTCGTAGGTCAGATCCACGTCCTCCGAAAACCGGCGAATGACCTGATAGGCTTTCGACAGCGACGTGCCACCCTTGAACACCAGATGCTCGCCGAGCGGTGCCGCGTAGAGCGTCGCCAGCGCCCACACCACCCACACATCCTTTTCGAGAAGATGGGTGGGACGACCCGAACGGTCGGCGACGACGCTCAACGCGTCACGCCGATCCTCGGCCGAAAGCTGGAGGAAAACGTCAGCCATAGGCCGCCTTTCCGACGCTCTGCGCGAGCCATGTCGGAAGCTGCGGCGCGGCGGCGACCAGTTCGCCGAACACGCCGGGCGGCATCTTCCGCTTCAAGGTCGTGAGCGCGGCCTCCGCCTTTTCGGGGCCGAGCCAGGCCAGCGCCCGCACGGCCTCGCCTGCGGGGCGGTTGGCCAGGGCCAGTTGCCAGCGCGGCGCGTGCCGCAATTCGACGACCTGCTTGCCGAGGTGTATCTTTCGGCTGCGTCCGGAGGTCAGATAGACCGAGCGGACGGGCACCTGCGTCGTCAAGCCAAGCGCGTTCGCCGCGGCGGCTCCGTTCGAGACGATGATCTCCCCTTTTTGGGTCGCGAGGGCCTCGACAGCCTGCTCGACCGAAGGTGCGCGCGTGCCAAACCGACTGGCGATGGGGCGCAGATAGACGCCACGACCGGCGCGGATGAGCTGCCCGCGCTCGGACAGACGCGACAATGCCTGATCCACGGCCGCCCGGTTTCCGAGGTGGAGCAGGCCCTTGGCGGACACGGGCATCCCTTCGGGAAGTCCCGTCGCATGTGCCAGAATCTGTTCGGTCAGCCGTGTCATCGTCTTTCTCCTGTTGGAAATATACGCGGGTTTCTGACAGTTTTCAAGGAAGCGCAGGGGAACATACCGAATAGGGGGAAAGCCTTCCCCTGCGGCCGAGCCTTGGTCTCTACCTACCCCTTCTGCGGGGAGATCCCCGCAACGCCCCCTTCAGAGTGAGAGTGCGGACGGATTTTCCGTGACGGGTTAAGAGCTGGAGGAGAGGCTTCCGGCACCCGTCGCGGAGATCATCCCGATGGCCAGACAGGGTCGTAACCTCGCGGAAGGTGGCGCGCGCAGCAACCTTTACGACGACATCACCAACAAGATCATCGCCGAGCTGGAGCAAGGGCGGTTGCCATGGGTCCAGCCCTGGGGTGCGTCGCCTGATACCGCCCCGCTGGGCCTGCCGAGAAATGCTTCAACCGGCCGGTCCTATTCCGGCATCAATATTCTCATCCTCTGGGGGGCTGTCATCCAGCATGGTTTCCCCGCTCAGGCGTGGCTGACGTTCCGCCAGGCGCTTTCGCTTGGCGGCAATGTCAGGAAGGGCGAACGTGGCACGACTGTCGTTTATGCCGACCGTTTCACCCCCGAGGACGAGAAGCGCCGTGCCCGCGAAACGGGTGAGGATGCGCATGCCATTCCGTTCCTGAAGCGGTTCACGGTCTTTAACGCCGCGCAATGCGATGGCCTACCCGATGAGATCACGGCAGTCGCGCCGCCACCGCCGCCGGGCCTTATCGAACCTCAGGTCGAGGCGTTGATCCGGGCCACCGGCATCGACTTCCGTATTGGCGGCAATCGCGCCTTCTATATGCCGTCGCTCGACTATGTGCAGGTGCCGCCTCCGCAAGCCTATTTCGAGCCGATCAACTGGCACAGGACGGCCCTGCATGAACTGGGGCACGCCAGCGGCCATCACAGCCGCCTCAACCGCGATCTGACCGGCTCGTTCGGTTCGAAGAAATACGCCTTCGAGGAGATGATTGCCGAACAGACCGCAGCTTTCAGTTGCGCCGCGCTCGGGATCGTGCCGACCGTCCGCCATGCCGATTACATCGGATCGTGGCTGGAGGTCATGCGCGAGGATTCCCGCGCCATTGTCCGCGCGGCCTCGCAGGCCAGCAAGGCGGCGGACTGGCTGCTGTCGCATCTGCTTGCCGAAGACACCGGGGAGTCGGATGCGAGCGAAACCGACCGGAGGGCGGCGGCATGATCCTCCTGACAGGCGCACAGCACGACCGCCTGCTGGCCAATGGTCGCCAGCGCGATCAAGATCACATTCCCGGTCGTGAAGTTCTTCAATCCCATCGGTGAAGGCGTCTGGCTTGCCACCGAACTGGATGAGGATGGCGACATCATGTTCGGTCTGGCCGATCTCGGCTATCCCGAACTGGGCTCGTGGAGCCTTAGCGAGATGCAGTCAGTCCGGCTGCCCTTCGGCATGGAGATCGAGCGCGATCTGCTGTTCACCGGCGATTTCCCGATCTCGGTCTGGGCCGAGGCCGCCCGCGAGACCGGCAGCATCCGCGCCGCCGAGCGTCTGCTCTACCGCGTCGGTGCGAGCTTTTCCCGCACATCCGCCGATACAGAAAACCGGAGTGCCTGATTTCCGGGTTTCAGGTTCTGCGGCTGGCGTCGCTCTCTTCAGAGGAAGAGGGCGGCGCTTCGCTTCGTGACGGGCTGATAGCCGGAGAGAGAGGCTCACCGGCGTCCGTCATGGAGTCACTGACATGGCCACTGCCGTTCAAAAGATCACCCTGTCATCCTCGCGCGACATTCCCTTCAACAAACTGGTGCTCAGCCAGTCCAACGTCCGGCGCGTCAAGGCCGGGATCTCTGTTGAGGAGCTGGCCGAGTCTATCGCCCGTCGCGGCCTGATCCAGTCCCTGCATGTCCGCCCGGTCGTGGATGCCGAGGGCAAGGAAACCGGCATGTTCGAGGTGCCCGCCGGCGGTCGCCGCTTCCGGGCGCTGGAACTGCTGGTCAAGCAGAAGCGCCTCGCCAAGATCGCGCCGGTCCCGTGCGTGGTGTCGGAGGCCAGCGCCGATGTGCTGATCGACGAGGTATCGCTCGCCGAGAATATCGAGCGCGCACCGCTGCATCCGCTCGACCAATTCCGCGCCTTCCAGGCCATGCGCGAAAAGGGCATGACCGAGGAAACAATAGCTGCCGCCTTCTTCGTGGACTCCAAGGTGGTGAAACAGCGCCTGCGTCTGGTTTCCGTCTCACCGGCATTGCTCGACGTCTATGCCGAGGACGGCATGACGCTGGAACAACTCATGGCCTTCAGCGTCAGTTCTGACCATGCCCGTCAGGAGCAGGTCTGGGAAGCGATCAGGGATGGCTGGCAGAAGGAACCCTACCACATCCGACGCCTGCTGACCGAAACCACAGTCCGCGCCGCCGACAAACGGGCGGTGTTCGTTGGTATCGATGCCTATGAAGAGGCTGGCGGCTGCGTGCTGCGTGATCTCTTTCAGCAGGACGATGGTGGCTGGCTGCAAGATCCGGTGCTGCTCGACCGGTTGGTGGGCGAAAAACTGAAGGCCGAGGGCGAAGCCATCGCCGCCGAGGGCTGGAAATGGATCGAGGTCGCCATCACCTTCCCCTATGGTCACGACCATGGCCTACGCCAGATTGTCGGCACCACGGTCGATCTGAGCGAAGAGGAACGCGCCACCCACGAAGCATTGCGCGACGAGTATGACCGGCTTGAAGTCGAATATGGCGAGGCGGACGAGCTGCCTGACGAGATCGACGCCCGCTTGGGTGAGATCGAACTGGCTCTGGAAACCTTCGAGCGCCGTCCGATGACCTTCGAGCCGGACCAGATCAGCATGGCGGGTGTCTTCATCAGCATCGACGCCGATGGCGCATTGCTGATCGAGCGCGGCTATGTTCGCGCCGAAGATGAAACGCCTGCGGAACCGGAAGCTGAAATCGTTGACCCGGAAACCGGCGAGGTGATCCAGCGGGCAGAACCGGAGGTAAGCCGCATGGGTGCAGTTATCACGCTGGGCGGCCAGGCGGTCGAAACTGAGGAGGAAGACGAGGCCGACATCATCAAGCCGCTGCCCGATCGCCTGGTCAGCGAGCTGACCGCGCATCGCACGCTGGCGCTGCGGGATGCGGTGGCAGTAAACCCGCATGTCGCTATGACGGCACTGCTGCACAGGCTGGCCATGGATTGCTTCATGCCGCATTCCAGCAAGGGATGCCTCGAAGCCCAGGTCCGGGAGGTTCATCTGCCCGCACAGGCCGAGGATCTGCGCGACAGCGCGTCGGCCAAGGCTATCGCTGACCGCCACGAACGCTGGCGCGATCATGTCCCGGCAGACGATGCCGCCCTCTGGGATTGGCTGACCGATCTGGACGATGGGTCGCGCATGGAGTTACTCGCCCATTGCGTCAGCTTCGGTGTCAATGCGCTCTATGAGAAGCCGAACCCTTACAGCGGCACGGGCGTCAGCCAGCACGGGCTGGACATCCGCCTGTCGCAGGCTGACCGGCTGGCCCGTTCGACCGGCCTCGACATGGTGGCCGTGGGCTGGCGGCCGACGGTCGGCAATTATCTCGGCCGCGTGACCAAGCCGCGTATCCTTGAAGCTGTACGTGAAGGGGCCGGAGACCGGGCCGCCGAGTTGATCGGACATCTCAAGAAGGGCGACATGGCCAAGGAAGCCGAACGCCTGCTGGCGGAAACCGGCTGGCTGCCTGAGCCGCTGCGCATGGCGGACGAGGGTATCGAAGTCGACCCGGCATCGGGCACTGCGGCGGAAGCCGACAATCTGCCCGATTTCCTCTCCGGCGATGGCGAGGACGACCCCGCTGACGATGAGGAAGAACAGCATATGGTCGCTGCTGAATAGCACTCATGCGGGGCGGCTTCGGTCGCCCCGTTCTAACCGCTCCGTTTCCGTAACTCGCCCGATCCTCGTGATCGGGCTTTTTCTTTGGAGAGCCGCCATGGCTGCCAGCATCGACGTTGATGAAATATTTGCTCAGGATCGGGAAAACCGTCCGCTGGAGCGTACACTGCCCTGGGAGGAAAGCCGCGACGGCATGACCGTTGTTGTGGAGCCAAAGCCCCATTGGGCCGAAGATATGCGCGTTTTCCGGCTCGATGCCCGTGAATACTGCCGCTATGCCGAATGGACTGCCCATGGCGGCCGTGCGCGCTTCTATGGTCACATCGATACATCGGGCGACGATCTGATGATGAAAGCCCGCGCGATGGTTGCCCGCGAAATTGCCGATGGGCTTTGGAGCTGAAGACCCGATCGCAGGGTCTCTGGCCGTGAGGATGGGATGTCTGCACCGGACGGGCCCAATCCGGCTTCACCATGCAATCCGCCATCCCGATCAGGACAAGCGGCAGCCATCTCTGGCCTGAAGGAACACGATCCTGATGCCAGCATGGTGGCAAGGCTGACGCGGCAGAGCATCTGCGACGGGTATCCGGCATCCTGTCAGATGCGAAAAACCACCCCCGCTTCCATTCGCAAACCTTGGTCCGATCCGTCTCTTTGACATTCAACCCCAAAGGGGTCGGCTTACGCGCGCGTGCCGCCCTCGGGGATTCGGGAAAAGTCCGAACGCCCTCGGGTGATTGCAGATCCGGTCAGACACTTCGGGCGCCTGTCGCGCGGGGGATGGTCCCCCGCCTCCCAAAGACAGGAGCCGGAACCCATGTCCTATGCAGATGCCACCGCCTTCGCCGCCAGCCTTGCCGCCACGCTGATGGTTTCGATCGTTGTGTTCCAGGCCGGAGACGGCACCCACGCCGCGTGCCCTGCCGCCGAGTTCGACGGCGACGACGACATGGTGAAGCTGGAGCTGGACCCGTGGGAATAAGGCGCGAAAGCGCCTCATCCCCGACGGCCCGAGCGCGGCAGCCCGCGCTTCGGGCCTTCAGCGCGTCGCGATGGTTGCCCATCGCCGACGGCGGAACCGGGCTGCCCCGGTCAGAGAGGAAGAGTGCGGGCCGTTCGGCCGTGACGGGTTGAGGGTCGGAGAGAGAGGCTCACCGGCGCCCGTCATGGAGTGACCCCGATGACCTTTGTCCGTTCCGAAACCTTCCGTTCCATCGGTCAGATTCTGGCTGTCGATGTTCTGCCCGCGCTTTATCGAGCGCAAAAGCTGCCGCTTCGCATCTCTTGTCTGGGCGTCGCCAACTATGACGCCAGTGACGCGGCGAACAGCTTCGACCGCATGATCCCGCTTGGGGAATGCCCGTCACCGGAAGAGGCCATCCAGGCCGCCGCCTTGCGCGTGGCGCGCGGTGATATTTGCACGGGGCCGGACAGCTTCCCATATTTTCAGCCGCGCATCATGCTCATTCAGGACCGAGATCAGCGCCTGGTCCTCGCCGGTGAAATCCGCGCCGGCATTATCCTCTGGCAACAGCCAGTCGCATCCGATGCCGAGGCACGCAGGATCGTGACCGAGGCCAGCCGCCTGCGCGGTATGGCATTCCGGGCCTCGGACCCCGGTGATGCGAGACGGCTGCGTTACCGCGCCGCTGCGCTGGAAGCCCGGTTGGTCGATCCCAACTGGCGCGAACACGCGGCCGATCTGCTCCGCCTGCCGCAGGCCGCCTGAGCTTCACCCATTCCGTCCCATTCGGCTCGGCCATACGCCGGGCCATGTCATGTCCGGAGACCGTCATGGCCGACTATTACACGCACTTTTCCTGCCTGCTCGAAGTGGGCACCCCCGCAAACGCCGCTCGCGCACTCGATCTCTACAACGCTCTGTCGGATGAAAATGCTGCCGAAGACCCGCCCTCGGACGGCTTCCTGCTATCGATCCAGCCCGAACATGGCGGCACGCAGCTCTGGATGCGCGATGACGTCACCGGCGATCCCGAGCATGTCATCCAGTTCGTCAAGCGATGCGCCGCCGAGTTCAGCCTGACCGGTTTATGGGGGATGCAATACGCAAATAGCTGCTCGAAGCCACGCATCGACGGGTTCGGCGGCGGGGCGCATGTCCTTGATCTCGCCACCGGCGAGACAGTGGACTGGATCTATACCGATGGCTGGCTTTCCTCGGTTCTGGAAGGGAGAGCCCCCTATGCCTGAGGTCATCGAAACCACCGTCTATCGCCTCAACGAATTGTCTGATGCGGCAAAGGACAAGGCCCGTGCTTGGTATCGTGAGGGCGGCTTCGACTATGACTGGTACGATGCCGTCTATGAGGATTTCCAGCGCATCGCGGAAATCCTCGGGTTGAACCTCAAGACCCGCACCGTCCGATTGATGGGCGGCGGCACCCGGCAGGAACCCTGCATCTGGTTCCGCGGCTTCTGTTCACAAGGTGACGGTGCGTGCTTTGAATCGTGGTATTCCTACCGGAAACATGCTCCGCGCCTTATCCGGGAGCACGCACCGCAGGACACCGAATTGCATCGTATCGCCGATGCCCTTCAGGCGGTCCAGCGCCGCAACTTCTATCAGCTTCGCGCCGATGCCAGCCATCGCGACCATTATTATCACGAATACTGCATGTCGATCACGGTCGAGCGCGACAGCCCGACCTGGCAGGACATGACCGCTGATGCCGAGGAGGCGGTCATCGAGGCGCTGCGCGATCTGGCCCGCTGGCTCTACCGCCAGCTTGAGCGCGAGTATGATTATCTGTCCTCGGACGAGGCTGTCGATGAAACCATTGCCGCCAATGAATACACCTTCACCGCAGCTGGTCGCCGCTTCGGATGATCCCGAGAAGACACTGACAAGCGCCCCACCGTCCGGTCGGGGCGCTTTTTTTATGCTGCGCTTTGAGAGTCAGAGGCGGGCCGGAAGGGGTTAAGTCCGGGCGGTCGAGAGAGAGCGCTGTTCGGACTCTTCCATTTCTGCTCTCCTGAGGTTTCCGACATGAACATGGTGTTTCCCGTGGCCGATCCGGTCACGCCACTGGCGGCTGCGCCCGCGATTCTGGCTGCGGCTAATCTTTTGCTTCCGTCTCTCGAACGCGGTGAACGCATCGATGCCGCCACCTTGCGCCGTGCTATGGAAACGGCCTTCGTCGCGTCCGACGCTACTGGCGTCTGGGACTGGAAGCTGGCCTATGAGGCGTGCGAAGTCGCTACCGTCCTTTTCTTACGCAAATACGGAAAGGCGCTTTTCCGTAAAGCCGCGTCTCCGGCGGCACGCATTTCCGTGCTGGCAAAGATCGCGGCGCTGTTGCCCACGCAGACCCGGCGTTCCGAGGAAAGCCAAAACCTCCAGCAATTTTCGACGCCGATCCCGCTCGGCCTTACCGCTCTGACGGCTGCCGCGATTACGCCCGATGACAGGGTGCTGGAACCATCGGCGGGCACCGGCCTTCTGGCGATCCTGGCGCAGACCATCGGTGGCTCGCTGATCCTCAACGAACTGGCCGAGACCCGCGCCGATCTGCTTGCCCAGATCTTTCCGGCTTTTGCCGTCACCCGCTTCGACGCCGCCCAGATCGATGATCATCTGGCTCCGGATGCTGTCCCGTCCGTGGTGCTGATGAACCCGCCATTCTCGGTCATGGCCAATGTCAGCGGGCGTGTCGCGGATGCGGCCTATCGCCATGTTGCCGCGGCACTGGCCCGTCTTGCTCCCGGCGGGCGGTTGGTGACGATCACCGGCGCTGGCTTTGGCCCCGAAGCTCCGGCATGGCGGGACGCCTTCATCCGCTTGCAGGCCCGTGGCCGCGTGGTGTTCAGCGCTGCCGTCGATGGCGCGGTCTATGCAAAGCACGGCACCACGATCGACACGCGGCTGACCGTGATCGACAAACTGCCCGCCGACGATCCCGCCAGTTTGCCGGCTTCGCCGGGGATCGCGCCTGATGTTGCCACGCTGATCAGATGGATCGAGGAACAGGTTCCGCCGCGCCTGCCAGTGTCATTGCCGAAGATCGTGGTTTCCGCTTCGGCCACCGCGCCGAAGACCGTGCGGGGCTATCTCGCACGCTCGGCGGTTACGCGATCTGTCGCTGCTTCGGCCAATGATCCTGATGGCGTCGAACTCGCCTATGAGACCGTGGACTGGACGCCACCGGAAGGCGCTCGCCTGTCCGACGCGATCTATGAGGAATATGCGCTGCAATCGCTGCGTATCGCTGGTGCACAGCCGCATCCGACCAAGCTGGTGCAATCCGCCGCCATGGCCTCCGTCGCACCGCCCAAGCCGTCCTACCGGCCCATGCTGCCGCCCGACATCTGCGCGCGTCTGTCGGACGCCCAGCTTGAAACGGTGATCTATGCAGGTGAAGCCCACGCCGATCATCTCGCCGGCGCCTGGACCGTGGACGAGCATTTCGACAATGTGAGTGCCGCGCCCGAGGATGCTGCCGGATCGATCCGCTTTCGCCGGGGCTTCATGCTCGGTGATGGAACCGGCGCCGGCAAGGGTCGCCAGTCCGCCGCCATCATTCTCGACAACTGGCTTCGCGGTCGGCGCAAGGCGATCTGGATCTCCAGATCCGACAAGCTGATCGAGGACGCGCAACGCGACTGGTCGGCGCTCGGCATGGAACGGCTGCTGGTCACGCCTCTGTCACGCTTCCCGCAGGGCAAGCCGATCACGCTGTCGGAAGGCATCCTTTTTACCACCTATGCCACGCTACGCTCCGACGACCGGGGCGAGAAGGTTTCCCGCGTCAAGCAGATCGTCGAATGGTTGGGGTCCGATTTCGATGGAGCCATTATCTTCGACGAGAGCCATTCCATGCAGAATGCCGGTGGCGGAAAAGGTGAACGCGGTGATGTCGCCGCCTCGCAGCAGGGACGTGCGGGCCTGCGGCTTCAGCACGCGCTGCCCGACGCCCGCGTCGTCTATGTCTCGGCGACTGGCGCCACCACCGTCCATAATCTCGCCTATGCTCAGCGCCTCGGCCTCTGGGGCGGTGAGGACTTTCCGTTCCAGACCCGCGCCGAGTTCGTCGAGGCGATCGAATCCGGTGGCGTTGCGGCGATGGAGGTCCTGGCCCGCGACCTGCGATCTCTCGGCCTCTATACCGCCCGCTCACTCTCCTATGATGGCGTCGAATATGAACTGATCGAGCATCAGCTCACGGACGAACAGCGGCACATTTACGACTCATATGCTGCCGCCTTCGCTGTCATTCATGGAAACCTGGACGCGGCGATGGAAGCCGCCAACATCACCGGCAGCGATGGGACGCTGAACCGGCAGGCCAAATCCGCCGCCCGTTCGGCCTTTGAAAGCACCAAGCAGCGCTTCTTTGGCCATCTGCTGACCTCCATGAAAACCCCGACCCTGATCCGGTCCATTGATGCCGATCTTGAAGCGGGCCATGCGGCCGTCATCCAGATCGTCTCGACCGGCGAAGCGCTGATGGAACGCCGGCTATCCGAGATCCCCACCGAGGAATGGAACGATATTTCCGTCGATGTCACGCCGAGGGAGTATGTCGGCTCGTATTTGCAGCATTCCTTCCCGGTGCAGCTCTATGAACCCTTCTCCGATGGCGAGGGCAACCTGTCGTCACGCCCCGTCTTCCGCGATGGTCAGCCGGTGGAATGCCGCGAAGCCGTGGCGCGGCGCGACGAGATGCTGGAGCAGCTGGGTTCGCTTCCGCCTGTCCCCGGAGCGCTCGACCAGATCGTGCAGCGCTTCGGCACGGATATGGTGGCCGAGGTCACAGGCCGCTCACGCCGGATCGTGCGCAAGGGTGACGGGGTATCGGCACGTCTTGCGGTCGAGAACCGTGCGCCTTCTGCCAACCTTGCCGAGACCTCGGCCTTCATGGATGACCAGAAGCGCGTTCTGGTCTTCTCTGATGCCGGTGGCACGGGGCGCAGCTATCACGCCGAACTCTCTGCGAAAAACCAGCGGCTGCGCGTGCATTACCTGCTGGAACCTGGCTGGAAGGCCGATGCCGCCATTCAGGGGCTGGGCCGCACCAATCGCACCAATCAGGCGCAGCCGCCGCTGTTCAGACCCATCGCCACGGATGTCAAAGCCGAGAAGCGCTTTCTCTCGACCATCGCCCGCCGCCTCGACACGCTGGGCGCGATCACACGCGGCCAGCGCCAGACCGGCGGTCAGGGGCTGTTCCGTCCAGAGGATAATCTGGAATCCGCCTATGCTCGCGATGCGTTGCGCCAGCTCTATCTGCTGATTGTGCGCGGCAAGGTCGAGGGATGCTCGCTCGAACGGTTTGAATCCGCAACCGGCCTGAAGCTGATGGACAGCAATGGTGTGAAGGACGAACTGCCGCCGATCACCACCTTCCTCAACCGCCTGCTAGCATTGACCATCGAATTGCAGGGCATCCTGTTCGCCGCCTTCGAGCAGCTTCTGCAGGCGCGTATCGACGGGGCGATTGCATCCGGCACCTATGATATGGGGCTGGAAACGCTGAAGGCCGAAAGTTTCATCGTCACCGACCGGCAAGTGATCCACACCCATCCGGGCACCGGCGCGGAAACCCGGCTCCTGACGCTCACCGAGCGCAAACGCAATCAGCCGGTTACGCTCGATGCGGCCCTCGCGGAACTGGATGATCCCCGCGCAAGATTGCTCATCAACGAGCGATCCGGTCGCGCCGCCGTGCAGATCCCGACCACCAGCGTCATGCTGGATGATGGCGAGATCGAACGGCGCGTGCGGCTGATCCGTCCCATGGAGGCGATGAACATTCCGGTGCGGGCGACGGGCGAGACCCATTGGATCGAGGCTGACCGTGCCGCCTTCACCACAGCCTGGAAGGCGGAACTGGCCCAGGTGCCGGAGTTCACCGACAGCATCCTGCATATGGTGACAGGGCTGCTTCTGCCGATCTGGAAACGCCTGCCGCAGGACTCCGCCCGCGTCTATCGGCTCCAGACCGACGAGGGCGAACGCATCATCGGTCGCCGGGTATCGCCGGCCTGGGCCGCCAATGCTTCGACCAGTGGCGTCACCAACAGCCTGACACCGGATGCCGCCTATACCGCGCTGATCGAAGGTCGCACGATCCTTGATCTCGCCGAGGGGCTGCAATTGCGCCGCGTCCGCGTCATGGGCGCCAACCGGATCGAACTGACCGGCTTTACTGACGCGATGCGCGAACGGCTGCGGGCCTATGGCCTCTTCAGTGAGATCATCTCGTGGAAACTGCGCTTCTTCGTGCCCGTCGATGCAACAGGACCGGAGATCACCGGCAAACTGCTCGACCGCTTCCCGGCCCTGCGCATCGGTGAGCGGGAGGCCGCATAATGGCGCGTCTCAACGCTTCCGAACTGGCGCAGCGTCTCGGCCGACAGGCCGAGGCGGTGTGCCGTCACTATCTGTCGAATGGTCGCAAACAGGGCAATTACTGGCAGGTTGGTGATGTCCGAAACACGGCTGGCCGCTCCATGTTCGTCCGGCTGCACGACAGCGTGAAAGGCATTGCCGGTAAATGGCAGGACTCGGCCACGGGTGAATATGGCGATCTGCTCGATGTCATCCGGGATTCGCTCGGTCTGATCGACTTCGCCGACGTTGCCGAAGAAGCCCGGCGCTTCCTCACCCTGCCGCATCCTGAACCGCAGCCGCCATCCCGTCCGTCCCGAACGCCAACACCATCGAGATCATCCGAGGCCGCACGCCGCCTCTGGCGCATGACCCAGCCGCTGATCGACAGTACCGCAGAAGCGTATTTACGCGGACGCGGCATTACGGATTTACGCCAGACCACAAATCTGCGCTTCCACCCCAACTGCTACTGGCGGCCCGAGGATGATGGCCCGACGCAAGCCTGGCCCGCCATGATCGCCGCCGTCACCGACCTCAATGGCAGGATCACCGGCGCACACCGCACATGGCTGGCCCCGGACGGTTCCGGCAAGGCGTCTGTCGATCCGCCGAGGAAGGCAATGGGCGACCTGCTCGGACATGCGGTTCGTTTTGATGATGCGCAGGATGTCATGGCAGCGGGGGAAGGTATCGAAACCATCCTGTCGCTGCGTCAGGCTCTGCCCACCATGCCGATGGTTTCCGCACTCTCGGCCGGACACCTCGCCGCCATCCTTTTCCCGCCGCAACTGCGCAGGCTCTATATCGTCCGTGACAACGATCCGGCAGGTGACAGCGCTCGTGATAGCCTGATGGACCGGGCGCACGAGGCCGGGATCGAGGCCATCACACTCTCGCCCATGATGGGGGACTTCAACGAAGATCTCGCAACTTACGGGCTGGATGCCGTTCAGGCAGAGATCCGGGTGCAAATCGCTCCCGAGGACGTCAGCCGCTTCATGGCTTCAATCGCATAGCCGGCACGGGGCCGTGATCGGGGCGTTCCGATCCCGTCATGCGCATTGGCTGCATCCTGTCATCAGCAGAGGACTGCGCCTTGGCCTTCCGAGAGGGCGATCGGCCCACAAACGCTCCGGTCAGGCAATGGCGGCGCCCGACTGATTTCCGTCGGCGGGCAAGCCGGCCTTTACAGCGCGAAACAAATCAGCCGGGCTTTGCCATCAAGACCCTCGCCAGAGGCTCGCGCTGCCAGACCGGAGCGCCCGTGGGCGTGTCTCGCCATGAAGGCCGCGACGGTCGCGGTCCAACTGACGGAAGCATCCCATGTACGCGCACGACGATTTCGAACCCGAGCACAGGACGTCCCCGACCGGCCACGCCATCGAAGAACTCGAACTCTACGGCTACCGCCCCTCCGAAGACGAGGCCGACCCCCGGATTACACCCGAAGATCACGTCATTCAGGGCGCAGTCTCCGACATCTTCGACGCCCTGATTTCCACCATGGCCGACACCAGCCTCGATTTCGACCTCGACGAGATCCTCTGGTCCACCGTCAACACCTTTCACCGCGCTGTCGAGCGGATCGAACGCAAACTCGACGATAACGAGCAGGCACAGAAGCGCCTTCAGCGCGAACAGGATGGCAGCGAGGTCAAATCCGTCCAGCTCGAAACCCTGATTGGCGCGGGCCAAAGCCTGATCGAGCGCCGCGACAGCATGGAAACCTTCCGCGATACCGCCGCCGACATCTATCTGCGCACCACCGGAATGCCCTGGTCGCAACGCTCCGGCTCACGGGTCAACCATCGCCAGATGACCTCGGCCATGATCGACAGCCGCGACTTCATCGCCGCAAAACGCCGGGTCGACAACGAGGTGCTGCTGCCCGCCGGACCGAAGATCGCCTTTTCGGGCGGTGACACCACCGATCACCGGACGATCTGGGCCAAGCTCGATCAGGTCCACGCCAAGCACCCGGACATGGTGCTGATGCACGGCGGATCACCCAAGGGCGCGGAACGCATCGCGGCCACTTGGGCCAATAACCGCAAGGTCGCACAGGTCGCCTTCAAACCCGACTGGGCAAAACATGCAAAGGCAGCACCCTTCAAGCGCAACGACCAGATGCTCGGCATCATGCCGATCGGGGTCATCATCTTCCCCGGCACGGGTATTCAGGACAACCTGGCCGACAAGGCCCGCAAGATGGGCATCCCGGTCTATCGCTTCGGGACCGGCAGCGCGTGAGCGCTGCCTGTTCAGCATAAGCACTACTGCAATAGCGCCAGGTCGTCCCAACGAATTCGGACATAACGGCCTGAGCGCTTTGGCAATTGCTTGCGGCTGACCATTCGCCCGGAGACCTGGAATTCCGCATTAATTTTGACCACGAGCAGCTTGCTGAAATGCCTTGATGTATCCACCATCACCACGTCTTTGCTCTTGAAAGGAGTGATGGTTTTGATCTCGACATGATCATTTTCGAGCCTGCCGTCCGAACCTTGCGCGTAGGTCTTGTTCAACTTGATGCCGTAGGTGATGGCACCGAACAGCTCACCGATGTCGCCATACACAGATAAATGCAGGCCCGTCTCCAGATGGTAGCTCTCAGCGAGTGAGATCAGGTCCTCAAAATACGGGATCATTGATCGGATGGCGTTTGGATACTTCGCTCCCCATTCCTTGTGACGAAGCTGTTCGTCAATGTCTGACCATGTCACCCATTCGCCGTCATCATAAAATGCCCGATCTGACCAATCAGGGCAATCGCATATGGCTCACGCGAGTAAGCCATTGAGAACGTTTCGGAGAAAGTCGTCATCCCAGCCTGCCCTCTTGAGCTTGATGGAGAGCGAGCCCTTCGACGTGTCCCTGCGCATGACGTCGAGAGCACGGCGACGCAGGGTGGCGATGTTGCCCGGGCTGTTATCCTTGCGGTTGCGTGCCGCGTCTTCGCGGAA
>NZ_JBMDKS010000090.1:0-2704 GCF_057809835.1 Mesorhizobium sp. FG116
GCATGCCGGTGACGGCCAGCGCGCCGGCGCTGGCATCCGCCGTGACCGTGCCCGCCGTTCCCTGAAAGATCACGAAGCCCGGCTGCGGCTGCATCGCGCCGTTCGTCGCCCCGTTATAGGTGGTCCAGTTGGTGGACGCGGCGGTCCAGACGCCCGATCCGCCGTCGACCATGTTGTTGTTGGCGTTGCCCGCGCCGTCGCCGTCCCAGAAGGTCGTGGTCGGCGGCATGTTGTTGACGAGGTTGACCTGGCCTGCGACCGCGGTCTGCACGGCAAAGTCGCCGGCCGCGGCCCCGCTCGGCGTCGCGCCGATGATCATCCCGTTGTCGGTGAGCGCGCCGCCATAGTTCATCAGACGATAGACGCCCGGGCCGAAGCCCCCGCCGGAGGTGATGTTGAGCGTGCCGTCGAGCGTCAGGTTGTTGGCGACGTTGAACAGCGCCGCGCCGCCCGGCGTGGTCAGGGTCACGTTGACATTGGAGCCGGCCGCAAGG
Organism: Mesorhizobium sp. FG116; assembly: GCF_057809835.1. Lineage (NCBI taxonomy): Bacteria > Pseudomonadati > Pseudomonadota > Alphaproteobacteria > Hyphomicrobiales > Phyllobacteriaceae > Mesorhizobium > Mesorhizobium sp. FG116. The sequence continues at coordinate 495 of NZ_JBMDKS010000090.1, forward strand.
TTGAGGCTCTGCATTGACAAGGTCTGGCCCTGAACGCCCTGCAGCGTGCCGCCATTGTCGACCGTCACCGGCCCGCCGAGCGTGCCCATGCCGCCGAGCGTGCCGCCGGCCATGACGCTGACCGGGCCGCCGCCGATATTGCCGTCGACCAGCAGCGTCCCACCGGAGATGTTCGTAGAACCGGTAAAGGCGCTGGAATCGGCCGTCAGGCGGGTGACGCCGGCCAACTGGTTGATCGCTCCGTTGCCGCCGATGACCGGCGAGAACACATAGTTCGTCTCCGTGTGGTTGAACTGGAGTGCGCCCAGTCCGTCGCCGAACTGAACAAGGGCCGTGTCAAGCGTGCCAGCGGCGACCGCCGGCGATCCGTCCTCGGCGCCGATGCTGAGCTTGCCGATCGAGCCGGGATCGTTGGCAATGAGCACGCCGGCGCCGCCGACGGACACCAAACCGCCGTTCGAGATCGTCAACGCGCCATTGCCGGCAAAGCCAACAACGAAATTGTTTCCGATTGTCCAGGTCGAGTTGCTTCCATCGACGCGAGCCGTTCCACTGGAGCCGGCTTGAAAACCGACAACGCCCACTCCCGTCCCGGTATCAGCTGAGCCGCCGTTAGTGATCGTCAGGGCGCCCGTTCCGAAGTATCCGACGACCATTCCTGAGGTGTTCGTCCACGAAGAGCCAGGCCCGTCGATCGTCACCTGACCGCTTGAGGCGGGGTCGACGCCGATCGAGCCCACCCTGCTGCTTACCGCCCCACCGTTCACGATCTGCAAATCGGCCTGACCGTAGTATCCCACACTAAGATCTTTGGTGTTCGTCCATTTCGATCCCGCGCCCTCCACAATCGCCTGGGCGATAGAGCTGCCGCCGTAGCCGATAAATCCGTCGCCGCCGTTAGTGACGAGGCCGCCATTGGTGATAGACAGCGAACCCGCATCGAGACGCCCTACCGTCAGATCATTCGAAATCGCGAGCTTCGAGCCGCCGCCGTCGACCGCGACGGCGCCCTGACCGCCGGTGTTTTCGCCGACAAGGGCGTTGACCGCCGTGACGACACCGCCGTTTTCGATGCGCAGTCTGCCGTTGCCGACTTCGGCTACATAGAGATCGCCGGTGTTCGTCCAGGTCGATCCCGCGCCAGTCACCGTCACGGAGCTGATGTTGCCGGTGGTTAGCCCGTTATAGGATATGAAGCCGTTGACATCGGTGACGCTGCCGCCATCGGCGATGGTGAGATCGCCGTGGCCCTCGTGCCCGACATGCAGGTCCGCGCTATTTGTCCAGGTCGAGCCGGCGCCGGTGACGGTCGCGGCCGCATCGCTTGAGCCGTAGCCGATAAACCCGGCTTCGTTGGAGACCGTGGCCCCCGCCGCGACTGTCATGCGTGCGGTTCCTCGATCGCCTACGAGCAGATCGTGGACGATAGACCAGTCGGAGCCCATGTCCGAGATGGTCGCGATGCCGCTCGAACCGGCCTCCACACCGATTGTCGCGCCGCTCGCCATCGCCTTCGCGCCGTTGGAGACGGTCATCACGCCGTTTCCGTCAAAACCGATGCTGAGGAATGGACCGGCCGCGAAAACCGATCCGACGCCATCGACGGTGACGATGCCCGAGGAACCGGTAACATTGCCCAGGTAGCCGCCGTTGAAATTGACCCGACCCCCGTTCGAAATCGCCACGAAGCCGGTGCCCTCGTAGCCGACGATCGCGGTAGCCGAGGTTGTCCAGATCGAGCCCGCACCAGTGACGCTCACAACGCCATTGCCGGTTGCGACGGCGCCCAGGATGGCGGAGGTATCGTTCACCGTTCCGGACACGCCTCCAACGCCGATGTTGAGCGTGCCAGCCGATGAATCGCCGACTTTCAACGGGCCGCCGATATTCCAGGGAGACGCTTGCGTACCGGGCACATTGACGACCGCGCCACCGTCGATGACGGCCTGGGCGTTTGCAGAGTTGCTCTCACTTCCTACGGAAACGATAGCGGTCGTCGCGAGAAGAATCATCCTCAGGTGCAAAAATTTAGAACGGCTTGTGACAGCGGCTTTATTATCTTGCGTAAAAATCATCAGGGCCCCAAAACGCGAATGTCTTGTAAAGTCGATCGATGCATTTGGGGGAAGAAATACATGCTTGCGGACTCACTTTCTTGGGCGGGCCGGCACGATTGATTTAGCCTTGCGGCAATGCTCCTTCTCCAACGG
>NZ_JBMDKS010000091.1:0-2693 GCF_057809835.1 Mesorhizobium sp. FG116
TTTCCGCTCCGAGGACCTGATGGCGGCAGACAAGCTCTCGAAGTACAAAGCCAAGCGCGATTTCACGCTCACTAAGGAGCCAAGTGGCCGCGAGGCGACAAGACCCTCAAATCGCCGGCGCTTCGTCATACAGAAACACGACGCCACGCGGCTGCATTATGATCTCCGCCTTGAGCTGGACGGGGTCTTCAAATCCTGGGCCGTGACGCGCGGCCCGTCGCTCGATCCACACGACAAACGTCTCGCCGTCGAGGTCGAAGACCATCCGCTCGACTACGGCGATTTCGAAGGCACCATCCCGAAAGGCCAGTATGGCGGCGGCACCGTCATGCTCTGGGACCGCGGCTATTGGGAGCCGGAAGGAAAGAAGAGCCCGGAACAGGCGCTGGCCAAGGGCGACTTCATGTTCACCCTCGACGGCGAGCGGCTCCACGGCGGCTTCGTGCTGGTGCGAATGGCGAACGACCGTGAGCGCGGTAAGCGCACGAACTGGCTGCTGATCAAGCATCGCGATGAATATGCGGTGGAGCAAGACGGCGGCGCGGTCCTGGACGAGAACGACACGTCCGTCGCCTCGGGGCGCAGCATGGAGGCGATCGCTTCCGGAAAGGGCCGCAAGCCGAAGCCGTTCATGCTGCGGGACGGCAAGGTCGAAGCCGACGCCGTATGGGACAGCCGCTCCGGACTTGCGGCCGACGAGCGGAAGCAGAAGGCTCGCAGAACGAAGACGCCGGAGACCGCCAGCGCCGTCGACCTGCCCGACTTCATCGCGCCGCAGCTTTGCGAGACGCTTGCCCGACCGCCCTCCGAAAGCAGTTGGCTGCACGAGATCAAGTTCGATGGCTACCGCATCCAGATGCGGGTGCTCGGCGGCGAGGCGACCCTGAAGACCCGCAAGGGTCTCGACTGGACTGCCAAGTTTTCCGCGATCGCACGCGCTGCAGGTGACCTTCCCGACGCGATCATCGACGGCGAGATCTGCGCGCTCGACGAGAACGGGGCACCGGACTTCGCCGCGCTGCAGGCGGCTCTTTCGGAAGGCAAGACCGATGATCTGGTCTATTTCGTGTTCGATCTCTTGTTCGACGGCGGCGAGGATTTTCGTCCCTTACCGCTCTCGAAGCGCAAGGCCCGGCTCCAGCAATTCCTGACCGACGCCGGCGAAGATGTCCGGATCCGTTTCGTCGAGCATTTCGAGACCGGTGGCGAAGCCGTACTGCGCTCGGCCTGCCGGCTGTCGCTCGAAGGCATCGTCTCGAAGCGCGCCGACGCGCCCTACGTCTCCGGACGCACGGATCGCTGGGCGAAATCCAAATGCCGCGCCGGCCATGAGGTCGTCATCGACGGCTATTCGACCACCAACGGCAAGTTCCAGTCTCTCCTGGTCGGCGTCAATCGCGGCGAGCACTTCGTCTATGTCGGGCGCGTAGGCACTGGCTACAGCGCCGCCAAGGTGAAGGACCTGGTGCCGAAGCTGAAGGCGTTCGCGGCCGCGAAGTCGCCGTTCACCGGCATCGGCGCGCCGAAGAAAGAGCCCGGCGTGACATGGCTGAAGCCTGGACTGGTCGCTGAGATCGAATTTGCCGGCTGGACGTCGGACGGCCTCGTGCGGCAGGCCGCGTTCAAAGGCCTGCGCGAGGACAAGCCGGCGGCCGAGGTCGAGGCCGAGAAACCCGCTCCACCAGCAAAGACGGAAGTGCCGGAGCCAGCGGCGCCGACGTCGTCGAGGACTCCGCGCCGCGGCGGCAAGGTCAATGTCATGGGCGTGCTGATCTCCAATCCGGACAAGCCGCTATGGCCCGACGCCAATGACGGCAAGACGGTCACCAAGGAGAACCTGGCCCGCTATTATGAGGCCGTCGGCTCCTGGTTGATCGAGCACATCCGCGGGCGGCCGTGCTCGATCATCCGCGCGCCGGACGGGATCGGCGGCGAGCAGTTCTTCCAGCGTCATGCCATGCCCGGAACCTCCAATCTGCTGGAGCTGGTGAAGGTGTTCGGCGACAAGAAGCCTTATCTGCAGATCGATCGGGTCGAGGGCCTCGCGGCGGTTGCACAAATTGGCGCGCTCGAGCTGCACCCTTGGAATTGCGCGCCGCAGCAGCCGGAAATGCCGGGCCGGCTGGTGTTCGATCTCGATCCTGGTCCCGACCTCCCGTTTCCGAAGGTGGTCGAGGCGGCGAAGGAAATGCGTGAACGCCTCGACGCTCTCGGCCTCGTCAGCTTCTGCAAGACGACCGGCGGCAAGGGACTGCACGTCGTCACGCCGCTTGCTGTCACTAGGCGCAGCAAACTGACCTGGCCGGAAGCAAAGGGCTTTGCGCATGACGTCTGTCTGCAAATGGCACGCGACAATCCGGACCTCTATCTGATCAAGATGGCGAAGAACCAGCGCCACGGCCGCATCTTCCTTGACTATCTGCGCAACGACCGGATGGCGACGGCCGTCGCGCCGTTGTCGCCGCGCGCGCGGCCCGGAGCGACGGTTTCGATGCCGCTGACCTGGAGCCAGGTCAAAGCCGATCTCGACCCGAAGCGCTACACGCTGCGCACCGTGCCCGGATTGCTTGCGAAGAGCGCGGCCTGGAAGGACTACGGCGATGGTGATCGCCCGCTGGAGCCGGCGATCAAACGGCTCGGTCGGTCGATGAAGCAGGCGGCGTAGTCAGACCTCGCGATCGTTGATGTCGAAG
>NZ_JBMDKS010000092.1:0-2578 GCF_057809835.1 Mesorhizobium sp. FG116
AATCTCGAAATCCAAAACCATTGAACTCGATCGCTCTGCGCAAAACAGATCAGATAGCTGGACCGGCGCGGAGCGCGGCAACGACAGACCCCGCACCAGCACTGCCCGAACGGTTCTTGCCCCGCCCAGATCGAACGACCGCGAGCGCGGGCGCTAGCGTCCGAGTTTGCGGCAGGCTCCTATCGTCCTTCGACGAGCGGGCCCATCGGCGCAACACTGCCGGCAATTGTCTTGTCCTTCACGATCTCCTAACTCTCACGCCCGCCAGCACCCGGGCCGCTCCGCATCATGGGCTGCCATCAAACACCTAGTCCTCGGGCATGGCGTCGGAGCCAGCGCGCGGGCGCGGTCTTGCTAAAGCATCCTGGCCCTGCTGGAGGGCGAGGGGCGGCCGGAGAGGGCGGGGCTTGCTGGAAAGAGAGGAGAGCCGCAATGGCGATGATATTTATTGGCGGATCACGCGACATAGTCGAATTGCCGCCGCCGGCGATCGAACGCATCGGCGCGATCGTTTCGGCCGAGCATGGCGTGCTGATCGGCGATGCGCCCGGCGCCGATGTCGAAGCGCAAGGCCTGCTCGCCGGTTATCGCTATGACCATGTCGGCGTGTTTCACTCCGGCAAGAAGCCGCGCAACAATCTTGGCGATTGGGCAGCCTACCGCATCCCCCCGCCGGACGATGCCCAGGGTTTGCAGGGCATGCCACGGAGGATCGGGAAATGGCCCGGCGGGCGGATTTCGGGCTGATGATCTGGGATGGCGCCTCGCCGGTCACCGCGCTGAATGTGCTGCGCCTCGCCATCATCGGATCTCCCTGCGTTGTTTACGACGTTGCACGCGGCACTGCCGGAACAGTTCGCAATCCTGCTGACTGGCGGGCGATGGTCAGGCACGCCGGCGCCGATGTTCATCAGCGGGTCGAGGCACGCATGACGCTCGATGAGCGGATGGCGCTCCAGTAAGATACTGCGGAATACGCGGACATCTCCGCGAGGACGAACCGTTGCGGGCGCGCCATCTGAATGGCTCTGCCCGCGACGAGGTCGGTTATCGGCGCGTCGCATGCTTCGCCATCCATTTCGCTTTGCCTGCGGATGGGAGGCCGGCCTCTCTTGGGGCCGGTCGCTGATGATCCGGGTTGGCGTTGTCCAGCGATTGATCTTCTTGTTCACCTCACCATTGGGAGCGGCAAGGAAGAGGTAGCAGCTCAGTGCCGCCGGATGTTTCATCCAGAACGAGACATTGCTTACCGGATATCCGCGCGGCGTGTTTCCAGCGGTAGCCGCTGCCCAAGCCTGCGGTTAGCAAAGCGATGCGGCGTTTGGCGCTCGCGCAGAACGCGCTCGCCTCAGGTCAGGGACGGTGTGGCATTGAGCAGGAGGGGGGTCAGAGCCTGGGACACCGCCAGCATTGCGGATGAGACCGGGCGACGGCGGCCGGTGTTGCTTTCCATTTCTGCATCGGGACCAATCCCCGTTCCATGTCGCCTTTGTAGATGCCCGCCTGCCTACTGCGGTCAACCCCTGCGGGGTACACTCGATGCAAATTCAGAAAAATTCGATTTTTGTTTTTGGTTGCGGGCACCCAGTGCCCGCTGATTTTTCGAGAATAGAATTTTTGCAGAATTGGCATCGAGATGACCGCGGCAGGACGGTCCTCTTCTTTGGCGCCATCGGGAATTGGTCCCGATGCAGCAAAGGAGAACTACAATGGCCACCACGATCGCACAACTCACCGCCAAGTCCGACGGCTCGATGGAAGGCATCTTCGCCACCCTGCGCGTCAACGCCCCGATCACCGTTCTGCCGAACGCCAACAAGTCCCGCGAGGACGCCCCCGACTACCGCGTCATCAACAAGCGCACGGGCTTCGAGATCGGCGCCGGTTGGAACCGCATCTCGCAGCGCTCCGGCAAGGAAAACGTCTCCTTCAAGCTCGAAGCCCCCGAGATCGGCGTGGTCTACGGCAACCTCGCACCCGCCCCCGGCGGCGAGGAAAACAAGAAGGTCATCCTCTGGAACGATCCGGAATAATCCGGACCCGGGCCGGCCCTGAGAGGGGCCGGCCTCTTCATGTCGCACTCCAGGAGCATCACGATGACCGCCCACCTGATAGACATGCTGCTTGGCGGCTGCCTCGATCCCGACCTCGACTTGCACTGGCATCCATCCTGCCGCCGGCGCTGCGCCGTCTCGAACGCAGCGACGACTATGCCCCCGACTACCAGATTGACGGTGAGGGGAGCGTGAACCTTGGATCTGGCTGGAGCCAGACCGCTTCGCGATCCGGCATCCCCCTATATAGCCATCATCCTCCACCTTCCGCTGGGCAAACAGGTTTCGGGCGTGGTTGGCCATCACCCGAGCACGCCGGACGGTGGCGAGCTCAGTTCCAGTCGCAGACAACTGTCGCCCCGCAATCCTGATCCCGATTACACCGCACACGCAGGCCCGGTCGCCAGCGGCGACCGGGCCTGCGTGTGCTGATGTTTATCCTCCCGCCGCCTCGATCAGCGGTCGTTGTTCAGCAAGACCGGCTGCGAAACAGGGCGCCTGATTCCGTATACTCGACCACGCTT
>NZ_JBMDKS010000093.1:0-2565 GCF_057809835.1 Mesorhizobium sp. FG116
GGCCGCGGCGACCGCAGTTCGCGTCGCCTTGGGATCGAGCGCGTCCGCGATTGCCGGTTCGGCGCCCATCTTCTTCACGAAATCCGCCTTGCCGGGCGAGCGCGTCAGGCCTGTCACCATATGGCCGGCGCGAACCAGTTTCGGCACCAGCCGGCTCCCGACGGCGCCGGTCGCGCCCGCGACGAGAATGCGCATGATGTCACCTCGCACTTGCTAACTTACCCACGAGTAGGTAATATCGCGGCCGATGATGTCAAGGGTTCGCAAAAGGCTGAGCGCGGAGGAGCGGCGGGCAAAGATCCTCGAGGCGGCGATATCCGCCTTCGCGCTGGAAGGTTATGACCAGACGAAAATGGATCGGATCGCGGCCGGCGCGAACATCACCAAGCCGGTTCTCTACGATCATTTTTCGTCGAAGCTGGCTCTCTACCAGGCGGTACTCGAGGCGCTCCGCGACGGGCTGATCGCCAAAGGCCGATCGATTATGGAAGAGGATGATGATCTGGCGGACAAATTCCGCCGTGCCGTCGATGCATTTCTCAGCTTTGTGGAGGAAGAGCCGTTCGCGGCCCGGGTCCTGCTGACGGTGCCGTCCGGAGACCCGGCGGCCTTTCAAGCGGCGCGCATCGTGCAACTCGGCGCCACCGCCGGAATCGCATCCCTGCTCGCCCGCGTCATGGCATCGCATTCGCCCTGGCAGGCCCGTGCCGCAAGCGAGTTTCTAAAGGAGGGGCTGCACGCGATTGCCTTGTGGTGGCTCGATCATCCGGGGCCGGCGCGCGAGGAGATCACCCAGATCGTGCTGGACATCGCCTGGCGCGGGTTGCGCACGCAGGCGCATACGAGCGGAACGACGGGAGGCTGAAGGCACCGAAGCGGAAGACGTGAAGCATGAGAGACCGCTTCTGGTGGAAAGCACCCATCCGAAGGATTAGGTTACTCAACCATGCTGGAGCCGCTGGGATCGAACCTGTGGTTTGCGGATGGCGGAGTCGTCTCCTTCAAGGGCTTCGACTATCCGACGCGCATGGTCGTCGTGCGTCTTGCAGACGGCGGGCTGTGGGTGTGGTCGCCGGTCGAAAGGACGGCGGCGCTCGAGGACGAGGTTCGGGCGCTGGGGCCTGTCCGGCACATCGTCAGCCCCAACAAGCTGCACTACCTGTTTCTGGGCGGCTGGCAGGCGGCATTCCCGGATGCAAGCCTGTGGGCGACGGCGGCGACGATCGACAAGTGCAAGGACCTCCGCTTTGCCGGGGCACTGTCCGACGATCCGCCGGCCGAATGGAAAGGGCAGATCGACCAGTTCTATTTCACCAATTCGCCTTTCATGGACGAAGTGATCTTCTTTCACCGCGCATCGCGCACGGCCATCATCGCCGACCTGTCGCAGACCTTCAGCGAGGGGTTCCTGAAAGACCATTGGCCTTGGTGGATGCGGCCGATCGCAAGGCTCTCGAAAATGATCGAGGGTTGGGGCTATCCGCCGATCGACTACCGGCTCAGCTTCCGCAACCGCGAAAGCGCGCGCCCCAAGATTCGCGAGCTGATCGAAAAACATCCCGAGCATGTCGTCGTGGCGCACGGCGAGATCGTCAGGACGGACGGCGAAGCCTTCCTGCGGCGCGCCTTCTCATGGCTGCTCAAGCAGCCTTGATGTCTGCAATTTGGCAGAACCTTCGATGGGCGCAACTCCAGCAATCTGAGTGCTTCAAAGACCCGGGGAGCCGAGTTGAATTCTCGCGCCCCTTGCAGCAGAGTGGCGCAACTGGTGGTGATCTTTGCCGGGACACAGAATGCGTTCCATCGTGGCTTTTGCAGCGGTCGTGTTCACGAGCACTTCGGCGCTTGCTTGCGACATCGGTCCTCAGGCAAATGTGAAGCTCGAACCGAAGGACCAGGCGGTCCTGATATCGCTCGGGAAGGCCATCAATGCCCAAGAGCTGCTGAACGGCACGCCTGTCGCCACGCTTTTTTCCGAGCCCGCAGGCCTGCTGACGCTCAACTCCTCCGACAGCCAGACACTGTCTCAGGCCCTCGCGGGCCTACGCAAGGCTACGGCCTGCAGCGCCGACGGGGTCACGATGGAGAGAATCCTCGAAGATGACACCCCTGGCATCAGATTTCTCAGGCAGATCGAGGAGTGCCTGGCCGACGCCTGCGTCGACAATCAGTAACGCTGTGCGCAGTTGAGGAAAGGGATGAGCCAAAGAAGTCGACTGCACGACAGCCGCGACATATCCCAACGGCCGCTTTTGAATTCCGTCGGGTGGCTGTCGGCACTCTCAATGGCTTTGACAATCGGCGCCTGCAGTTCGATCGACTATCGAAAATTGTCCTCGGGGCAACTTTCCGGAAGCCTCTTCGTCATGTGGGTCGGCGAGGGCGACAGCTCCGGCGACGGGAAGTTCCTGTTCGTGCCGGATCCAGGAGATCCATTGATCTTCCACCGCTCGGACCCCGGTGCCCACGGCGGCACCATCCAGCCGGGGATCATGTATACGGACGGCGGGTCCATCCCGAAGATTGGGCAGGCTTTCAAGGGTTTCTCGCCCTGGGGCTATGCTC
>NZ_JBMDKS010000094.1:0-2531 GCF_057809835.1 Mesorhizobium sp. FG116
TCGGCACGCCTTTGATCAGCGGATTGTCCGAGATCACGGTGATAAATGCGTTGAATGCCTCGGATCTGGCGGCGATCCCGTCCAGCCAAAGCAGAATTGCCTCATCCATGCTGCTCATTCCCTCTGCCGTTGCGCTTATGTCTCTCCTTTGTGGCCTTGCGACCGCTGTCCCGCGCCTATTGCGCGCCCAAGCTGCACAATATGCAAAGATTTTGTGGCAATTTGGCGGCGATTTCCACCGCCCCGATCTCGCAGGCCCTCGCAGAGCCTCCATCACAGCCGTTCTTCGCCATCCACGGCATTAGGTTTTGACAAAAAGGTGCCGGTTGCTTAGGCTCGACATGTAACACTTGGCGATGCGCGCGGCATCCGCGCACAGCACCGGGTCAGTTCACGGGCACTATAGGAGGATTTAGATGACCGATATGAATAAGAAACAGGGTGGAACGGGCTCGACCACGGGCACCGGCGCACCGGCGGTAAGCGACCGCAACTCTCTGACCGTGGGCCCCGATGGCCCGATCCTGCTGCATGACGTGCATTTCCTCGAGCAAATGGCCCATTTCAACCGCGAGAAAGTGCCCGAGCGCCAGCCCCACGCCAAAGGTTCGGGCGCGTTCGGCACTTTCGAGACCACCCATGACGTCTCGGCCTATACCAAGGCGGCGCTGTTCCAAAAGGGCGCAACCACCGAGATGCTGGCGCGCTTCTCCACCGTTGCCGGCGAGATGGGCAGCCCCGACACATGGCGCGATGTGCGCGGCTTCTCGCTGAAATTCTACACCGATGAGGGCAATTACGATCTCGTCGGCAATAACACCCCGATTTTCTTTGTCCGTGACCCGATGAAATTCCCGCATTTCATCCGCAGCCAGAAACGCCTGCCGGACTCGGGTCTGCGCGACAATCATATGCAGTGGGATTTCTGGACCAATAACCCCGAATCCGCGCATCAGGTGACCTATGTGATGGGCGTGCGCGGGCTGCCCCGCACCTGGCGTCATATGAACGGCTACGGCTCGCACACCTATATGTGGGTGAACGAGGCGGGGGAGCGGTTCTGGGTGAAATACCATTTCCACACCCATCAGGGGATGGAGTTCTTCACCAATGAAGAGGCCGGCGCGATGGCCGGTGCCGATGCAGATTTCCACCGCCGCGACCTGTTTGACGCGATTGCCCGTGGCGAGCATCCGGCCTGGACGATGTCGGTGCAGGTGATGCCCTATGAAGAGGGAAAAACCTATCATATCAACCCCTTTGACCTGACCAAAACCTGGCCGCATGCGGATTACCCGCTGATCGAAGTCGGCAAGATGACCCTGAACCGCAACCCCGAGAACTTCTTTGCCCAGATCGAGCAGGCGGCCTTCTCGCCGGGGAATACAGTGCCGGGGATTGGCCTCTCGCCGGATAAAATGCTGCTTGGCCGCGCCTTTGCCTATAATGATGCGCAGCGCAACCGGATCGGCACCAACTTCCACCAGCTGCCGGTGAACCAGCCCAAGGTTCCGGTGAACACCTATATGTTCGACGGGCAGATGGCCTATCACCACAGCGGCAGCGCACCGGTGCATGCGACCAATAGCGGCGGCCGCAGCTGGTCCGACGAGACCGGCGCGGTGCATGACGGCTGGGAGGCGGACGGCGATTTCGTGCGCAGCGCCTATACGTTGCGGCCGGGTGATGACGACTTCTCGCAGCCGGGCAAACTGGTGCGCGAGGTGTTCAATGATGACGAGCGCCGCCAGTTGGTCGAGACGGTCAGCGGCGCGCTGCTCGGCGGGGTGCGCTCTCCGGTGCTCGAGCGGGCGTTCGACTATTGGAAGAGCGTCGACGCGGAGGTCGGCCAGCGCATCGAAGACGCGGTGCGCGCGGGGCAGGCGGGCTAAGCCCAGCGTTCCGGGATGAACACAGACGCCGGCCCTCACAAGGGGCCGGCGTTTTTATCTCTGCGTCGCCCGTGGCCCCCACGGGCCGCGCCCGACCCTCCCCCAAGGAGGGGGCGCCTCGGCGCTGTCTTTCACCGCACACCCGACATCAGTGCTTTTGAGCGCAGAGCTTCGTGGCAAGGACTGGCGCCCACCCAAGATCGGGCGCGTCCCTTATCGCTTCACTTTGAGTGGAGGTGTGAGGATACCGTTGGCAGATGCCCCTGAAAATCTCAGCGAAGCATGTCCCAACTGCAGGGCCCGGCGGCACCGCCGGGCCGCGCCCGACCCTCCCCATGGGAGGGCGCATCGGTGATGTCTTTCACCGCACACCTGACATCAGTGCTTTTGAGCGCCCGCGTTGTGGAGCGGGTGCGCGCGCCCACCCAGGGTCGGGCGCGGCCCTTCGTGCTTTGCTCACAGCGATGCGGAAGCGGTGCGGGGGCGAAGCACCGTGAGAACTCTCAGCGCTATGAGCCCCGACATCAGGGGAATCGCATATGGCCGTGACGCACTGAACGGGATGGCTTGTGGCTGGGCTCATGATGGATTCTGAAGGTGGACTCGTCCTCCTGGAGCCCATCACCGTCATGCATCTGT
>NZ_JBMDKS010000095.1:0-2513 GCF_057809835.1 Mesorhizobium sp. FG116
TGCCTGACCCGACCTGCCGGTCGGATGTGGTCACGCGCGCTGGTCGCGCGCGTGGGTCTCTCTCTCAATGACGCCTATTCTATCGCATCTCCTCGCGCGTCAAGGATGAGCGGTTCCCCCAATTTTTGCCGGCCTTCGGCCGCGTCCCTGCGGGCCGTGCGCAAAAATCGGCTCCCCCGCTCCCCGCCGCCGGCGGCCGCTTCGCGGTCCCTGACCCGCTCGTCGATAAACGATGAATGCCTGTCGTCATCGAGAGAAGGAGACGACAATGTCCATTGATCAACACATCGAGGAATTGCGCGCCGAACTCCGCAACGCTGTCTATCCCGACGAGCGCCGCTTGATCGAAACCGAGCTTGCCAGGGCCATAGCCGAGCGGGACGCGATGCTCGCCGAGTGGGCCACGAACGACACTGAGATCCCGATCTAGGGATCGTCCCGAGATCAACAGCACCTTCCAGCGCCTCAACGGGGAAGCATCGGCCTGTCCGGGGCCCGTCGAGGCGCTGGGCCCTCAATCTCAAAACGCATCGCACCGCAATCAGCAGGAGCTGACCATGACCGATCAAATCACCTCCATCGACGGCGGCAGCCAGCAATACTGGACCGAGCTGCGCCACGCCTACGCGCTCATCCGTGAACTGGAGCGCCGCAGCGACATTTGCCGGCGCGCGCCTCTCTATCGCGGCCACTACATCAGCGAAGACGGCGACATGGAAATCGACGAAAACATAGAACCATTTGACGATCTGGACGATGCCTTGAAGGCTGTGCAGGCAAATCCGAAAGCCATGCGCATCCTCAATGCGCAAGGCCGGGATCCCCGCCAGATCTAAGGCGGATAGCGTGGGGCCGGCGATGATGCTGTCGTCGGCCTCGCTATTCCACCTGCCCCGATCACAACCCGTCTGCCATGGCGCCGACCGCCCGATCATCGCTGTGGCAATGCCGGTTCGATCAAGCAGGGCGCACCGGCGGCATCGAGCCAGCCGGGGCGCCTTGGGGGGAGAGACTAGCCGCCTCTCCCCCCAAACCCCTCTCTCCTAGCAGCCTGCTTCGCAGCCGGCCTTTCGGGCCGGTTGGCGGACGCTGCCGCGACTTCGCCAATCCAGCCGGGCCGTTCGCTTGGCGTCAGTTTGCCGCCGCAACTGACGCCTGCGCTCCGACCCTGGCGGGGTGCTCCCGCCTCGATGCACTGTCGTGCATTCTCGGCGTTCGCTTCGGATTTTTCGAGAGTAGGCTGGTTGGCCACCACCGTGAGTCGCTGTCGTCCTCGCCTTCAGTCGCAAAGCGGCCAAAGGCTTCGTCGGACATCGGTCAATCATCTGGCCGCGCGATCTGCAAGCAGTTGCGCGGCCAGATGATTGACGACGGTGCTGGCCAACCAGCCTACTCTCGAAAATGGCAGGATAGGCTAGCTGGTGACAGCTAGCCATTGCGCCCGCGGGGCGCCAGTTTGGTTTCGCCTCAGACGGGTAGAAGAAGCTCGCGTGTGCCCGCTTCGACCAGGCAGGCCGAACATCGAAACGTCTGCGGACCGCAAGAAAAGACTTCGGTGTCATTGTCACATTGGCACCCGGTGACAATGCCACCCGGTGACAATGTGACAATGTGAAATTGCGTCATTGTCACTGGGCGGCACTATCAAAATGACGCCCGGTGACATTGCGCTCTACGCTCAGAGAATTATACTATGGTGTAATTCCTTTCAGTCGTTGCGAAGAGCTGTCGCTTCATGTCGATCCAGGCAATCTCCAATGCGCCGTCCGTTTCGCTGGCCCTGTGTACGTTCAAAGGAGGGGGAGGAAAGACTGTCCTCAGCCTTAATCTGGCGGGGGAGTTCGGTAGCCAGGGAACCCGAACGCTACTCATCGACTGCGACCAGCAGCAGTCGCTTTTTCGCTGGTATAAGACCTCCGTCGCTCGCGGCTTGATCGGCGAGAGCGACAATATCGATGCGATCTCCGTACTGCCGAATGAGGATCTGAACGAGCGGCTGAACTCGGCGCCGGCGGCCGACATCCACATCTACGACGTCGGCGGGCACGCCCATGGTCGGGCCCTGGATGTTTTCAGAAGGGTCCAGGCGGTGATCATTCCGGTTATTCTCGAGGCGACGAGCGCGACGCAAGCGATCAACGTCTCGAACCTCCTGAAGCAGATCGCAGCGCAGGAGGGCAGGGCGGTCACGCCACATGCGGCCATCTGGAACAATGTCGATCATATCGCAATGATGAAGAACCGCGCCATTCCGGAAGTCATCAAGCTCCTCAGTGCCGGCAACGTGCCGACCTTCGAGACGATCATCCGTAAGAGCAACCATTTCAGCGACGTCGCGGCCGGGTACGGAACGCTCTATACGAAGCTGCGCGAGATCGACGAGAATCCAAAGATGGCGCCATCTGCGAGGAAACGGGCTCGCGAGAGCGTGCTGGACGCCATCGACCAGATCAAAGCGCTGAACAACGATTTCATCAACCTTATCAGCGCGGCGTCCTGAATATGGCCACCTC
>NZ_JBMDKS010000096.1:0-2495 GCF_057809835.1 Mesorhizobium sp. FG116
CAACTCGCTTTGACGGCTATCGCAGAGGCGAAAGTGCAGTCCATCGGTGATCGCCGGGCGAAGGCGACCTATTTGGCCGAACTGCTCGAAGCTGATCCTGAGTGTATGAGACCCGAGGACCTGGTGGCAGCGCTACGCTCGCTGGCATGAGTGTCACCGTGGTTGCCCCCTATTCGTTGACGAGACGCAGATGCCGGGTTGTGGCTTGGTCAAGCACCCATCGCTGCAGATCCGCGCCAAGTGACCGCGCTTTCGCCGGTTTCATGTCGGGGGGCGTTATTTGATAGCACGGACCGACCTCTCGCATACGCGGTAGCGTTTTCGCTTTGGCGGCGATGTACTTCTCGGTATCCATCCCCATGGCTTCGATAACGAGGTTAGTGGGTGGACGGTTGCCATAGCTCGTCTCAAGAACGAAATCAGGGCGGCAAAGCCCTCTTGATGTCGCGATGGCAAAGAGAGGCTTCTTGATCGCAATCCGAAGACGAGGGGCGGCTTCAAAAAGAGATATCTGCAGCCAGATGAGCAGGTCGGTGACGTCACGCTCGAAGCCGGATTCGACCGGAAACAGCGTATCGCCGTTGAAGACGGGCTGCGCATAGGATTGGACTGCACGTAAGTCGCCGTCGTCGTCGTCGCCGAAATCGACGTTGGCGATTGCAAGATATGGACCGCGCCGCCGGGGATCCCCCCGAAGAGGTTGGCGCAGACGTGAATTAAGCGTGATCGGTTCCGAAGTGGCCGCCGGCCGGATGAGCTTGTCCGTGACGCTGGGCGAGAACAAGATCATGAAACCAGTCCGGCGCTGGTTCGGCGCCCAATCACCCTGCGATTTGCGCAACAGTCGCTGAAACCTGGAATTCTTGTCCCAATAGTCGCCGGCCCAGGTAGTCGACAGCGCACTGAAGCGCCAGGTGCGCGTGACGCGCCATTTGGCGCCGGCGTTGTGGATCGTTGTGAGTTGGTCCCTCAGCCGGTACGGCGAGGGCTGATCCTGAAGCGGTTTGAGCACATTGACAGCCGCGGCATCCATAAGCCGCCAAAGAACCAACGCGAGCTTTGAAGGCCGGTCGTTTCGTTCGCGATCCTGGTCAGGAGTGCGACGGTCAAGGTCGGCAAGCTGGGTTGGAACAGGTGGCAAGGCATCGATGTATCCGGTTTCTCGATGGGGCACCGGTCGAAGATTGAACGCGCGATCATGTGCGGATGGCTCGAAGTCCCGGTCGACGTGGAACGGGCAAGTGTCGGAATGGTTGGGCCGGTCGACACGTGCATGTGGATCACCGTCTGCGGGTGTAAGGCGGCGCAGTGTGAACGTTCGCTCCTGCTGTTGCGGCGCGAGCAGAGGCTTGAAATCCCCTGGCACGCAATCGCACTCTATCCATCCATCCTTGGTTTTTGCACGGCGAATGACCGCCAGCGCCGTCGCATCTTGTTCGGCGGATGCTGAATGACCATACCAAGCTCTCAGCGCCTCCGCTTCGTCGGCTGTGATTTGATCGACCTGGTAGCCTGGATTTCCGCGAAGGACGATGCGCATGACCGTTCAATCTATTTGGCTTGAGCACATTCCGAGCGCGACCGACGGTTTAGGGGTCCAGGCCGTAGAAGCCGATGAATCGCGTGTTCTCGATATTTTCTCTACGCTGTGGAATCTCAATTGGGCGAGCAACGGCCGTGCAGCTGCTTGGCTTGTCGGCTCTGTCTCGGAATCTCGTCGTGACGGACGGACTCGAGCGCAGCATCGCCCGTGAATCGACCATTGCGCGCATCGTTCTTTAACTAAAGATACTCTCGTAAAATTCCAGATACGTCCAGTTTGCGCGCAGAGCCTTGGTCACGCGCAGGTAGGAAAGGCCTGTTCCGCGCCTGCTTGTTTTCTTCACGGCCAGAGTGAGAAACGGCATGAATGGCATCATTACCGAGGACAGGGCCATCGTGGCGCCTCAGTGTCGGTCGTACGAAATCTGTCACGCCACGGCACTCAGGGCTGGCAACCTCCGGCGCGTTCGCGCAGGAACTAGTGCAAAAGCTCTCCCTGAGGCTGCCGCTCACAATGGCGTACTCTGAACGTGCCCGCCCGGAGCTGTCTGAGCAGATCCTTCTCCTCATAGCCATGGTCGAGCCAGCGCATCCGGTCCACGCGCCGCAACACTGCCATCTGGCGATCACGATACGGCGCAACGTCCGCATTCGCCTCGATGGTCAGGATTGCGGAGGATTCCGGCCATTCGCGTGAGGCTGGGCGCCATATCCCGGCGAAATAGAACCAGTCGCCATCGGCGAGCGCGAAGCGATATTCCCTGCCGCGGCTGCGGAACCGAAACTCGGAGGCCCCAAGGCATCGATGGCCCGGAAAGCTCCGGCCTTCAGCGCGGACAACGGTGAAAGGCCGGCAGCCGCGCTCGCGTGGCTGTAGGCCCCAGGGCAACTCCACCCTCTCAACATCGCCGCCGGAACGCCTTATGATGATACGGCGTTCATCGAGCGGCGCG
>NZ_JBMDKS010000097.1:0-2449 GCF_057809835.1 Mesorhizobium sp. FG116
ATGGAACCGGGGTGGCCCGTATTGATCGCGTTCAGGAAGTCAAAAGCCTCCGGGCCGCGCAACTCCCCCATGAAAATCCGGTCCGGGCGCAGGCGCAGCGCAGTCGCCAGCAAGTCGGCCATCGACACCTTCGCCTCGCCCTGATCTCCTTTCGAAACCAGAAGCGACACCACGTTTTCCTGCCGCGGCTCTAGCTCGCGCGTGTCCTCCATCAGAACGAAGCGCTCTTGCATGGGAATTGCCGTCAGCATCGTGTTCAAGAATGTCGTCTTGCCCGATGAGGTGCCGCCCGACACGAGCATGGAACGATGCTCCGACGCCGCGAGTTCCAGGAATTTGCGCACCTGCCGGCTGCGCAGCAAGGCTGACAATTCTCGGTCGACCTCATCGATATCGTCGTCTCCCGTCACCTTCACATGGTCGAAGGCGCCTCGCTTCTCGTAATCCTCCAGCGACAGCCGCCGGATGAACTGCTTGCGGATCGAAAACGCATGGCCAGTGGCGGAGGTCGGATGAAGCACGAACTGGACGCGCTCGCCGCCGGTCAGGACGGCCGACAGCAGCGGGTTTTCGCGGTTGATCACCTGAGCCGTCAAAGCAGCGGATCGCACGGCCATGTTCTCGACTGCATATTCGGTGAGCGCCGGTTCCTCGATCTTCTGCATCACTAGGCTGCCGCCTTTCTCCAGCCACAGCTCCCCCGGCTTCTGGCAGGAGATTTCGACCACCTCCGGATCATCGAGGTACGTTCTGATCGGCTTCAGCGCCTCGCCAAGCCAGTGAAGGTCGATATCCCTCCGGCTGGTTGTGGCATCGACTTTCTTGAGCGGCGTCACCACCTTGGGGTCGGCCGGCACATGGCGCGGCGTGTCGCTGGCAGACTCCATCTTCACCTGCCCGCTCGCCTCGACCTCTTCAGCCGCTCGAATTCTTCTACGATTGGGTCAGCGTACAAATCGGAGAAATCGAGATCACGCGTCACGAACACGTTGATGTCCGACCCCTGGTCGATATGGATCGTCGGCCTGATATCCTTGGTATTGCCGAAAGCTTCCGCGGCCATCTGCTGGATGCCGGCTGCTATCGTCTGGGCCGCAATGCCGCGCGCTTGCTGTTCGGGCGTTGCGTTGCTGTTCTGAGGTATGCGCGTCACGGTGCCATCCGGATTGACGATTGTGATGTCGTTGTTGCGGTTCGGATTTCCGAGCGTCGCCACATATTGCGCCGCCCCGCCGATCATCGTGAGCAGCGCCGGCGGCCCAAAGCGTTCCCAATATTTCCGGTCGACCTTCCCTGTCATGCCCGATCGCCCGAGCCGGTCCGTTCCGAACGAACCGAGCTGGACCGAGACCCCGTCGCCGCGGATCATGCGCGTCCAGACGATGAAAACGCGTTCCTGGCCCTGCTGAATGTCAGCCTTGTAGTCGCCGATCAGGCTCGAACCGGCCGGGATCAGGATGCGGCGCCCGTCGAAGGAGTAGACGTCGTCTCGGACGATTGCCTTTGCCATGCCGGCGAGGTCCGAGTTGATCGCCGTTTCCAGCGTACCCCTGCTCATGGTGCCCTGCGCGATCCAGGCATCGGTGCGATTGTTCTTCACTGCCCGCGAAACCGTGACGTCCTGGCTCCCCATCGCCGCCAGAAAGGCCCTGTTGGCGTCTCCGCCCGTGCCGTCGCGGCGACTCACTCCCGCACCACCCTGTCCGGGGAAATCTTCTCCCCCATTCAGGCTGGCTATTCCTTGCTCGTTGCCAGCCGGCTGCACGGACGCCTGCGCCACATCCGTGCCCTGCTGACCACGCGACTGGTCATAGACCATCGCATTCGCCTTCACGCGCTCGAGCAACTTCCGCTGGCGTTCCAGTTCTATGCACTTCGGGTTGTCCGGATTGTTTCCGTTCGAGCAATCGACCGGCTGATCCAGCACGGGCGGCAACTCTGCCTGTTGCACAGGCGGTGGCGGTGGAGGGGGTGGCGGTGCCTCCGGCACCACCACGGTCGGGATCGGCGGCGGCGGTGGCGGAGTGTTGAAGCCCGGACTCTCCGGCGCTTGCACTGGGGCGAAAGTCTCGGGTTCCGACTGGTTCGTGGCGACCTTCTCAGGCGGCGTCGAGAAAGCCAGATAGAGCACAACCCCAACAGCGAAGAGCGCCGCCAGCAGCGCCAGCGGCCGTCCAACGCCTATTCCGCGTCGCCGCTCGGCGCCGCCGATCGTTGCCTCGTTCTCGATACCATGGCTGTATTGCGGGTCCGACATCGGCCTACCTCATGCTCCCGTCGGGGGAGCGGGCGGAAAACACCCCTCTCCTTCCCAACGGCTTCGGCCCGACCACACCCTCGATCGGCGGAGGCTCGTCCGCCGGCGCCGTACGCAGATTGAACAGGCAGGTTTCCGTCTCGGTACCGAAGCGAAGCGTCCATTGACGCGACACCGCGTCGATCACGATGT
>NZ_JBMDKS010000098.1:0-2396 GCF_057809835.1 Mesorhizobium sp. FG116
TGGTGGCGGGCAACCTGGCTGCGATCGCCCGAACCCGCAACATCGAGCCCGTCGACCCCGATGATCCGGCAATGGCCTTCATGCCCCCGCTCGCGTCTGTCGAGGAACTGTCCTCTTCCGGCACCGCGCCCATGGCGGAAGCGGACACCGGCATCCCGAAGGCCGATATCCCGCCGGGCAGCGAAGTCCAGTTTCCGACCACATCGTCGTCGCTGTCGGAACCCATCTCAAGACGCCGTGTGCCGGCACAAAAGCGAAGTGCCCGTTCCATGGCCCAGCCGCAGGAGACTGCATCGCAATCTGCGCGCGTCAACAAGGCCGCATCCGCCGACTACACGCGCGTCACGCTCAGATTGCGCAATGACGTCATCACGCGTCTGGTTGCGCATGGCCTCTCCCGGAGCAAGCGCTACACGACGGTGATCGAGGACTTCATCATGGCCGGGCTGGACCGGCACGACGACTGACAATGCCCAGTCCGCGCTACTACCTTCGGCTCCCGCGGCACCGGGCAGATGAACTGGAGGCGCTGGCGGCGCACCTTGATACCTCGCCGGCGCTTATCATCAAGCTTCTTGTAGACCGGACGCTTTCGGAGGCTGCCCCGCTTCTGGCCGATCACGACGAGCAGCTTGAACATATCCATCTCACAATCCGGGACATCGCTCGCGTCCACCGCGATCTCATGAGTGACGGGGTCGCGTCGACCGACCAGTGCTCGATCCGGATCCTGGAAAAGCTCGACGAGATAGCGCGTGCAATCGACTCTATCCGCGACGCCGCTTTTGTGCGATCTTATACGATAGTGAAAGATTTGATCGCCGCCCACGATGAGAAATCCACGCAGGAAACCCTCCCGGTCTAAGCGCCAGCTGCCGTTCTACCACGAACTGATCGAGGATGATCGGGTTGGCGGCGGAGGAGGGGGAGGCCGTGGCGGCGAGGTTGGCAGAGCAGGGGCCCCGCGTTCTCGCCACCTCCACAGCACCGGCAGATTTCGACCCGGTCCCAATGCCGCCAGCACCGCTCTGAGCCGCGCCACCGGCCACAACGCCGTCGTCGTCAAGGTCTTGTCCTATGGCGCCGGCGCGGTATCGGCGCGCAATGTTCTCGAATACCAGGCGAAGGAAGAGCGGGCGATCGATCAGGAGGGGCGAGAAGTCGTCAGCATCAAAGATGCACTCGCACAATGGGAGCGCGATTTCACCACGCGCGAGGGATCGAAGGACATTCTCCTCCTCACCTATGAATTGCCGAACACTGACCGCGAAACCGTCGCCAAGGCGCTGGACGATCCGGCGCGCGATGGCATCCTTGAAGACGGCGACACACAACGCACCTATGCCTACAGCATTGGCCCAGGCGTAAAGGATCGGACACGGCTTCAACTCGCCATCGTCCTGGCTCATGAAAAATCGGACCGGGCTGACCGTACGACCGGCAATCACATTTCCCCTTCGATCGAAACGGTTCGGGCCATCGATCGCCGTGTCGATGCCCGCCTCGAGGGGCAGGGGATCGCGCCGCTATCCCGCTATCCCGCAAAATTTGCATCCGGCCCCAAAGGGCTTAACGCTACCCTGCACGCCATGCAGCGCCAGGACAACGCGGTCATGCTGTCGACCCATGCACACCTGGTCGAGCGCGGCAACAAGACGCCGATTTACAAGCGCACCGGCGAACGTCGCTCGATCACGACAGCGGATCATAAGGAACTCACGCGAGAGGGCCGCACGGTTGGCGTTCTTCTCCAAAGCCGGCAGCCCCGCGACTTCATGCACCTGCTTCTTTCCGGTCCGGCGAACGTTGATCGCGACAAGTTCATCGAGGCGGCCAGCGCTTTCCTTGGCAGCCAGTTTCACGGGCATCGCTATGCCTACGCAGTCCACAATCGTCACGAGATGACCAAACACCCGCATGTCCACGCCATCGTCAGCCTGAAAGGTCCCGGCAAGACCCGCCTCAATCCCAATATCCGCGATTTCACGGAATGGCGCGAGCGATTTGCCGATAAGGCGCGCGAGCGCGGCCTGGCCATCGATCACCAGAAGCGCCTCGATCGCGCCGGCCCGCCTCCCGTCAAACGCTGGGAGTGGGAAATGTTCCGCCGCATGGGCGCCTACACGCCGCCCAACGTCATGACCAAGGTCATGAACAAGATTCGCGACACGCCGACGGCGCCGACGATGCGGGCAGGCTCCGATCGCTTCAACAAATCAAAGGACGCTCTCGGCCGCGTCATCGACATGCTGGACACGATCGGCAAAGACCGGTCGCAACCGAGCACGGCACGCGAACTCTCCAGGGATCTGTCGATCGGACTGCGGCGCGAATATCGCCGCCTCGAACATGCCGTCTCACACGGCGAACAGCCTTCGCACGAGAAAGGAGAAATC
>NZ_JBMDKS010000099.1:0-2300 GCF_057809835.1 Mesorhizobium sp. FG116
GTGCGTGATCACTGCGCCGACGCGCATATTGGCAGCGGGTCGTTCCGAAAAATTCCTGTCCGAGACAGCCTGGACGGAACGACCATTGCCGACAAGCACCGTGTTGTAGGAGACGTCGAGCACCTGGCCCGACACCTTGTCGCCTCGCTTCGGAAAGCTGATCTCCGGCTTGTTCATGAAGCGCAGGACATGGGCGGTCTGCGAGGTGATGCGGCCGAGTTGGGGATGGTTACGGTCCTTGCCGATCTGATGAGCGGTGAGGATTGTTCTGATCAGATCTTTCGGCTGGCCGATGGTCGCACTGGCGAGCGCGTCGCGGGTTTCGGCGGCACGCTCCCAGAGCGTGTCATGATCGAGTTCAAAACCACGATCCTTCGAGAACTGGCGTACAAGGGCGCCGACGGTGCGCGTGTTACCCTCCCGGAAAGCATGTATCTTCCAGATCGCGCTCATGTGACTGGCGAATTTGGACGCGGATGTGAGCTTGTCCTTGTCGTCCCACTGGAATCGGGACAGCGCCGACATTTCGCGATCAAGGTCGGCGTTGATGGTTTTGTGGTCGCCATACCGGACGGATTTGCCGCCCAAGATGATTTCGGGCTTGTCCAGGTCGTAGATGCGGGGTTGCCCCGCCCATTGGTAGAACTGGCCGAAAATACGACGGTTGATTTCGAGGAAATGTCGGGCGTCGTAGCTGCCGCGCACGGGATCTTTGGCGAGATCGATCAGAGCCGCGTTCGTGATCGTGCGTTCGACGCGCTGGTGGGCAACGGAGTCCTCTATCCCGAGCCGATTGCGGAGGACGTCCGTTCCGGGATAACAATAGGGATCGTCGCCGCTCATGCGGCGACGGTTTTGAGACCGAGGCTATAGCGGCGAGCATAGTCGACGACGTCGTCGACCGTAATGATCCTGCGTTGCAGCGCCATGGAGAGGAATTCGTCCATCGGCGTCAGTTCGTTCTCGGAACCGCGCATGATGGCGCGGCTCGAGCGCGTGTCCTCGTCGGACATCGCCTCGATATGGCGCGTGAAAACATCTGTATTGCCGGTCGACAGAAATGCGTTCATGACCGCTTCGACATGTGCGCCGGTTTCGACAATTGCGGGAATGCTGGCCATGTCCTACGTCCTCCTGAGCACATGAATATAGGTATTTCGGGGCAATTTTTCCAGTGGAGACAGTCGATGGGTGGCCATGGTGGCGACCCTTTCGAATGAGAAGCGAGAGGGGAAGACGGCGCTCACGCGCCGTCCTCGTCGAACTCCCAGACGTTCAGGCCGAGGCGGCGAGCCTTGTCGCGCAGGTTCTGGGTGATGCCCGTTCCCGGGAAGATCACCACGCCGGTGGGCATCTCGGCGATGATCTCGTCGTTGCGGCGGAACGGTGCCGCCTTGAAATGGGTGCCCCATTTCGGCTTGAAGACGACCTGGGTGACGCTGCGCTTTTCTGCCCAACGGGCGGCAATCAGTTCGGCGCCTCTCGGCATCCCGCCATGCAGCAGGATCATGTCGGGATACTTCTCCAGGACCTTGTCGAGCCTCGCGTAGATCGGATCGATGTCGTTGTAGTCGACGCCCCCGCCGAAGGCGATCTTGGTGCCAGCGGGAACCATCACCTCGGTCTCGGCACGCCGGCGGGCAGAGAGGAAGTCGCGGCTGTCGATCATCGCCGCTGTCATGTTGGCATGGCTGACCTTCGAACCTGTGCGCGGCCGCCATGCCGATCCGGTCTGCGCCTCGAAGAGGTCGGCCGCATAGTCGCGCATGAACTCGAAGGCGTTGCGGCGCTCGAGAAGCGTGATGCCTTCGGCGATCAGGCGTTCCAGCTCGACGCTCTTCACCTCGGAGCCGTCCTGCTCCGCCTGGCCGGTGCGCTGCGCGTCCTCGTTGCGCTGAAGCTCGCGCTGGATGCGCTCGCCGGCGCGCTGGAAGACATTGACCGTCGACCAGAGCAGGTCTTCGAGATCGGGTTCCAGCCGCGTGTCGCCGAGCATCTCGAACATGGCGTCGAAGATCGCGGTCAGCGTCGACTGGACGGCCGGCTCCTCGGGCAACGGGCGTGGATCCGGCTCGTCCTGGAAGGGGCGATGGCCATAGAGCTGCATCTCGTAGATGAAGCGGTCGGTGGGGGAAGACGCGTGCTGGGGCTCGAAGGCATCGTCGGGAGGAAGCGAATGGTCCATGGTGGTCTCCGTCCTGTTGGGGCCGCGCCTCTCGCGGCCTGACGGCGATCCCCACCGCGCTGCGGTCGGGCCGGCACCGCGGCGCTTCAGCGCCGCGGCCCAGCGAAGCGCCGGA